>JAESUT010000150.1 GCA_016762995.1 Gammaproteobacteria bacterium | reverse complement strand
AGCACGACGATTAGTAGAGAGGCCGTCTCTTCGAGCCCTGCCGATGCTGAATGTGTCCGGCATTTCGCAGCCGGTCAAATGGCAGTGATAAGAGCGGCCGTAATAGTGCCCGCCATTGATGTCGATATTCCCACCATGACTTGATGCCACTGCAGGAATTAGCAGTAGTCCGACTGAGAGTAGATTTTTACAAAAGGCTTTGTATTGCATCGATTCCCCCTATATTTTAGCGTCTGCCCAACTTTGATGAATTCTCGAGGTCATCATTACTCTATTAATAGTGAAAGGTCTGTAGCCTGGCAATTCTTAGTCAGCGCGCCTAGTGAAATATAGTCTACGCCAGTTTCAGCGATAGATACCAATTTATCCGACTCAATGCCCCCGGAAGCCTCTAGTTTTAAGCGCCCAGCATTCAATTTTACGGCATTCACCAGGTCGCTGTAATCGAAGTTGTCGAGCATTACGATGTCTGCTTCTGCAGATATAGCCAGTTCCAACTCATCTAAATTCTGCACCTCTATCTCAACAGGTTTGCTGGGGTAGAGAGCTTTGGCTTTAGATATGGCTGCATCAATACCACCACAGGCGGCGATGTGGTTTTCCTTGATCAGAAAGGCGTCAAATAACCCCATGCGGTGATTGAAACATCCTCCTATACGAACTGCGTATTTCTGTGCTGAGCGCAGGCTCGGTAGGGTTTTTCTTGTGTCCAGTAATTTCACCGATGTGTGTCGCACCATAGATGCATAGTACTGGCTCATTGTAGAAACAGCAGAAAGTGTTTGCAGGAAATTTAATGCGGTTCGCTCAGCGGTTAGAATGCTGCGTGCCGAACCAGAAATTTGGACGAGAGTCTGACCGGGGGAGAGTTCGGCTCCCTCTTTGATCTTCCAGTTTATTGTGAGCGAGCTATCCACTTGTTGCATCACCTCGTCTGCCCAGGGTCGGCCACAAAAAATACCGTTATCTCTGCTTATTATTTTTGCCGAAATTGTTTTATCAATTGAGATGAGCTCCGCAGTGATGTCGCCTGCGCCAACATCCTCTTGCAGGCAAAAAGTGACGAGCTTAGCTATATCGACGGGGACGGTAGGGGGCATGTTCTCTTAAGACTCCGGGTAGTGTCGAAGGGTCAATTCGCCGCCGCGTTGACTAAATTCCACCTGACGCAACGCGCTCATTCCAAGTAGGATTGTATCGCCGAGCATGCTTGTAGTGATGCTGGCGTTGACATCTTCGAGAACTATGTTGCCAAGGGTCAATTTGGCAACCCGAGTTGAATAGACGGAGATCACGCCATTCGCTGTCGATGCTCGTGATATTTTCCCGCGTTGCAGGCCGGCGGCTAAGGCAATTGACTCAGGTATTGCGACGTCGGTGGCTCCAGTGTCCAGTAGAAAGAGGACCGGCACATTGTTCACGGTGCCGCTTGCCACATAGTGTCCCTGTCTATTTTGCTGCAAAACGACTTCCCGTACCCCTGAATTTAACTCCATCGACAGCGGGTTCTGATTCGGGTTTATCTGTTTCTGAATTTGATCGTCAAAGAAGAATGTTAGGCCGCCTAGCCCAAGCGCGAAACTGAAGATTAGCATGCCTTGGCCAATGCGTTTGCCCGGTGGGGGTTTGTTTTTTGTCGGGGGATAAGACATTTTGAGGATTATGTCTCATCCCACTTGGAATAGGAAGTTGTGAACTCAGTCATGTTTTTTGAATAATATTGACGAGGCAAGCGGTTGAATTTATTCAATATGGCAGTTAATTTCTCGGTCTGTGAACAGGGTCATGCTTCACCCAAGAGCCAAGTGATATAAGAAATCTCGAAACACCCATAAATAGCGCGCTTAGCATAAAAAAACATGTCCATAGTCTCGATGGCAAACCAAGCTACTAAATTTCGATCTGCGGATACAGCGCTGGTTGAGAAAGCTGGCTGGGCGTTAAGGCAGCGACTGCGCAAGCAGATGAATCAATTGGCTGATAGCTTCTTCGACGAAGTCGATGACTTCGTTTTTGAGGCAGGCAAGCAAGGTCAGTTCGCAGAGTGTAGCGACTACTTAGGTGCGATGAGAGAGATCCGCGCCAAGCAAGTCTTGTTCGAACAAACCTTTCTCGATACTGCCTCGAATAATATGGAGCGTGGCAATTCCCAGTTTGACTATTCCTCGCCACAGTCACGACAGAATTCAGAATCGGCGGTTATTTTTGAGAGCATGGAGATTGAGCTTGCAATCAGCACCATGGCGCGAAAAGCAAATAAGCGCTACTCGGCCTACATGAAGCAGATTGAAAGTCTTATTTCTACAATAGAAACTAAAAAAGACAAGCATCTACTCCGCGGCAATACACTTATTTCATCAGTGCTTCTCGGGTTTGTCGAGGCCCAAGATGTAATCAAAATTGATCTAGAGATTCGATTGGCATTCATGAAATTGTTCGAGCAACATTTCCTCATGAAAATGGAAAAACTTTTCCTAGATAGCATCAGTATCTTGAACAACATTGATAACAAACAGTTCGTGGACCGCCTCTATTCATCGTCGTCTTCTTTTCATATGCCGGTTGCTCGTAGCTGCACGCCAAGCAAGGTAACTGAGTACAATTTAACATCTGATTCTCAGCAGATCAGGCCTGATTCTAAAGTGGTTGAATCATCCGTGAATGATGCCTTACAAGTAGTTCGATCAAGTGCCGATGTGCCTGATTTCGTACAGCGGATGGCCGAAGAGCATTGGCGCATGGTGTTGCTGCTAATTGGCCTCAACAAAGGTGTGTCTAGTCTTGAGTGGCAAGAGGCAGAGCATGTTTTGCAGTTGCTGGCGCTGTGCAGTGCGGGTCAGATGAAAACGAGTAAATTTGATGAGTCGTTGCTCGTTGAAAAATTAAGCCAGGGCCTGCGATTGCTAAGGGTTTCTATTGTCGATGAAGAGCGGTTTATCAATGCGCTCAAAAATCATCTCTCAGGAAAGGTAACCCCACTTCGGCCTTCATTTAGAGAAAGTGCCATTGAGATTGCTGCTCGCATAGAGCCCGAGGCTACTGTTAGCCCCTCGGGAGAAAGTATTTTAAATGCCGAAGACTTAAACGAAATAGCGCAGCTAATAAATGGCGAACCGATAAATGACGCTTATGCCGAAAGCGAAGAGAAGGCTCAGTTGCTTGACTGCCTATCCTCGGTAGATGGGTTGGGTGCCTGTAGCGCTGTGAAGATGCTTATAAAGGGTAAGCTTCACGATTGCTTAGTCACTAGAAGTGGAGTTCAGGATGGTGTGTTCGTAATAACTAATTCGGGCTCGAATACGCGTACTAGAAAAATCGCTATTACCCGTAGCCGGCTGGGTCTAGCTATCTCTCTTCGCCGTTCAGAAATTGTTCTCTCAGACGGTGCAGCTGGCCCCGCAGCCTGTAATATCACCGTATTTGAACGCAAGTCGTAGATTTCTCACGTCCACACAGCCGGCCACTTACCTTCCCGTCTATTGAGTTAGGGTTAGCTCACCCACTTCGTCAAGCAAGTTAAGATTCTGTGGTAATATCGATTGATTGAAGTGCGTATGATCTTTGCTAGGTCGGGCGTTTTTAGAAATCTATTTGTTCGCTGGGCCGCTGCGATGAATCTCACTATAGACAACGACATCCTTATAGGTGCTCAAATAGTAGAGTCGCCCAATCAGAATGCCAGACCAGAGCGCAGCGATATCGAGTTGTTGGTAATTCACAATATTAGTCTCCCTCCAGGCGAATACGGCACATCGGCGATTAAGCAATTTTTCTGCAACGAACTTGAYAGCGAATCKCATCCTTTYTATCGAGAAATAGCAGACCTCAAAGTATCAGCTCATTTGCTTATCGATCGAGTGGGTCGGTTCACACAGTTCGTTCCTTTCAGTARGCGAGCTTGGCATGCGGGAGAGTCRMTTTTTTGYGARAGGCGTAATTGCAATGATTACTCCATAGGCATTGAGCTGGAAGGYACTGATTTGGARCCTTTTACCGATAGCCAGTACACTAGCCTCAGGGATGTGACTGAACTATTRCTGAGCACGTACCCGAAGATGAGCAGTGATAAGATYGTYGGGCATAGCGATATAGCAGGGAAAAGAAAAACGGATCCCGGCCCCTGTTTTGACTGGGCCAGATACAAGCATTCATTGTCGGCTTGATCGGTTGGCTGGTCGTTAACAGTAATAAAAGAGTGCATGCATCGAAGTGCACATAAAAAAGGACTCGAATGAAATTCCTAGTGATTCTGATTTGTTTGATGGTTAACTATCTCTGGCTCAAAGACTTTGACCGCTTCAATGATGGCTGGTTTTTCAGGTTTAGATGTCGGATTGAAGACTGGGCTACAAATTTCTCGGATAAGTCCCCCCTTGGTTGGCTTGCAGCGTTCGCTCTCATCTATGTACTTCCTTTGGCTTCACTCACTCTGATCTTGTTCGTCGCCAAGGGCAGTGTCTTTGGGCTTGCCACTATGATGGTGCATATATTGGTTTTGCTGGTTGCTTTCGATCGGACGCAACCAGGTCAGCTTGCGAAGGACTTTCTCGAGARGTTTAAAGGAGGAGACATGGCGGCGTGCATTGACTTCCTCAAGCAGGAATTTCGTGCGACGGGTTTGCCGAATGTAGATGACAAGGATGGGATTGGTAGGTATTTCAGTAAACAGCTTACCTACCGCAGTTTCGAGAGGATGTTCGTTTTGTTCTTTTGGTATATGTGCACAGGCGCCCTAGGGATATTGTTTTCCTATATTAGCTACCAGCTACGTGATAGCCACAGGGAGCAGCAATTGCAGAAGCAGGTTGATTTCATCAGTCTGCTAATTCAGATATTGGAATGGATTCCGCTTCGACTTCTGGCGCTTACTTTCTCATTGGCCGGAAACTTTGTGCAGTGCTTCGAGAATGTTCGTGCCTCATTTTGGCGCTTTAGTATTGAGACCAGCAATGCCGACCTTCTCTATGGGTATGCGGGCTGTGCGGCATCTGGCATGCTGATTAATGGTGACGCTAAAGAGGGCGTAGATACTGAGGCTCTGGATGTGGAGTCTGCGGAGATTCAGGCTATCTTGGGTTTGCTAGAGCGGAGTCAGGCTATCTGGCTAAGCGTGCTTGCCCTAATAACAATTGTTGGCTTATAGCTAGGTGCTATAAAGGTTCGTTTTGTCTTAGAGTCGCAATTTAGTAAATTAATTACTTGAGTAAGTCTGGAGAGGTTGTAGTATTTTGCCCATTTGGTCTCTCTTGCGCGAGTATCGATTCTGAGTTTTTGATAAAGACAATCTCTAAGCAATTGATTTTTAAAAGAAAATTAACTCTTTAGCAAAGCTGTGCTCGCTAAATATTTTTTGTAGTAATACTACACGACAAGGCAATCCCAAATGGAGAAATGCACGTATTTGGGTTAGAATCACACCTGCTTTGTAATTTATTTACACAACTTAGACGAGCGCCTAGGCTCGCGATGGATGCGGAATTTATAGAACATGACTCAGCAAAATGACGGAAATCCAGAAGAAACCAAGGAATGGCTAGAGGCCTTTCACTCGGTAGTAGATGAAGAGGGCATAGATAGAGCCCAGTACCTATTAGACCGCCTCGCTGATCAGGCTAGCATTGAAGGCGTTGTATCATCTGCAGGTTCGGTCAATACCCCTTACCGCAACACAATATCTCCCACTAATGAAGAGCGTATGCCGGGTGATATGTTCATGGAGAGAGAGATTCGCGGCATCATTCGCTGGAATGCCCTTGCCATGGTTATGCGAGCTAATGAGCGCGACCCTGGTATCGGCGGCCACATCTCCACATTCTCCTCAGCGGCTACGCTGTATGATGTTGGCTTTAACTATTTCTTCCATGGCCCGAATGAGGAAAATGAAGGCGACCTTATTTATTTTCAAGGGCATTCATCTCCGGGTATTTATGCGCGTTCTTATTTAGAAGGACGTATGGATGAAGCCAAGCTGGATAGATTTAGACAGGAAGTAAACGGCGACGGCCTTTCTTCCTATCCGCATCCTTGGCTGATGCCTGATTATTGGCAATTCCCTACTGTATCCATGGGCCTCGGCCCTATTACGGCTATCTATCAAGCCCATGTTCTGAAGTATCTCACTAGCCGTAAGCTTGTAGATAACAGTAATCGCAAGATATGGGCCTTTCTTGGTGATGGTGAAACGGATGAGCCTGAATCACTCGGTGCTATCAGCAAGGCCGGGCGCGAGAAATTGGACAATCTAATTTTTGTTATCAACTGCAATCTGCAGCGACTCGATGGTCCTGTGCGCGGCAACGGCAAGATCATTCAAGAGCTTGAAGGTGTGTTTCGCGGTGCTGGCTGGAATGTGATTAAGGTAGTTTGGGGAAGGCACTGGGATAAACTGCTGCATGCTGATAAGGACGGCATACTCCAGGCCCGCATGGATGAGGTGGTTGACGGTGAATACCAAAACTACGTTAGTCGTGGGGGAGCCTATACGCGAGAGCACTTCTTCGGGAAGAGCCCCGAGCTGTTGAAGATGGTCGAACATCTTTCAGACGATGACATAATGGCTCTAAATCGTGGTGGCCACGATCCTTACAAGGTATACGCCGCCTATGCAGAAGCGGTAAGGAGTAACGGTAAGCCAACGGTAATACTGGCAAAAACGGTTAAAGGCTACGCCTTCGGCGATACAGCAGAGGCACAGAACGACTCGCATTCGGTTAAGAAACTCGACATTGAGGGCTTGAAGAAATTTAGAAACCGCTTCGGAATTCCAATCAAAGATAAGGACCTTGAGTCGGTTCCTTATTATAGGCCATCAGAAGACAGTCTTGAGCTTACCTATATGCGCCAGATGCGCAGCGAATTAGGCGGGCCTGTTCCTCAGCGGCGTGTGGAAACAATGCCGCTTGAAATTCCGGAGCTGAGCGCGTTCGAGAATCAGACAAAGAGCAGTGGCGACCGAGAACTTTCGACCACAATGGCATTCGTGCGCATGCTAGCGGCGTTATCTAGGGATAAAGAAATAGGCAAACGTGTTGTCCCTATCGTTCCTGATGAGGCGCGTACCTTCGGAATGGAGGGGATGTTTCGCCAGATGGGTATCTACTCTTCCGTTGGTCAATTGTACGATCCTGAGGATTCCAATCAGGTGATGTATTACCGCGAAGACAAAGAGGGACAGATGTTGGAAGAAGGCATTACTGAATCAGGTGCATTCTCCTCATGGCTGGCAGCGGCGACTTCTTACAGTGTTAGCAACTATCCTCTCATTCCTTTCTATATTTACTACTCCATGTTTGGTTTTCAGAGAGTTGGCGATCTGTGCTGGGCCGCGGGTGATTCTCAGGCGCGTGGTTTCTTGATCGGCGCTACTGCCGGTCGCACGACACTCAACGGTGAGGGCTTGCAGCACCAAGATGGCCACAGCCATATTTTGGCTTCAACGATTCCCAATTGCGTTTCCTACGATCCAGCCTATGCATTTGAGCTTGCAGTTATTGTTCAGGATGGCTTGCGTAGGATGTACAAGGAGATGGAATCTGTCTTCTACTACATCACCACGATGAATGAAAACTATAAGCAACCTGAACTGCCGAAGGGTGCTAGCGAAGGCATCATCAAAGGCATGTACCTGCTCGAAGACGGAAGTAGCAAAGCGTATAAGACAGCGAAACCTAAATCAGATCAACGGCTACGACTGCTAGGCAGCGGCACTATTCTGCTTGAAGTAAGGAAGGCCGCCGAGGTGCTACGCTCAAGCTACGGCATATCGGTTGATGTGTGGAGTGTGACTAGCTTCAATGAACTGCGAAAAGAGGCGCTAGCGGTGACGCGCGAGAATATGCTGAGTCCAAGTAAGAAGGCGAAGGTTCCTTACGTGACTGAAATGCTTATCCAGCAGAAGGGGCCGATTGTCTCAGCAACGGATTATATGAAGGCGCATTCCGACCAGATTCGAGAGTTTGTTCCTGATACTTTTAAAGTCTTAGGCACAGATGGCTTTGGTCGCAGCGACAGCCGTGAGCAACTTCGACACTTCTTTGAGGTTGACTGTAAATTTATCGTGCTAGCTGCCTTGACCGAGTTGAAGGGAGTAGGCGTAATTACCGCGAAGCAAATTACTGATCATATGAAGAGTAGTGGGATAGATCAGAATAAGCCAAACCCACTCACGCAGTAATCGATGCAGAAACTAATTGATAACATTCAGGAGCCGTAACCGGTGTCAATTGAGAAACTAAAAGTTCCAGATCTGGGTGACTCCAGTGAAGTAGAAGTAATCGAGTTGCTTGTGTCGGTTGGGCAGTCGGTTGAAGAGAACGACTCGCTTTTGGTCTTGGAAAGCGACAAAGCTGCCATGGAAATTCCGGCGCCTATGGCAGGCGTGGTGAAGAGTATCTCGGTGAACCTAGGTGATCAGGTTAGCACTGGCAGTGAAATGCTCTCGCTGGAGGTTGCTGAAAGCGGCAGTCAAGATGGCGCCCAAACCGAAGCGGCAGAAGAGCCAGAGGCTGTAGCAGAATCGAATCAAGGAAAACCCGCCGCTGAGCCTGCGCCGCCAGTAGCTGCATTCAGTCCAGTATCTCAGACCATCGAAGTCCCAGACTTGGGTAACGATGACGAAGTCGAGATTATTGAAATTCATATTAAAGAGAAAGACGCAATCGTCATCGATGATGTGTTAATTACACTCGAGTCCGATAAGGCGGCTATGGATGTCCCCGCGTCTTATGCAGGTGTCATAGAGTCACTGTTAGTCAAAGTTGGAGACAAAGTTAAGAGCGGTTCGCAGATTGCGAAAATCTTGGTGACCGAAGCTGCAGTTAAACCAGAAGCGCCCGCGGCAAAACAAGAAGCGCCGGCGGCGATACATGAAAAAGCGCAGCCAGCGGAGGCGAGCAAGCCAGCACCTGCATCTCAGCCTGCTGAGTTAGGGAAGGGGTCTTCTAAGAAAGTTTACGCAGGCCCCGCTGTCCGAAAAATGGCTAGAGAGTTAGGTGTCGATTTAGGGTTGGTTAAGGGTAGCGGTGCGAAATYTCGAATCCTCAAAGAGGACGTTCAAGAATTTGTTAAGAGTAGAATCAACGCCCCAGTGGGTCAGGGCCCTGTAGTTTCTGCCATTGCTGATATTGATTTCAGTCAATTCGGTGAAGTGGAACAAGTAAAGCGAAGCAAGCTACACAAACTCATCTCGGTGAACATGCAGCGTAATTGGAACTCTGTTCCTCATGTTGCTCAGTTTAATGAGATTGATGTTACAGATCTCGAAGAGTTTAGAGCGRGATTGAAGGGCGAGGCGGCACGGCGCGATGTCAAATTAACGTTCCTACCATTCTTATTGAAGGCTTGCGCGAAGGCTTTGGTGGAATACCCTCAATTCAACGTTTCATTGCATTCCTCCGGTGAGTACATAATTCAGAAGAAGTATGTGCATATCGGCATGGCAGTTGCGACCGAAGCGGGACTAGTAGTTCCTGTTATCAGGAATGTTGATCAGAAGACGATCTGGCAATTAGCGGAAGAAGTTATCGAGCTATCCAATAAAGCGAAGAATAGAAAGCTCAAGGCTGATGAAATGCAGGGTGCCTGCTTCACGATTTCCAGTCTGGGTGCAATCGGTGGCACGGGGTTTATACCGATCGTCAACGCCCCTGAAGTAGCAATTTTGGGTGTCGGCAAAACTGACATTAAGCCTGTCTATATAGGCGGGGAATTCGTTCCGCGGAAAGTCTTACCGATCACCTTGTCATATGATCATAAGGCGGTCAACGGTGTAGATGGCGGCCTGTTCGCCACCTATCTAGAAAAATTACTTAGTGATGTAAGGCACCTGGCGCTATAACTAAGTAGTGAAGCCTATAAACTACATAGCATTGAAAAAATTAAACTGGATAGAAAAACCGGCGTTTACCATCGCTAACAGATTTGATAGCGCAGCCATAAGCTTGGCTCAAGTTTTCTTCGGTCAGCACATCGATACTTCTACCGACTAACGACTCACCATCGGCCAGCAATAATATTGTATTTTCGCAAAATCTGAACGCGAGGTTGATGTCGTGTGTTGCCATGATCAGGCTGGCCGAGGTCTCGGCAACTTTATTTGTGAGTACCGACAGCAGTTTGACCTGAAAAGCGACATCCAAATGATTGCTTGGTTCGTCTAGTAAGAAAAGCTGCGGAGTCTGAGCTAGCAACATGGCTAGAGCAAGTCTCTGTAGCTCCCCTCCGGATAGGGTGTCTATTGCACGCTCTTTCAATTGACCCAAGTCGAAGGCAGCTAAGGCACTTTCGGCGATCTTAATATCTTTCTCGTCGTCCCACAGTAGAGACTGCGTATGTGGGTGTCGCCCGAGCATTACCGTCTCGAAGACTGTTGCCGGCAGTGCTTCGATACCCTGTTGAAAAAGTATGCCAACTTTGCTCGCGAGTACTCTCTGCTTTAGGTCATAGACACTGACTCCATCTAACAGGATGCTGCCCTGACTTGCGCGCCGCTGTCCTATCAATGCATGCAGTAAAGTGGTTTTACCGGCGCCGTTTTTTCCTAGCAATCCCCAGCGCTCGTTTTCTCCAATCTGCACATTCAAATTGCGACAAAGAGTTTTGCCTCCAATCTGAAGGTTTAGAGACTGAATTTTCAGGTTCGCCATGCTATTTCCGAATTGTAGATCGTAGAATTAGGATAAAGGCCGGCACACCGATGACGGCAGTAATTACGCCAACGGGAAGTTGCTGTGGGGCTATTAATGTTCTAGCGAGGCTATCGGCCAGGACCAGAAAGCTTCCTCCAAATAAGACGCAGGAAGGTATTAATACACGATGGTCTCGCGCGCCAACTAGCCGTAGCATGTGGGGAATGATAAGACCAACGAACCCGACAGACCCTGCGATCGTTACGGCAGTCGCTGTAAACAGGGATGCGGAAAAAAATAACAAAAGTCGCAATGACGGCACATTGACCCCCAAACTCACGGCTAATAATTCACCCCTTATGAGCACATTCAACGAACGACTGACAGCAATGCCGCCAACTAGGCCAACAAGCAATAGCAGATAATGAGCAGGATTGACGCTGCTCTGACTCAGATCCCCCATCAGCCAAAACAGCATGCTCTGCACGTTGTTGGTGGAGCTAGTGGTGAGCAGGATATTGATTATTGCACCCCAGCCCGCAGAAACTACGACGCCGGTGAGTAGTAATCTGGTAACAGACCAGTTGCCAAATTTGTTGGCAATGCCAAAGACTAGGAATATGGAAAATAGGGAGCCAGCGAAGGCGGCGTTAGATAGCCAAAACCCTGTCGCTCCCAGGAGTATCGCCGAAAGAGCCCCGACTGCAGCACCACCCGAAATGCCCAAGATATAGGGGTCGGCGAGCGGGTTGCGTAGCAGCACTTGCATGATCGCGCCGGAAAGCGCAAGCAAGCCGCCGGTCACGAACGCAGCCGCCGTTCGAGGTATGCGAATTTCTTGCAACACTTGCGAGTTGAGGCTGGGTTCTGACGAAAAGATGCCCTGAGCCAACTGAGTCACTGTTATGTCGACGCTACCACTAAGCAGAGAGAAAACGATGCTAGCCAAGGAGAGAACTGTCAGCGATATCAGTAGTAGTATCTGCTTTTGAGCGGTCAAAAGTGGTTTCCTAAAATTCTGTGGAGTTGCGTGTCAATTTAGTGAGTAAACTTTGAGAATTCAGCATTGTCACGGCTTGGTCGATCTTATCATTTAATGTGTTGCATTCACTATTAATGATAAACTGCTTGTCCGCATAGGCCTTCGATTCTAGGGGGCAATTTAACATTTACGATGCAGGTCGATTTTGTCTGCCCATAGATAGGAGTTGAGTAAGCGATGCCTTCGTTCGATATAGTTTCAGAAGTTGATATGCATGAATTAAATAATGCCTTAGACCAGTCCAATCGAGAGGTGGGAACGCGTTTCGATTTCAAAGGAACAGATGCCTCATTCGAGTTGAACAAGGATTCGGATATCGTAGTAAGTGCCGAGGCCGACTTTCAAATCCAACAAATGCTGGAGATACTGCGCTCGAAAATGATAAAGCGTGGTATCGATATTAAGAGCCTTAAAGAAGGCGAGGTGCAATTGGTTGGTCAGAAGGCAAGTATGATTGTCGCCGTGCAGCAGGGTGTCGAAGCTGACATTGCACGTAAGATTGTTAAGGCTGTCAAAGAGGCCAAGCTCAAAGTACAAACGGCGATCCAAGGTGAGAAGCTACGAGTAACCGGCAAGAAGCGCGACGATCTTCAGCAGGTGATGGCCTTGCTTAAAGACGGTAGTTTTGGTGTTCCATTGCAGTACGATAACTTTCGCGACTAGGCACTTCCTCCGTTTGGCGCCTTAGGACAATTTGGGAATTTCATTTGTCACAGCAACTTTCATTCGCAGATTCAATTCGAGAGCTAAGAGACAGGCGTTTTCTGACGATTTTGTTGTTTGGGTTTTGCAGTGGCTTCCCCTATGTATTGACCGGCTCTGTTCTGACGCTGTGGTTGCAGGAAACCGGCTTCTCTCGTTCTACCATTGGTTTTATTGGCGCGGTCGGGACCGTCTATGCCATCAATTGGATGTGGGCCCCGTTTGTTGACAGGATAAAGCTGCCGATTCTGTATCGGCTGTTTGGTCAGCGTCGATCCTGGATTCTGTTGTGCCAGATGGCTATTGCCATTTTACTGTTTGCGATGAGTTTGGGAGACCCTAGAGAAAACTTGTTGTATGTGACGGTCATTGCCGTCGCTATTGCCGCGTTTGGTGCGACTCTAGACATCGCCGTCGATGCCTACCGTATTACTATTTTTTCTCGCGACGAGATGGACGCTAAAATGCCTTACGCGGCGGCGATGGCGACTAGCGGATGGTGGGCTGGCTATGGTTTTATCGGCGGAGCGTTGGCACTGGCATTAGGCGGTGAAACAATCGGGCTCGACTGGTCCACCGTTTACCGTTACTTGATAGTGATCTATGCATTCATCTTCCTATTCGTAATTGCAGTGCCGGAACCGGTAGTCGAGGAAGCAGATCGGATACCGGAGACTGCTAATAATTCCGAGAAGTCGGTCGCGAACTGGATGGCAGAATATTTCGTAAAACCCTTCAAGGAATTTTTCGACCGCTGCGGATTTCGGTTGGCTTTTGCTGTGTTGATATTTTTGCTCGTGTTTAAGCTGGGTGAGGCCATGTTAGGCCGTATGTCGCTGGTTTTTTATGTTGAGGTTGGCTTCACTACCGATCAGATTAGTTTCTATCAGAAGTTCTTCGGCGGATTGGTAACCGCAGCGTTCTCGATTGTGGCAGCGATGGTTAATACTCGGTTCGGTGTTATCAAGGGTTTGTTTGTTGCGGGAGTGGCCATGGCAGCTGCAAACCTATTGTATGCACTGATTGCAGTAGTCGGGCCCAGTGTGAATTTGCTAATGCTAACTCTAGTGATCGATAATTTCTTTGTCGCCTTTTCAACTGTAGCTTTTGTTTCTTTTGTATCTTATTTTACCAGTCGGACCTACACGGGCACGCAATACGCGTTAATGGTTTCTATATCAAATCTTGGCAGGACTACATTGGCGGCAAGCAGTGGTGTGCTGGTGGACTTTCTGAACGGTGATTGGGCTGTCTTCTTCGTGTTGACTAGTCTGATGGTTATTCCAGGGCTTGGTCTATTGCTCTGGGTCGGGAAATTAATGAAATCCTACGAACCAGAGCGAGCCGCTCAGTCCACATCTTGATTCCAGCCATATTTCTTTAGCGAAAACCTACCGTTTACAAACACCACCCCTTCAGCTTCAAGCCTATTCTTCTGTGTCTGGTATTCACGGCTGTCGCTGGGGAAAGAGAGTTTTCCCTGAGAATTCGCAACTCGGTGCCAAGGCAGCTTGGTTCCAGTGGGAAGGTTTTTCATCACATGGCCTACGTATCTCGCATATCCAGGCAGGCCCGCCAATCTCGCAACTTGACCGTAACTAGAGACTCGTCCCTTGGGGATCTGGTAGACGATTTGCCAGATCTTCTCCTTGTTGTTGAGTGCTAAGTTGTCCATAACCAATAGTTGGCGGTTCCGCTATCGTGTTAAAGTGAAGTCATTATAAATTCAACCGAGGTTGGCCGTGCGTTTTCTTTTCATTTTTTTTATTGCTGTGCCCCTAGGTGAGATGCTATTGCTCTTTGAAGTCAGCGATCGAATCGGTTCCCTGACAACACTTGGATTGGTGGTGGCTACGGCGGTCATAGGAGTGCAGATTCTGAAGCGGCAAGGGTTCGCTACACTAACCCGGGCTAACCAGGAGTTACAATCTGGCCAACTACCGGCACAGGAAATAGTAGAGGGCATGTTGCTCGCGGCGGCGGGAGCGCTGCTGCTAACTCCGGGGTTTATCACCGATACGATCGGCTTTGTATTGCTTACTGGCCCGCTACGCAGGCGAATTGCAGGTTCTGTGGTTCGATCCGGCATGGCGAAGGCAATGAACGGCTCAGGCTCCGGGGCTAGCTTTGGTCATTTCAGTAGCACAAGCGGCCGGCGGGGACGCTCAGACGACTCGAATGTCTATGAGGGCGACTACTATGAAGAATCGGCTTCTCTGCCCGAAAACAAGCAAAATCCTGACACGGATTCCACTGAAAAAAACGAATAAAAACAAATAGATACACTTCTTCTATCCGCTGGGCCGAAAAAAGCTTCGGTAAATACCCTAAAGGCATTGAATTTCCTACGACTAACCCCATTTAGGACTCATCAACTAATTTGCGTGGGAGGCCTGAAACAGCAGCCTGCGCTACAGATTGGTAATTTGAGGATGATTACGTCAGCCACCGGGGCTGAGGTGGTCGCTTTCAGCACTGTTAATCAAATCGTTCGATTTGGGAGAGATACATAATGAATATCCGGCCTTTACAAGATCGCGTTGTTGTTCGACGCATGGAAGAAGAATCAACTAGCGCAGGAGGCATCGTGCTTCCAGGTTCTGCTACTGAAAAGCCAGCTCAAGGTGAAGTTTTAGCTGTTGGTCCTGGCAAGCGTCAGGAGAATGGCGATACTCAGCCTGTAGACTTGAACGTTGGTGATACCGTGGTTTTTGGAAAGTATTCCAGCAATACAGTAAAAATCGGTGACGAAGAGTTATTGATTTTGAATGAGAGCGAAATATTTGGCGTTATCGAAAAGACGAAGACGACGAAGACGAAGAAGAAGTAGAGCTTCGATTTCCGACTCCAACAATCATTTAGACAAGACAGGAATTTTTAAAAATGGCTAAAGACGTAATATTCGGTGATGCAGCTCGCCAAAAACTGTTGAAGGGCGTAAACGTCCTTGCAGACGCTGTGAAAGTAACTTTGGGCCCTAAGGGTCGCAATGTTGTTTTAGACAAATCTTTCGGTGCTCCTACCGTGACTAAAGACGGCGTATCCGTAGCGAAAGAAATTGAACTTGAAGACAAGTTTGAAAACATGGGTGCACAGATGGTTAAGG
>JAESUT010000028.1 GCA_016762995.1 Gammaproteobacteria bacterium | reverse complement strand
CAAGTGCACCGGCAAAAGTTCAGACAGAGACTAAAGCTCCTGCTCCCAAACCTACACCTACACCTACACCTACACCTACACCTGCACCTGCACCTGCACCTGCACCTGCACAGCAGAGCAAACCTGAGCCAAGCAAGAAACCTGTTGCACCGGCATCTGCAAACGGCCGCGCCGCTAACGACCCACGCGAAATTAAACGTCGCGCAATGGCAGCCGAGAAAGAGCAGAATAAGGGAGAGTAGTTGAACTAAATAGACGCTCGCTGAATCAAACGAGTGACATAAAAAAGCCCGGGCATCCGGGCTTTTTTATGTGTGTTGTAAATGTAAAAGTTGAACGGCTGTTTTTTAACTCTTATTCAACTCTTATTCAACTCTGACTTCACGCTTACTTCATGTTCACTTAAGTCATCATCAAGCAAAGCGTTTATTAAAGAGCCGCCTCTAACTCTGGAAGTATCTTAAACAAATCGCCTACCAAACCGTAGTCGGCAATCTGAAAAATCGGCGCCTCTTCATCTTTGTTTATGGCAACAATTACCTTGCTGTCTTTCATACCCGCAAGATGCTGAATCGCACCGGAGATACCAACCGCAATATACAGATCAGGGGCGACGATCTTGCCTGTCTGACCCACCTGCATATCGTTTGGCACGAAGCCTGCGTCAACCGCAGCCCTGGAAGCGCCAATTGCTGCCCCTAGCTTATCTGCGACTCGCTCCAGAAGAACGAAATTCTCGCCGCTCTGCATGCCACGACCACCCGAGATTACTATTGATGCTGCAGTCAACTCAGGACGCTCCGAGACCGAAAGCTGTTCGCTGACAAAAGTAGCCACGTTCTGCGCGCTGACAAAGTCACAGTTCTCGATAGTAGCGCTGCCACCCTTTTCAGCTTCGGCGTAGGCAGTAGTTCGAACAGTAATCATTTTGACCGAATCAGATGACTGCACAGTAGCCATCGCGTTGCCCGCGTAGATGGGGCGCACGAAGGTATCTTCGCTCTTCACTTCTATGATGTCTGATATCTGCGCAACGTCTAGAAGCGCTGCCGCTCTAGGCATAAGGTTCTTGCCAGTAGTGGTCGCCGCAGACAATATATGTGAATAGTCCTTGGCTAGCTCAACTACAAGAGGCGCTACGTTTTCAGGTAGTTGATGCGCGTAGGACTCAGCATCAGCACTGATCACCTTCGTAACCCCCGATATTTCTGCAGCTTGAGACGCTGCACCCTGGCAGCCTCTACCTGCAACTAGTACATGCACATCATCACCGATGGCCTGCGCCGCGGTGACTGTATTCAGCGTGGCGGTGTTGATCGATTCGTTATCGTGCTCTGCTATTACTAAAATTGACATGCTCACCACCTATATGACTTTAGCTTCAGTCTTTAATTTATTAACGAGCTCTTCAACAGACTCGACGATAATGCCTGCGCTGCGCTCTGCTGGAGCGGCAATGCTGAGTGTTTTCAGTTTCGATGTAATATCGACACCTAATTCAGCTGGCGTGGTGGCATCTATTGGCTTTTTCTTAGCCTTCATAATGTTTGGCAATGAAGCATAACGTGGTTCGTTTAGACGCAGGTCTGTCGTCAGGATTGCCGGCAGGCTGAGTAATACAGTCTGCTCGCCGCCATCGACCTCGCGCGTCACTTCAATCTTGTCGCCTTTTATTTCTGCCTTGCTGGCAAACGTGCCCTGCGGGTAATTACACAGCCCGGCAAGCATTTGTCCTACCTGATTGTTGTCGGTATCAATGGATTGCTTTCCTAGGATAACGAGGTCGATACCCTCTTTATCGACTAGAGTTTTAAGGATCTTGGCAACCGCCAATGGCTCTACCTGCTCGTCCGTCAGAACGAGTATTCCTCGATCGGCACCCAATGCCAGCGCAGTGCGAATTTGCTCTTGGCTAACCTGAGGCCCTATGGATACAGCGATGATTTCATCTGCTGCACCCGATTCTTTGATTCGGATCGCCTCTTCAATAGCGATCTCACAGAAGGGATTGATCGCCATCTTGGCATTAGTAAGGTCGACGCCAGTGCCGTCGCCCTTAACTCTAACTTTAACGTTCGCATCAACGACGCGCTTTATCGCAACAAGAATCTTCATGGATTCTCCATTTATAGTGTCTAACAAGGATGGTTTGGCTTTTTTACTAGCAATCAACTGTTAATCAACTGTTAATCCACTAGGTTGGAGCACAGAAAAATCCCTTTTCACGGCCCGAAAAAAGGTGGCAATAATGCCGTTTTTAGCGGTTTAGGTCAACTGAGAGAGCGGTTTACGGGCCCAATTTACCCCTTCGCTTACATCGAACCCTGTTCATCTAGGGCAAAGAATTGCCCCCCGCTCCAAATACCCATAGTCGATTGCCCTGTTTCGGCCTCTCCGGACATCGCAAGATCAACCAGGCGATAGAAGACCGCACGATTTATCAGCGCATCGAGACCGCTGCGCACATGGATGCTGGGATGCGGTTCGCCACTATTTGGGTCTACTTGAATATTCAGCAGGTGGCCTTCCCCCGCCGTGACCTTCTCGCCAATATTCGTAGTAAACGTTAATCTCTGCTGACGCCCTTCTCCCTCCACATCCATGTCGAGAGCCACAAAGGGACAATCCTCGACTTGTATCCCAACTTTCTCTGCAGGCGTTACCAGATAGTATTGACCATCGTCTGCGATCTTTAGAACCGAGGCAAAAAGTTCGACCAGAGCTTGTCGGCGAATCGGTTTACCCTCGTGAATCCAAGTGCCGTCTCTGGCGATAACCATGTCCATGTCGCCACAGAATGGCGGATCCCACAGGTGTACCGGTGCTGGCCCGCGACCCTTGATCTTGCGAATCATATCGAAGGGGTCGATTGCCCCGCCCCCTTTGTCACTACTGTCGTTTGAGATCGCTTTACTCCCAGGTAAATTAGACCCTACTGATGACGATCAGCCCCGGTCATCCTGCCAATAATACGGCGTGCTGAGTTGTACCGCAAAGCCCGCTACGTTATCAGCCTTGCCGATTGCTATCCTAGGGCTGAATAGAGCTAAGTGTTACACTTCATTTTAATGAAACGGCCCAATGGCCGATTCTCCTAAATACGTGCCTGTACCTCGATGCCTCAACTACTTCGCGAATCAGAATTCAGAAATCTCTTCACTCAAGATTTGCCGCTAATAGACGTTCGTGCACCGCTCGAGTTTGAGCACGGTGCCTTTCCTAGTGCCCTAAACCTGCCGCTGCTTTTCGATACTGAACGGCACGAGATCGGAAAGAAATATAAAGCTGCCGGAAAGGATGCCGCGATTAAATTAGGCAACGAACTAGTCAGCGGCGAGAGCAAAGCAGAGCGGCTAAGTCATTGGCAGAAATTCCTGCAAGCAAACCCTTCTGCGGCAGTGTATTGCTTCCGTGGTGGATTACGCTCTCACACCGTCCAGCAGTGGCTGGCGGATTTGGACATCGACATACCCCTCGTCGAAGGCGGGTATAAGGCACTGCGCCGGTACCTGATCAACACCATTGAAACCGTGAGTCGCCATTCCCAACTCATGATCATTGGCGGTAAAACAGGAAGCGCCAAGACGCATCTACTCAATGCGCTGAATTTCAGCATCGATCTCGAGGGCTTAGCCAATCATCGCGGCTCAGCTTTCGGCAGGCGCATTCAGGGCCAGCCTAGTCAAATAGACTTCGAGAACCAGCTCGGTATCGCATTGCTAAAACTACCCTTCGAGAATGCTCAGCAACTCTTTCTGGAAGACGAGAGCCGGTCCATCGGCTCGATGTCTGTTCCCAAAGAATTCCATGACAAAATGACAGCCTCTCCCATCGCCATGCTTGAAGAATCTATGAAGGTCCGAGTAGAAACAATCTACAAAGACTACATCTACTCCAATTTTCAGGATTTTCAGAATGCTGATGCAGATACCGCTCGGGAAAACTTCTCTGAGTTCCTACTTGGGAGTTTAGAGCGAATCAAGCGTCGCCTAGGAGCTGAAAAGCACGCTGAGCTGCATACCACAATGGAGCAGGCACTAGGCCACAACGATCCCGCCGAATCCGAAGCGCTACACCGGCAATGGATAGAACGGCTGCTATGCGACTACTACGACCCCATGTACGAATACCAAATGAGCAAGAAGCTGGATCGCGTCATCTACCGCGGCAACAGAGAAGAATTTTTGGCCTGGGCGTCACACATCAACAGGCCCGATTGAGCAATGGCTATTCGCCGTTTTGACATCGAGCCATTACAGCCACTGCTTGCCAGAGGCTTCACGCTACTAACTCCTAATAACCGCGGCGTAGATGGAATTCTGCGTGAGTACGCGAACGGCTTTCGCAATAGCGGTAGCGAGACCTCAAAGACCTGGGAGCGGCCTGCCGTCTTTGCGATCGACATCTACATTCAACAGCTATGGCAACTCGCCGCATCCCAAGCTATAGCCCCCTTCAATGAGACGCAACTACTAGGCCGCTTCGATGAACAGGAAATCTGGCTGCAAATAGTACGATCCAGTTTTGATAAGTACCCGCTGCTCAATAGCGAGGAAACAGCCATTTCCGCCGCACGCAGCTATCGATTCTTTCAGCAGTGGAATGTGGCTACGAGCAGTGAGACAGAACGCTATAGGGGCGCAGTCGACTTTCAGACATTCCTAGATTGGAGCGATCAATTCGAGGCGCGCTGTAAGAAAATCAACGCCGTCAGCCTCAGCGACGCCAGCAGAGTAATCGCAAAGCATATCGAAGAGCTGAAGCCGATACTGCCAATCAAGATCGCTCTTATCAACTTCAATCAGCCTCCTCCGTCGTACGTAGAACTGTTCGACGCCCTCGCCCGTGTTTGCGAGCTTGAGTGGTCGCGCGAACCCAGCCCAGACACACAGCTAGGATCCGTCTTCGCAAGTAGAGATAGCACTTACCGCAGTTATCAGAGCAACAGCGCAGAGATTGATGCCTGCATAGACTGGTGCCAAGGCAAGGCCAGAGAGTTTCCAGACGCGCACATCGGCATGGTGGTTGACCAGAGCAGCTCCCTAGAGCCCATGATCGAAGAGACGCTCTTTAGAAACAGTAACGCCAGCAATAGCAGAAAATTCGAAATAAGCGACCACCTTAATCGCTATCACAGCACTGACACGCTCGACGAATTGCAGGACTTTAGTGTTGCTTTGTCATTACTCGCGCTCAACTTTGAGCTAATAGATAGCGAACGTTTCTGTAAATTATTGCAGTTACCGAATTTAGTCGGGGCTGAGAGCGAACTGCAAGCACGTATTGCTTTGGAGATAACGCTTCGCGGCAACACCGAAGCAGAGGTTCGCCTCACTCAACTGCGTTCATTCATGTTGCAGAACGAGCGCAGCCATCACTGCCCTATCCTAGCCCAGTCATTACTAGCCTTTAGCGAACTGGCTAGACACGAACCTAATCATCAGCCGTTACGACAATGGCTGCAGCTGTTTGGCAAGCAATTACAACTCCTAGGCTGGCCCGGCAACGACTCAGCCGAGCACAATCATCGGCAAAGCATACTTTGGCAGCAATGCAGTCAACGCTTTTCTGCCTCATCGAAAGTGTTGGGGAATATTTCTCTAACAAGCGCTCTTGGGAAGTTGCAGACTTTTCTGAAGCAATCCAATGTGAACCTAAACTTTGATGATCGCCGGCAGATTTCTCTCGTGGATATCGAAGAGTCACAGGATCTGCTGTTCGATTACGTGTGGATTCTGTCAGTTGATGACAGAAATTGGCCGCAGGCAATAAACCCTGTGGCGTTTCTGCCCTATGGCCTACAACAGACCCTGGACATGCCCGGCAGCTCCAATCAGCAGCAATTAGATACCGCACTCACGCAATTGATCTCACTTCGGAAAAACACCAAAGCAGAGATGGTGATTAGTCACCACACGCTAGAAGAAGAACTCTCCATTAGGCCTAGCGCCCTGCTTAAAGGGATAGCTTTCGTACCCGCGAATATTGATGAGACTGATGCCCAGGAAAATTCGAACAAGCGGATGGCTAACACCCTAGAGAGGCGTGAAGAAACACTTCACATTCCACTGTTTGCCGACGAAAAAGTGTCCGGCGGAACTGGCTTGCTAAGCAACCAATCCAACTGCCCGTTTAAGGCCTTCGCTAAGAATCGTTTGAAAGCAAAGTCACTGGATGAATTTAGCTATGGCTTAAATGCGCTAGTTAGAGGAAATGCCCTCCATAAAGCTCTAGAAAAAATCGGCCTACAACTAGGCGATTCGAAAACACTGCACAGTCTGTCTCCTTCTCAAACAAAGGAGTTAACAACTCAAGGCGCAGAGATCGCTATCGACTATCTCAGAAAACTTCACCCCGAAACAATGACCCCTGCCTTCTCATTGCTTGAACAAGGCCGGTTAACGAATTTGCTAGAGGGCTTTCTGCTATTGGAGAAGCAACGCAGCGAATTCACCATCTTGCATAATGAGAAGACTGTGACTTGGCAACATTCGCAACTCTCACTCAAGCTGCGCATAGATCGCATCGATCAATTAGCCGATGGCTCTCTAGCCCTTATAGATTACAAGACAGGAAAATTTACTAACTACAAATGGTTTGATGATAGGCCGGATGACTTGCAGCTCCCGCTGTATCAAATTGCAGTCAGCCAAGACTCCGATCAACCGGTCAGTGCCACGCTCATCTTCCAACTCAACGCCGAGAATACCGGCCTGATCAGCCCCATGGAGTTAACTGATTTTGGCGCAGAGGTTAAAGTCAGTAGACAGGCAAAATTCTTCGAAGGTGGCTGGCCGGCACTGCAAGACTATTGGAACAAGAGCATCCACGCTCTAGCCGAAGAATTCGAATCCGGACTCATAGCCGTAGCTCCAACGCGCGGCACTACTTGCCAATATTGCGAGTTAGGCCCGCTATGCCGAATAGCCGAAACAGATCAGAGCCAGATATCCTTGAGCGAAGAAGAGATATGACGAGCCCGACAAAACAAATCATCGACTTCGATGCGCGGCAAAACGCGTTAGATATTACCCGCTCTATCGCCGTACAAGCCCCAGCCGGTTCAGGTAAGACAGAATTACTCAGCCTGCGCTTTCTCAAACTACTCGCTGCCTGCCAACACCCAGAAGAAGTGTTAGCGATAACTTTCACCAAGAAAGCAGCCAATGAGATGGCGCAGCGGATTCTCAATACACTTGAATGGGCGCAACAGATTGACCCCAACAGGTTAAACACGCAGCTAGATCGTGACAGATATGAGATTGCCAACAGCGTGCTGGAGCAGGATAAAAAAGAGTCTTGGCAATTACAGCAATCACCCAATCGGCTGCGCATTCAGACTATCGATAGCTTCTGCAATTTTCTCGCAAGCAAGCTCCCCATACTCTCCAATTTTGGCGGCCCGCTTTCAATAAACGAACAGGTCGATGACTGCTATCACCTTGCTATTCGAAACACTTTAAAACTGCTCGATGCAGACCTGCCAATCGCAAGCGCAATCGGCAAGTTGATGCTGCACTTCGACAACGATAGCGGAAAGCTAGAAATCCTCCTTACAAATCTCTTGAAGCAACGCGAGCAATGGATTGGCGATATAGTAGGTGTTGCAAGCTCTCCTGAGCGCGCTATGGACTATCTCGCTGCAAACCTATTGGAATTAATCGAAGAGTCCATCGAGAACGCACAATCACTGCTAGAACCCTACGCTGCCGAATTAATGCCACTACTACGGTATGCGACTGCTAATCTTCAGGAGCAAGGTAGTGATTCTCAATTGCTGCTGTGCAGCAATCTGGACGAGCTCCCAGAATCCGACCCCAGCAACCTAGACACTTGGGTCGGTCTGACAAAGCTATTTCTACTTAAGTCTGACGCAGCATTTCGTAAAGACGTTAGAAAAGACGTGGGGTTTCCTCCACAGACCGGCAGCAAAGAACAGAAGGCTTTACAAAAGGAAAAGAAGGACGCCATGAAGGCGCTCCTCTTAGCAATGACCGAGTCGCCCGAACTCTTACCAGCGCTAGATTATCTTCGCAGACTGCCCCTACCCTATGACGACGAACTCTCATGGGACTTTCTCAGCACCCTGACCCAAGTGCTGCCAACTCTAATGGCCCAGCTGGAACTCGCGTTTACGCAGAAGAGAAAAATAGACTATCCACAGGTAAGCCTAGCCGCCCTGCGCGCACTCGGTACTGAGGACAACCCTACAGATCTTGCGCTTAGCCTCGATTATCAAATCAAGCACATACTCATTGACGAGTTCCAAGACACTTCGTCCTCGCAGATGGAATTACTACGTAAGCTAACCTCGGGCTGGGAAGAACGAGACGGGCGAACACTCTTCGTTGTAGGTGATGCGATGCAGTCTTGCTACGGATTTCGAAATGCCAACGTAGGGCTATTCATTAAACTACGTGAAAGTGGCCTAGGCCCTATCCCAGTGACCCCGATAGACCTGTTAGCGAATTTTAGATCTGACTCGGGCGTCGTGGACTGGGTAAACGCGGTATTCTCGGGCGCCTTTCCTGAGCATAACGACATCTCTCGCGGCGCGGTGAGTTACTCGCACTCCCATGCGGTACATCCAAAGGACATCGAGACCGCCGTGTCGACTCGCATCTATCAATTTGATGAAGACGGCAAGAATCAAGCCTACATTGAGGAAGCCGCTTATATTGCCGATGAGATATCACGACTTCGCAAGCAGCATTCCCAGCGCAAGATAGCGATACTGATACGTAGCCGAGGCCACCTGAAATTCATACTGCCAGCACTTCGCGAGGCCGAAATACCCTGGCTGGCCAATGAAATCGATAGATTAGATACACTTCCGCTAATCACCGATCTGATTAGTCTAACAAGTGCTGTATGCAATCAAGCTGACAGGCTTTCTTGGCTAGCGATTCTCAGGGCACCGTGGTGTGGAATATCCCTAGAGGATTTACATGTCGTAGCAAATTTTGAGAACAATATCAGCGTCTTTGAAAGCATGACGCAGCTGTGCGCCGACAAACAGAACAAGCAGCTCAGTAGCGATGGCTTAGCACGCATAAGAAAACTAACTTCAACATTACACGGCGCTCTCTTGGCGAAGCAACAGAGTAGAATAAGCCGCGTGATCCGCACGACATTTGACGAACTCGGTGGCGAACAGATTCTTCGATCCGACTCTGAACGCGACAGCCTAGAAAGATTCTATGAAATCCTAAAGGATTCAGAAGCCGCAGGTGGCTTAGAGAACTTCGCCGAATTCGAAGCGAAGATTCAGAGGAGCTTTGTCTCTAGCGCACCAGTAGCCGCCGATGCCAACCCTGTACAAATCATGACCATTCACAAATCCAAGGGTCTGGAGTTCGACCATGTTTTCCTACCCGGACTAGCGCGGACTAGCCGCGCCGATGATAAGTCGCTACTGCTATGGCATCAGCGATTGAATCAGCAAGGCGAGGACAAGCTCTTCTTAGCCACACTTTCTGCGACGGGAAGAGAAGACAATACCCTCTACAATCTACTGCGCTTCGAGAAGGCGGAAAAATCTCGATTAGAAAGCACTCGACTGCTGTATATCGGCGTTACTCGCGCAATGAAGTCGGTATACCTGTCTGCCACCTTAGCAGACAAAGACGGTGAGACAGCCAAGCCAGGCTCCGGCACACTGCTCGCTACCATATGGGAAAATCTCACCGAGGCATCGGTCGAGTATCACCCCATACACTCCATGAGCATGCCTTTTAGGCAGCAAGATCCATTAAAAATACGCCCGTCACTGCTACGGCTACCGGCAGGCGCATTTGAGAAGAGTGAATCAGCAGAGACAGCTGACGAGATTACAGAAGAGCAGCTTACAGGCCAATCTGATGACCCCGCGCAGATTGAGTTGGCAGCAGGCAATCAGCTACAGATAGAGGTTGGTAATCTTGTTCATGAGGCACTACAGAACTATCTAAGCAACAACCGGCTTCTCGATACTGCCAACGTTGCAGGCTTGAAGAGATATTGGAGAAGGCGATTGAGCGCATTCTCATTCGCCAGCGGCGAGATCGATAATGCTATGGCAAAAATCGAACAGTCCCTGCACCGCACCTTGCAGGATCCCGAGCTACGCTGGGTGTTTGATCACGAGCAGGAACAGAGCGCCGCTGAACTACCACTACAGAGTTATGCAAACGGCTTTGTCCACACCCACATAATCGACCGCACATTTATCGATGACAATGGCGTACGCTGGATCATCGACTACAAGTCTTCGCAGCCATCAAGCAATCAATCGTTGGAGAGTTTTCTTGCCGAGCAAATAGCACTCTATTCAGGCCAGCTGAGCAGATACAAAAACCTGTTTGCGAGTGAAGAGAATAAAGGCATAAAAACGGCACTGCTATTTACCAGCCTGCCGAAATTGATTGAGTGTGAGTAGCGGCTCTATAGATTCTACGGCAGCTGACAAGAGCTCACATATCCTGCTCGGCAATAGCATAGATCCCCGCCACGTTACGCAGATAGCCTTTGTAGTCCATTCCGTAGCCGAATAAATAGCGATCCACTACTTCCAATCCAACGAAGTCCACCTTGATGCCCGCCTCTTTGCGGTCGTGCTGCTTGTCTAACAACACGGCAGTCCGAACAGATGCACAGCCCTGCTGCTTGCAGTATTCGACGATCAGTTTCAGTGTAGTGCCAACATCAAAAATATCGTCAACCAGAAGAACCGCCCGCCCTTTGAGAGACTCACTTGGAAAGACCTTCCACTGTAAATCTTTACCGCTGGTCGCTCCGCGATAACGCGTAGCGTGCAGATAATCTAACTGCAGTGGAAAATCCAAACGAGTAGCTAGCTTGCCRCACGTAATTAGGCCACCATGCATGACACAAATTACTAGCGGATTCTTATCCGCTAGCTCAGCGCTGATGGAAGCCGCCATTGAATCTAAGCAGGCTTCGACCTCCGCCTCGTCATGGAGGCGCGTCGATCGCGCCTGAACTTCTACGATTTGCTCCAACATCATTTGACTAAGGCTCTTCCCTGATTGCATTCTTTCTCAACAATCCATCAATCCCATCTAGCGTAGTCGTTGGGAAGGCGAAGTCTGCACCGTGTGAGTGAACGATATCGACAATCTTCAGTAGTACATCCTGCTTTATTTCGTGAAAGCGAATCCAATTAGTAGTCTTGGTGAAGGTATAGATAAAAAAGTCTAAGGAGGAGCTACCGTAGCTTAAGAAATTCACGATCAATGTTTGCTTCTGATCTATCTCCTCATGCGCTTGTAACATCGCTTTCACATCGGCGACAATGGCTTCCATCTTGTCGGAGTCTGAATAACGAATGCCGATATTCTCCTTAATACGCCGGTTCGACATACGCGAAGGGTTTTCCAGCGAGAGCGTATTGAAAACGGAGTTCGGTATATACAACGGCCGCTTGTCGAAGGTGCGCACAACCGTCAACCGCCAGCCGATCGATTCCACTGTTCCTTCTATCTCTCGGTCTGGCGAGCGAATCCAATCCCCAAGGGCGAACGGCCTATCCAGATAAATCATCAGGCCACCGAAGAAGTTGGCGAGCAGATCCTTTGCAGCGAAGCCTATCGCGATACCGCCTACACCACCGAACGCCAATAGTGCGGTAATTTCTATCCCTAGTGTCGGCATGGCGATGAGAACAGCTGATATCACCGCCGCCAATCGTAATAGTTTAGCAAGCGCATGCAAAGTTGTCGGATCGATAGCCCCGTCTGATACCTCTGCTGCATCTTCCTGATTGATCAGCAAACGCTCTTCGGCTCGATTGATAAAGCGCACGGCAAACATGGTGATTAACACAATGAATGTTAGCTGCCTAAACTTGCCGAGGTTCTGGACAGAGAACATTTCCGTATCTACGTAGCCATCACTGACTTCGACAGCCCACAATAGACCCATAATCAGAATGAACCAGCTTAAAGGAACCTGCATCGCATCGAGCAAGGCATCGTCCCAGGCGTTAGTGGTCTTTTCTAAATGACGACCAAGCACTTTAAGGAAATGCATGGCAAGGAAACGAACAACCAATGTAATTGTGACCACAGCGATTAGCTCCGCTCCCCAACCTAGGTCACTCAATACATCTAATGACAAAAAATTCTCTAGCACTTTCTACAATCTCCAGTTAATACGGTGTTTCTCTAGCACTTCGCGTCAGACAGATAATCTGTTAATTAGTTCTTTTGCTTCCAACCATCTATCACTCTCATACAGTCCAGCATGTTTACTCGCATTCTTCGCTAGCATGCAGCCAATTCTATTGCTGCCTGGCTGCTGCTTCCCATCGAGATAGCGCACCAGCTCAGCCGCCTCTTCCGGCTGGTTGCAGACCAGCACCATGTCGCAGCCGGCGCCTAATGCGAGATCAGCACGCTGTGCGACAGAGCCGGCGCTGTGTGCCGCATGCATAGTGAGGTCGTCACTAAAGATTACTCCATCGAATCCCAGCTCACTGCGCAATAAACCCTCGATCCAAACTTTAGAGAAGCCAGCACAATGCTCATCGACCTCTGGATAGACAATATGCGCAGGCATTATTGCATCCAGACTGCGAATACATGCAGCGAAAGGGATTAGGTCATCCTCTCGAATCTCATCTAGACTACGCATATCGGTTGGCAGCTGATAATGAGAGTCCGCCAATACCCTGCCATGCCCTGGGAAGTGTTTGCCAGTTGCCGCCATACCAGCGTCCTGCATACCTTCGATATAAGCGAGGCCGATTTCCCCAACCGTGGCGCCATCGCCTGAAAATGCCCGCTCTTTTATTACTGGGCTATTCACGTCAAACAAATCCAAGACAGGCGCAAAGCTGATATCAACTCCATATTGCATCAGCTCAGCTGCCATCGCCCAAGCGCAAAGCTTAGCCGCCGCTAGCCCCTGCTCTCTATTCTTCTCATATTCGATACCGATTGCACGCAGCGGCGGCAAGGTTAAAAATTCCTCGCGAAAGCGTTGCACGCGACCCCCCTCTTGGTCGACTGCAACAAGCAGGTGGTCATTACACTGCTTGATTGCCGCTACTAGGTCTTCGAGTTGTTGGGCGGATGCGTAGTTTCGAGCGAAGAGAATCACACCGCCGACCTGCGGGTGCATTAGCAGCTCTCTCTCTCCAGACTCAACATTCAAGCCTTTTAGATCGAGCATGAGTACGCCAGTTTCGGTATTCGACTGCTGCATTTGGGTTTACTCGACTAGTGAGAAGCGATTATCACAAATATGTCCGATGTTGGTAAAGGCAGATCTTCAACAGAGTCAGTCACTTAGCAATCGCTATTAATTTGAACCATAAAGTGATCTGGATTAATCAACCGATTTTGCTTCCATTGCCTGATTAAAACTCACTATAGTTGAGCTTTAACGGAAGCAATAGTTCAATCTTTAGCACAATAGCAAACACTACAAGGAGTTCTTTCATTTAAATCTGTAGGACCATGGAGCACACGGCGATGAATAAAATTCTGCCCGAAGTTTCTGCCTGGTATCAAGAGCAAGTCAGCGGAGCCCTCTTCGAAGTTGTAGCAATCGATGAGCCTAATAGCACTATAGAATACCAACTTCTCGATGGCGAAGTCGGCGAGTACGACCTCATTACTTGGCGTCAGCTCGCTATCAACAAAGCCGAGGCACCCGAAGATTGGCGCACCCCCTTTGAGCTTAACCGCGAAGATCAGGTCTATTCGGATCAAGTGTTTGTACCAGAGAACCTCTCTGGCGCTCTTTTGGATATAGAGCCAGAATCACTAGACCTAGGCGATGATTTCCAAATCATCTAAATCTTTAGATTGAATCACTGCACTTAGGCGATGGTTTTCAAATTCCCTGCGTCTTGAGCCGGATAGAGTCGAGCAATAATGAGACTGTACCTATCAAAACTAGGTAGCAGATAGCATTTCTGCAGCATACTCATTAACTGGGTCTTGAGTATGATATCCGCCTATCTTAATGCCACAAGACTACCTAACTCTTCAGAATCGAATCCTAAAGTTTTATTGTCATTGCCAGATAACTGTATATAATTACAGTACTCATACCCGCAAAGGACGATAACATGCTTAAACTCACGGCCCGGCAAGAAGAAATCCTCGCCTACGTTAAGGAGTATATGCACGAGACTGGCTACCCACCTACTCGCTCTGAAATAGCCAAAAAGATGGGATTCAAGTCGCCGAATGCCGCGGAAGAACACCTGCGGGCATTGGCTCGAAAAGGCGCTATCGAGGTTCTACCTGGAACATCCAGAGGCATTAAGCTGCCCATTAACGAACAACTAGGCCTGCCTATCATCGGTCAGGTAGCTGCCGGCAGCCCAATCCTCGCACAGGAATCAATCGCTGATTACTGCAATATACCCCCGGACATGTTTTCACCCAAAGCCGACTATCTGCTCACCGTGAAAGGCACAAGCATGATCGATATAGGCATCTTTGAGGATGATTTGCTCGTCGTACACAAAACCGATCAAGCCAAGAATGGCGACATTGTGGTGGCAAGAATTGACGATGAAGTGACGGTTAAGCGACTAGAAAAGGGCCGTAGCAAATACAAACTCAGCCTGCTACCAGAAAACCCTGACTTTGAGCCCATTGAAGTGGACCTGAGAACTAGCGATTTCGCTATCGAGGGTATCAGTGTTGGGGTAATACGGCGCAACATCTAGCGGAAAAACTCTATTGAACAATCAGAAATCTCTGTGTGACGGCATACGCAGCGTCACACAGAGCACATAAGAGCCATAAGGGCCTCTAGTCTTCCTTAACAGCCTTCTTAGCGGCCTTTTTCTTAACGGGCTTCTTCTTTGTGGCTTTTTTCTTCACGGTGCTCTTTTTAGCAGCCTTCTTCTTCGCTACCTTGGCTTTCTTCTCCGGCTTGGTTACTACCCACTTGCCGCCCTCGTAAAATGCCTTCCAACCCGTCGCCTTTTTGTCGACCTCGGTTTGCACATACTGCTCTTTCGTCTTACGCGAGAAGCGAATCAGCGTCTTATTACCCGCATCGTCTTCTAACGGAGCTTCCATAAGGAAATTGTACTTAGGATCAATCTCGGATTTATGCGGGAGTAATTCTTCTACATAGGGAGCCCTAGTCTCGCGATTCTTAGGAAACTTACTGGCAGCTAGGAACATGCCCGACGCACCATCCCGTAATACGTAATGGTCTTCTACCGAATGGCATATTAGCTCCGGCATCTGTACCGGATCCATCTTCGGCGGTGCTGCTTCGCCACTCCTTAGAAGCTTGCGAGTGTTTTTACAGTCTTCGCTGCTACAGCCAAAATATTTACCAAAGCGGCCAGTCTTCAATTCCATGTTCTGCCCACACTTATCACATTCGATAATGGGACCATCGTAGCCACGAATCTTGAACTCGCCATTCTCTATTTCGTATCCCTGACAATCTGGATTGTTGCCGCAAACATGCAGCTTGCGCTTCTCATCGATCAAATAGGGATCCATAGCCGTATTACAAATCGAACAGCGGTGCTTATTTCTCAGCAAGATATTTTCTTGCGCCTCTGCTTCTTCCGCCGTATCGGTTCGAATAGCGTCATCGCCTGGCGTCAGATTGATAGTCGACTTACAGCGCTCTTTCGGCGGCAATCCGTAGCCAGAACAACCCAGAAAAACACCTGTCGATGCCGTGCGAATCTGCATATGGCGGCCGCACTTCGGACACCGAATATCGGTTTCAGTCGGATCGTTCGTCCGCATACCACCGTCTTCGCCCTCGGCCTTTG
>JAESUT010000027.1 GCA_016762995.1 Gammaproteobacteria bacterium | reverse complement strand
GCGTTTGGCGCACGACAGTTTGAAAAAGTCAGGGATGACTTTTTCAATATCAAATAAAGAGGAGCACACTTGCAAGCCTTACTAAGTGGAATGCGTGTAGTCGAAGGAAGTGCTTTCATAGCGGCTCCCTCCGGCGGAATGACTCTTGCGCAACTCGGAGCGGATGTTATTCGCTTCGATCAGATTGGCGGTGGCATCGACTACCGTCGCTGGCCGGTCACAGACAAAGGCAAGAGTTTGTATTGGCACAGCTTGAACAAAGGGAAACGTTCCTTCGCTGTCGACTTCCGTAAACCTGAAGGCAAGGAACTCGTCACGCAGCTCATCTGTGCCGATGGCGAAGACGCGGGCATCTTTCTAACAAATTTTCCTGCGAAGGGTTGGCTTGCCGATGCGGTGCTGCGCGAACGACGCGAGGATCTCATCTATCTCAATTTAACCGGCGATCGTCACGGTGGCAGTGCGCTGGACTACACTGTTAATAGCAAGGTGGGGTTGCCGTTTCTTAGCGGAGATGGCGAGAACCCAAGTAACAATCCCTTTCCAGCCTGGGATGTTATAGCGGGTCAACACATCGCCCTAGGCTTACTTACCGCCGAGCGCCACAGAAGAATTCATGGCAAGGGGCAGTTCATACGACTCGCGCTTGCCGATGTCGCTCTGGCGACTATGGGGCATCTTGGCTATCTAGCCGAGGCAGAAGTGAACAAGGAATCCAGGCAACCTGTCGGCAATCACGTATTCGGCAGCTTCGGCCATGACTTCAAGTGCAAAGATGGTGAGCGCGTAATGATAGTCGGCGTCAGCCCGAATCAATGGAAGGCGATAGTGCGGGTCACCCAGACTCAGGCGCAGGTCGCTGAGCTGGAAACGAGTCTAGGTCTTAATTTCCGCAACGAGGGAGATCGCTTTAGGGCGCGCGAAGAACTGAAGGAACTCTTCCAGCCTTGGTTCGGCCAACGAGATTCCCGCACTGTGCATCAAGCGCTTGATCAGGAATCTGTATGTTGGGGGCCGTATCAAACGATTCAGCAACTCGTTGCGAACGATAGCGACTGCAGCACTGACAATCCACTGTTCGAGAAAGTAGAGCAGCCGGGTATAGGCGAGTATCTAATGCCATCGAATCCGTTAAATTTCGGAGGCTTGGGAAACGTTCCTGTGACACCTGCGCCCGTGCTCGGTCAGCATACCGATGAGATCCTTGAGCTCACACTCGGTCTTTCGACAAGTGAGATTGGCAAGCTACATGACAGTGGTGTAGTAGCAGGCCCAAGTGATTAAAGGAACTAGTTTAGGTAGCCCAACCACCTGCTAAAGGAATTATCTGTCCTACCATGTGGCTGCAGTCTTCTCGTGCGAGGTAGGCGGCAAGCTGTGCCGTTTCATTTGCCGCGCCGATTGTTCTCGTGGGCACATTACGTTTTACGTGTTCCAGGAATTTTTCGTTATCGAGAATATCATCTGGATAGTAAGTATTGTTGTTGATGTAATTCTGCGCGATCGCATTTACCTGAATATTGCTGCGCGCCAGTTCCAATCCAACAGCCTTGATGAAACCGTTTTGTGCGCCACGCGCGGCACAATAGGCAGCGTTGTTGGGAATGCCCCGCAGCGGTGCGGCACTCGTTATCGCAATAATTTTTCCGCGTTTTCTCTCCAGCATTTGCGGTGTGACGGCGCGCACGAGATACATCAGTGGATGGACTAGGGAATCGAACAAGCGATTCCAATTCTCGTTATCGATGTTCTGCACCGGTCCCGTCATCGGAGGCTCGGCAAGGTTCGCAACGAGAATGTCGATGTCGCCCGCATTCGCAATTGCCTCGTTAACGTCCTGCTCGCTGTGCATTTCTGTCGGGCCGGCGATTACAGCGATACCAATCTCTTCGAATTGCTTTTTTATCGCATTGCCCATGTATCTATCGCAGCACGTTATTAGCGCAGTTCTAGCCGACATCATTTAGCCTCATCTTGATTCGCATTCATTTGAATTAGGTGTAATACAAATTTCTCTAAGGTCTCGTAGGGCTGACAACCAACCACGACTAAATCATTGCTATAGAATGTTGGCACACCCGTGACACCCGCTTCACGAGATCGCTGCCAGTCTGCATCGACAGCTTCCTTGTATTCGCGCTCAATGATTATGCGCCGTGCCTCATTCCCATCCAAACCCACGGCCTCGGCAATTACGACCAACTCCTCCACATCGCCAATATTTTTGTTATCAACAAAGTAGGCTCGATACAGCGCATCATGTATCGCCTCTCCGTCCGGCTTGCTATCGGCCCATTTGCCTAGCTCCTGGGCGAGTCGACTATTGAAAGTATGGCTGCGATCACCGTATTCCAAACCAGCTTCAGCCATCAGCGCCTTCATCCGCTCACGCATAGGCGTGAGATCGCGGCCGGCAAACAGTTCCGCCAGCGATTTCCCTTCCTGCGGGGTATCAGGGTGCAGTGGAAAATGAATCCAACGTGTTGTGATTGGATAACTTTTCTTTAGCTTTTCAATACTCACGGTACTGAGATAACACCAGGGTCAGATGTAATCGGTGAATATGTCGAGAACGAGTTCGTTCATGGTTTCTCCCTTCTAATCCAGTTCAATAATTGCCGGCAAATAGCCTGCAAATACACCACCATCACGGCAATGGGGTATACTGCCAAGCAGCTTTAGGTCTAATTCAGTCATTCTATGACGACTGAATAGCAGAGCAAACAGTTAAAATAAAAAGCGCTGAATATTGTAAATAAATTAATAATATCAGCAAGTTAATGAGGGTTAAGTTTATGCGAAAACTAGTCACGTCGGTTGCAGCCGCAGCCGTATTACTCATACCACAACTAAATTTGATGGCGCAAAGCGATGAAGCCCTAGCTGTCATGGTCCCGGGCGGCGGAACCTATAGCCGGCCAATCACCACTGATTCGACAGAGGCACAGGCATTCTACGATCAAGGGCTTAGAATGGCATGGAGTTTCTATTTTCCAGAGTCCATCGCCTCCTATCAGGAAGCGGCGCGTCTGGACCCAGATAGCCCAATGCCTCACTTCGGTTTAGCGCACGCGGCGGGCCCCAACCCGAATAGTCGCTATGCGGGCCTTCCGGATGACCCACAGGGCGCGGGTCTTGCGGCGATACGCAGAGCACTGGCTTTGGCCAACAACGGCAGCCAGCGTGAGCGCGATATGATCAATGGGCTGTTCGTTCTCTATAACAAGGATGCCATTCCCGATACTAGAGAAAGGGATTTTGCCTTCGTCGATGCCATGCGCAACTTGCATGAAAAGTATCCAGACGATGCCGACATCGCCACTATCTTCGGTGAGTCGTACATGAATACTACGCGTTGGGATTATTGGGAGGCCGATGGCGCCGCCAAGCCAGGCACGGCCGAAGCGCAGACGGCATTTGAGTCTGCAATGCGCTCAGAGCCTAATCACCCAGGTGCAAACCATCTCTATATTCACTTGATGGAAGCGTCCGCTCAGCCAGAACTCGCTATGCCAGCCGCTCAGAAACTTGAAGCAATAGTGCCCATCTCCGGTCACATGGTGCATATGCCTGGACACATCTATCTGCGAGTCGGTGAGTACGAGAAGGCAATCGACATCAATGAAAGATCTCAACTAGTGGATGCACAATTCGCTGAAATCTGGGGAGATACTAACTTCCCGTTGATAGGCACTTATCCGCTGTCACATAAAATACACAAGGGCCATGCACTGGACTTCGTGCGCTACGCTAATATGCTTCAAGGCAATTATGCCGACGCATCTGAAGCCGCGACACGCAATGCTGGAAGAACTGAGCCGGATATAACTAGCGGATTGAAGAACACGGCCCATACCTGGATTACCGATAAAGTATTTGGCAAGTGGGACAAGATTCACGCAGACAATGCAGTGAATAGCCAGTATGAGGCTCCTTATCTTAAAGGTATGTGGAGCTATGTGATGGGCAGTGCCCACGTAGCAAAAGGCCACATGGGCCCGGCAGAAGCGCAGTTGGCAAATCTTCAGGCTCAGATAACAGCTGAAGGCGTGGATGATAACGGCGTGAGTCCGACTCCGGCATCGCATGTATTGAATCTGGCCTCTCATGCCCTCAATGGTGAGATCGAGGAAGCGAAGGGTAATTTCGATGCGGCGGTCATGCATTATAATGTAGCGATCCAGCTGCAAGATTCGCTTAATTACACTGAGCCGCCGGATTGGTCGCAGTCTATACGCCTCTATCTAGGCGCGGTACTTCTTGAGGCCGGTCGTGCGGTTGAAGCAGAGGAAGTTTATCGAAAAGACCTAGAGTGGAATCGGCAGAATGCCTGGACTACGTTCGGTCTGTATCAAGCGCTTGAAGCTCAGGGTAAGACTCAGGAAGCGATCATAGTCGAAAGACAATTTCAGTCTTTCTTCCGCAACGCAGACGTTGAGATTACACGCTCGCATTTGTAGTGGTGGTGATTGCTAGGTCGTGTCGAAGAAGGTTTTAGAATTCTTCGAGCACACTAAGGCGAGTCGTGTTGAATAAAAAGCCAAGAGATTTCAAATCCTCTTGGCTTTTTTAATTTTTACCACAAGCAGAAGAACAAAAGAAAGTAAGGGGAATTTCTATGTTGTTTTCATCAAAGCCCCGTTTCGTCGGCCTATCAACTTTGGGGTTCATGCTAGTAGTGTCTTCTGGCAATGCCATTTCGCAAGATCATTTTAATGCGAAAGGATCGGAGCCTAGTAGTTTTACGTCGCAGCTACAGAATGAACTTCGTAATAGTCTGCCCTTCGAAGATCAGCGTGACTTCGAAGAGTCTCGGCGCGGTTTTATAGCAGAGCCTGATTCGAGACAAATTCTTGCCGAGAATGGTCGTGTCGTCTGGGATATGACGCGCTATGACTTCCTACTTGAAGAGACAGACTTCGATAGCATTCACCCATCGTTACAGCGACAAGCAACACTGAATATGAATTTTGGTCTGTATGAGGTGGTGCCTGATTTCATCTATCAGGTACGCGGCTTCGATCTAGCTAATATGACGCTAGTGAGGGGCGAGACGGGTTGGATATTATTTGATGTGCTACTTACTTCGCAGACTGCGGCGGCAGCGCTGCGTCTAGCGAACGAGCAACTAGGTGAGATGCCGGTGCGTGCGGTCGTATATTCCCATTCGCATATCGACCATTTCGGTGGTGTTCTAGGTGTGATCAGCGAGCAGGACGTGCAGTCAGGTGCGGTGCAGGTCATCGCGCCATCGGGGTTTATGGAAGAGGCCATCGCTGAGAATGTGTATGCAGGCAACGCAATGTCACGGCGTGCAGGTTTGCAGTACGGGCGCGGGATTCCTTCAGGGCCTTATGGACAAGTTGACTCCGCTATTGGTAAAGCACTCGCCGCGGGAACGACAGGGTTAATTGCGCCCACCTTAGTTATCGAAGATAACTATGAAGAGCATGTTATCGATGGCGTGCGCATGGTATTTCAGAATACACCTGGCACCGAGGCGCCGGCAGAAATGAACACCTGGTTCCCCGATCAGAAAGTATTTTGGGCGGCAGAGAACATTACCGCCACAATACACAATGTGTATACATTGCGTGGCGCGCTGGTAAGAGATGCATTGCAATGGTCGAAACAAATCAACGAAGCGCTGTACCGATACGGCCGCGAGGCGGAAGTCTTGCTCTCTTCCCATAATTGGCCGCGTTGGGGCAATGAGCGCATCCAACAGGTTATGCGCACACAGCGTGATGCCTATGCAAATCTGAACAATCAGGTTTTGAATCTGGCGAATCAGGGTGTAACCATCAACGAGATTCATAACGAGTACAAGGTGCCAAACAGCCTTGCGAAGCAGTGGAGTGCGCGTCAGTATCATGGCTCGGAGTTTCATAATTCCCGTGCGGTGTTGAATCGCTATCTCGGCTACTGGGATGGCAACCCCGCAACACTCGCGCCGCTTTCTCCTGCGGATTCTGCTCCTCTGTATGTGGAGATGATGGGCGGTTCGAGCGCTATTATTACTCGAGGGCAGGCCTTGCACGATGAAGGAAACTATCGCTTGGCCATGGAAATTTTAAACAAACTGGTCTACGCAGAGCCATCCAATACCGAGGCGAAAGACTTGCTTGCCTCCGTCTTTGAGCAGCTCGGTTATCAGTATGAAAGTGCGAGCATGCGTAATGTCTTTCTCTCTTCGGCGCAGGAGCTTAGAAACGGTGCTCCGGCCGTAGCCGCGCCTCGCGGCACTAGCCCCAGCCTTGCTAGAGCGATGACTACAGCTCAGTGGTGGGATGCTGTCGCGACGAGAGTCGATAGCGGCCTCGCTGATGAAATAAATTTTACGCTTAACTTTATCTCTCCCGATACGCAGCAGAATTTTGTTGTGGAAATGAGTGGCGGCACGCTTTCTAACATTGAAGGCTATTTATCGGACGAGGCTGATGTAACGATAACCATGGATCGCAGTGACCTTGAGACGGTTATCATGGGGCAGGAGACACTCGACTCACAATTGCAGGCGGGAGTAGGAACAGTAACAGGGAATCAGGCCGTTCTGCGGCAACTCGCCTCCGTGCTGGTTACCTTCAATTCCAGTTTCGAAGTAATGCCGGGAACGGGAAATTAGTAGAAGCTAGGTATTCGAGCTAAACTAAAAACAATAAAATTGAAGGCGCCTTTGAGAGGAAAAACATGAGACGATTCGTTAATCTACTAGTGCTGTTGATGGTGGCAAGCCTCTTTGCTAGCGCGCAGGCACAGGACAGCCGGCAGCCTAATTTCATCGTAATCATGGCAGACGATTTAGGCTATGGCGATCTAGGTGTATACGGGTCACTACTAATAAAGACGCCGAACCTCGACCGCATGGCTTTGGAAGGCGCGAGGCTCGATAGTTTCTATTCCAGTGCAAACGTTTGTACCGCTGCTAGGGGCGGCCTATTAACGGGCCGCTATCCGATTCGTCTTGATCTGGTAAGCGATGTTGCTAGGCCGACCAATGATGTTCATCTCGCCGCCGAGGAGATCAGTATTGCCGAAGCGTTAAAGCCACTAGGCTATCGTAGCGCATTGTTCGGTAAGTGGCATCTGGGCAGCCGAATGGAGTGGTCACCGCTCACACAGGGTTTCGATGAATATTTCGGTGTACTGCATAGCAACGACATGATGCCCCTGGAGCTTTATCGTCAAGAACAGATGATAGAGAATCCCGTGAATCAGAACACCTTGACGGAACGCTACACGAATGAGGCGATTCGTTTTATCGAGGACAACCAAGACGATCCGTTCTTTCTTTATATGCCGCACACATTTCCACATGTGCCTCTGTATGTGTCGAATCAGTTCAGCGGTCAGTCCGATGCCGGTTTGTACGGGGATGTGGTAGAAACTATCGACTGGAGTGTAGGTGAGATATTGGCTACGTTGGATCGGCTAGGCTTGGCTGAGAATACTCTGGTTATGTTTACCTCGGATAATGGGCCGTGGTTCGAGGGAAGTTCTGGGCCTTTTCGTGATCGCAAAGGCAGTTCCTGGGAAGGTGGGCAACGTGTTCCCTTCATTGCAAAATGGACTGGAAAAATTCCTGGCGGCTTAGTATCGAACGAGCCAGCAATGAATATCGATATTTTTCCAACGCTGGTGAAGCTTGCAGGAGGCGAGCTGCCTACGGATCGCCCAATAGACGGCAAAGATATTCTGCCGATGCTGATCGATGGAGCAGCCTCACCTCATGAGGCGCTCTATCTGTTCGATAGTGACAGAATCGCTGGCGTGCGCAGTGGTCAATGGAAGCTCGTAGTTGAGTCACATTACAGGGCTGCCGTGCCGAGCTTCGACAATGCGGATTCCTACTACGGTCCCAATGGTTTGCTATTCGACGTGCAGCTTGACCCCTCGGAGACTTACAGCTTCACGCGAGAATTTCCGGAAGTTGTCGAACAGATGCGTGCGCTACTCATTGAAGGGCAAAAAGAATATGGCAGTACCGTGTTGGAAAACATGTGGAATCGCCCGAATTAGAATGAATGGCAAGTTAGAACGAAAGCCTAGAGAAGAATAGGAAGTTCAGATGCCAGACGGAAATAATAAATCGCTCACATTCTCGGTCAGAAAGCTGCGAAAGTCCTTCGGTCCCGTCGAAGTTCTACATGGTATCGACCTGACGCTTCGTGGCGGGGAAGTGCATGCGATACTCGGCGAGAACGGCGCTGGAAAATCTACCCTAGTTAAAATCCTCTCCGGCTTCGAACAGCTCACTGGTGGTGAATTGCACATTAGCGACGAAAGTGGAAATTCAAAACAGATTGATGCTTGGGATAATGCGATCGCCGAACAGGCTGGTGTCGTATTAATTCATCAGGAGTTTAATCTCGCCGAACAACTCACCGTGGCAGAGAATATTTTTCTCGGCAATGAAATCAAAGGGCGCGTGTTTCTCGATAAGAAAACAATGCGGGCCAAGGCGCAGGAATACTTAGACATTCTACGCAGTGACATAGACCCAGATGCGACTGTGGGTCAGCTGCCTGTCTCTGCAAAACAGATGGTGGAGATCGCGAAGGCGCAGGCAAAAAATGCCCGTGTGCTTGTTCTCGACGAACCTACCGCAGTGCTCACACAACAGGAAAGCCAGGTACTGTTTGAACTGATTGATCGCTTACGTCAGGCCGGTGTGGCGATTGTCTTCATCTCGCACAAGTTGGATGAGATCAAGCAGATAGCAGATGTGATTACGGTCCTTCGCGATGGCCAGTTAGTGGGCAGCTATCCAGCTGCTGAGTTGAGCAAGGACGATATGGTGCGATTGATGGTGGGTAGGGAGCTAAGCTCTCTCTTTCCAGAGATGCCTAAGGTTTCAGAAACAGCCGAAGTAGTTCTTCGGGTTAGTAATTTGCTGTTACAAGGCAATTCAACAGCCAGTAGTTTCGAGTTGAGAAAGGGAGAGATCCTAGGTTTTTCAGGGCTTGTTGGCTCCGGCCGCACGGCGTTAATGGAAACTGTTCTCGGATTAAGAAGAGCGGCGAAAGGAAACCTAGGAAGTGTCGAGATACGCGGTGAGCGGGTTGATTTTAAACAGCTCTCTGCCGCACGAAGCAAAGGCGTCGCCTGTCTCACGAAAGACCGCAAAGGAAACGGCCTGCTCTTAGAGAAAGGGCTGGTCTTTAATTTCTCACTGTTTTCACTACACAAAATATCGGCTTTGTTGATCGATACAAAACAAGAAGAAATTGCGTTCGAGAAGGCAGTCGAAACATTCGATATCCGCATGAAGGATAGATCAATCGCCGCGGGAAACCTTTCTGGTGGCAATCAACAGAAGCTATTGCTAGCCAAGATCCTCGAGGCCGAGCCAAGTATTATCATAGTAGACGAACCTACTCGCGGTATCGACATCGGCACGAAGAGTCAGATCTACCATTTTATTGCTCAGCTGCTTGCATCAGGACATTCTTTAATACTTATTTCTTCCGATATTACCGAGGTCATTGGCCTTTCTCATCGCGTGGCCGTGATGTATCACGGGGAGATAAGCGGCGTATTAGTGGGTGACGAGATCGAAGAGGTAGAGATTATGCGCTACGCCACAGGCCTGAAGAATAAAAACTTACATCAGGAAATATTAGATAAAAGCGGAACATCCAATGCCAAAGCTTGACCTAAAAACAGCAGGACCTTTCATAGCTCTCGTCGTGGTTTTCATCATCGGTGTGTTAGTAAACGATGCATTTCTTAGCAGCGGCAATCTCAGCAATATTCTGGCGCGCAGCTCTTTTATTGGCATTGTTGCTATCGGTGCGACGTTTGTCATCACGGCGGGGGGTATTGATCTCTCTGTGGGCTCGATGGCCGCGTTTATTTCTGGCTGCATGATTTTGCTGATGAATGCCCTGATGGACTCTATCGATTCGATGCTAGTCATTATTATATTGGCCGTCATAGCTTCATTGGGCATTGGTGCTCTCGCCGGCCTGATCAATGGTTTGCTTACCACCAAGGCGAAGATAGAAGCCTTTATCGTTACGCTTGGCACCATGGGAATCTATCGTTCACTAATTACCTATATGGCCGATGGTGGCACGTTGTCGCTCAACTTCACGATCGGTGATGTGTATTCGGAAGTGTATTACGGCGTATTTCTCGGCCTGCCTTATCCTGTCTGGGTTTTTCTAGGCGTGTCGGTGATCGGCTACGTACTCTTGAATATGACTGTTTTCGGCAGGCATTGCTTCGCGGTTGGTTCAAGCGAGAGCGTTGCACGCTACTCAGCCATTAATGTTGACCGTGTGAAGACCGCCACCTATATGTTGCAAGGAGTCTGTGTTGCTATCGCCACTATTATCTACGTGCCGCGATTAGGTTCGGCATCGGGACAGACTGGGATTCTCTGGGAGCTTGAGGCAATAGCAGCAGTTATTATCGGTGGTACTGTGCTGAAAGGTGGCTATGGTCGCATTTGGGGTACCGTTGTAGGAGCGCTAATACTCACGCTCATCGGCAATATTTTGAATCTGACTGATGCTGTAAGTAACTACCTGAATGGGGCGGTTCAAGGCATAATAGTAATCGTTGCGGTCTACCTGCAGCGCGGCGCTTGGCGCCGAGATTAGAGTCTCTATTACAAGAACAAGTAGGAGAACAAAATTGAATATCAAGACACTCTCAACGGCCCGTGGTTTTAACCGACGTAACTTTCTCCGCTCTTGCGCACTATTGACTGCGGCCACTTCTCTGCCTCTTAGTGCATTGGCACAAGGGCGCCGCGTGGATAATGTCGGGCTGCAACTTTATACACTGCGAAATGAATTGTCCCAAGACTTCGAAGGCACCTTAGCGCATGTCGCCGAACTCGGTTACAAGGAAATGGAATTTGCCGGCTACTACGGCAGATCTGCCAGCGAGGTGCGTGGCATTCTCGACCAGAACGGCATGACTTCACCGGCAGCGCATATTCAACTGCAGGCGCTGCGAGACGATCTCGAAGGAGAGGTTGAGCGAGCTGCAATACTGGGGCAGAAATACCTAGTCGTGCCAATCCTGCCAGAGAGCCAACGTAACATTACCGAGTACCATCGCACCGCCGACTACCTGAATCGCGCTGGCGAAGTCTGCAAGCAGGCTGGTATTAAGATGGGTTATCACAATCACAACTTTGAATTTGAAGAGATCGACGGTCAAATTCCTTACGATATATTGCTGGACGAGACCGACGCCGACTTAGTCGACATGGAACTCGATCTGTATTGGATTCGTTATGCGGGTGTCGACCCGATTCCCTATTTTAAAAATCATCCAGGACGATTCAGCATGCTGCACGTCAAAGACATGGATGAGTTTGGTCGTATCGCAGACGTGGGGAGTGGAGAAATAGATTTCGCCGAAATTTTCAGTCATGTAGACACCGCAGGTTTCAAACATTTCTTTGTAGAGCACGATCGACCGGGAAATGGACTGGCCTCGGTAGCTGTAAGTATTTATACGGTACGCAACATCGTTTTCTAAGTTTTATTTGTAGGCGATTGAATCTAAGAGATTAAAGAAAGAGATCAAAAAAGAGACTAAGAAAAGAGCTCAGAAAAAGGCGGGAACATGAGAACAAGACGCGAAGTACTACAGGGGTTAATCGTTTCAATCGGCGGCGCAACTGCTCTAACAGCATGTGGCGGAGTCGCTAATGTATTGTCGACGCAGCCCGGAATGGCGCCGCGTTTTTATACGAGTATCGAATATGCGCTCATAACGCGTATTAGCGATTTGATTATACCGCGCACCGAAACTCCCGGGGCAGTAGATGTCAATGTTCCAGGTTATTTGGACGGTCTAATGACAGAGTGGGCGAACAGTGAAACAAAGAATATTCACCGCACCGCACTGGCTCAGATAAAGGCTGAGCTGGATAAGCGCGCTCGCGGTAACTTCCTGGATGCTAGTGACAGTGTGGCTGAGCAATCGCTAGCGGCATTTGATGCGGCGGCCTTCGCAGAAAACGCAGACGCCAGCGGTTACAAGCGAGTTAAGGGTTATGTGAGCCAGTCCTACTTTGCTACAGAGATTGGTGCTACCGAAGAATTGAAATGGGTGGCTGTGCCAGGTCGTTGGGACCCGCGTGTCGAGATTTAACGGTACCCGGTGCACGAAGAAATAGAGAAGAAGAAATAAAGAATTAGATAGGGAGTGACCCGTGACAGATTTTGATGCAATAGTAATTGGTTCAGGAATGAGTGGCGGCATGTCCGCGAAGGAACTCACAGAGCGCGGGTTGAAGGTATTGGTACTCGAGCGCGGGCCTGAAATTGTACCAGAGCGTGACTATGTCGATAATCTTGCGCCGTGGGAGAGCCCGAACTTGGATAACGTAGCGCAAGATGAGATTGCTGAGCACTATCCTAAGCAATACGGAGGCGTTGCCTACGCGATCAAGGAATCCAATAAGCATTTCTGGGTTAAGGACGATGAACATCCCTATGAAGAAGCCGAGGGCACTAGCTACGATTGGCTGCGTGGTTACCATACTGGAGGCCGCTCGATTATGTGGTCGCGCCAAGTCTATCGTCTAAGCAATCTGGATTTTAATGCGAACAAGACCGACGGCTACGGGATCGACTGGCCGATTCGTTACGAAGAATTAGAGCCATGGTATGAGAAGGTGGAAACCTTTATTGGCATAGCGGGCAGCGCTGAAGGTTTGCCACAGCTACCCGACAGTGTGTTCCAGCCTGCATTTGAGTTAACTGACGTCGAGAAGGCGCTCAAAGCGAAAGTAGAAACAACGTTTCCAGAACGGAATATTATTGCTGCGCGAATCGCGCACCTCACCGATGCAACAGATGAACAGCGTTCCTTAGGCAGGTCGAATTGTCAGGTGCGCAACCGTTGTCACTTCGGTTGTTCTTTCAAGGCCTACTTCTCATCCTTGAACGCGACACTGCCGGCGGCCGAGCGAACTGGCAATCTTACGATGGTGCATAACGCAATCGTGAGTTCGATTGAATACGACGCTGAAACCAATAGAGTTACCGGCGTGCGTGTCACTGATGCAGAGACAAACGAGAAACGTCTCTATACGTCGAAGGTGATTTTCTTAAATGCCTCTACGATTGCCTCGGCGATGATTCTGCTGCAATCGAAGTCCGAGGCGTTCCCAACGGGCTTAGTGAATCGTTCCGATCAGGTTGGCAGAAACTTAATGGACCATGTGAGTGGTGCAGGCGCGGTTGGCATGATGAGCGGCTTCGATAACCAGAAAGTTTTCGGTCGCAGGCCAAGTGGCGGTATCTATATTCCTCGCTATGGGAATCTCAACGGCCAAGATAAGCCCTATCTTCGTGGCTTTGGTTTTCAGGGTGGCTCGAGGCCGCTAGGCAATGCGGGCGGACAAATTGCCGGCATTGGTCGTGATTTTAAAGAGGCACATAAGAACCCTGGCCCCTGGCGCGTCAACATAAGCGCGTTCGGTGAACAGTTACCAAACCCAGAGAACCGAGTCACGCTGCATGGATCGAAGCGCGATCGCTGGGGCAATCCACTGGCACTGTTTCATGTGACCTATAGCGATAACGAACACACCATGCTGGCCGAGGCGAGCAAGGATGCTGTTGCCATGTTAGAAGCGGCAGGCTGCACGAACATCACTGCGAACGACGTGAGCTTGACGAAACCGGGAAATAGAATTCATGAGATGGGTAGTGCGCGCATGGGTCGCGACCCGGCGAGCTCCGTGCTGAATAGTTGGTGTCAGGCACATGATGTACCGAACCTGTTCATTACCGATGGCTCGTTCATGACATCGTCGGCCTGCCAGAACCCCTCGCTCACCTACATGGCGTTCAGTGCTAGAGCGGCACACTTTGCCGCCGATCTCATTGCGGACGGAACTCTTTAGTAGAGAGAACTCGCTAGTAGAGGGCTCAGTAGGAGAGGACTCATTGAAAGAGAACCGGTTGGAACACTATTGGTTAGAATAGAATAGAACTCTCTAGCAGAGGACTCATTGGGAGAGGACTCATTGGAAGAGAACTCTATAGAAGAGATTTCCGTAGTTGAGGACTTATTGGAAGAGAATTGGTTGGAATACTACTGGYTRRAAGARRATTGGTTGGAAGACCATTGGTTAGAATAGAACTCTCTAGCAGAGGACTCAGTTGGAGAGGACTCATTGGAAGAGAATTGGTTGGAAGACTACTGGTTAGAATAGAATAGGTTGGAGAACCCTATAGAAGAGAGCTATTTAGGAGAGAACTCATTGAAAGAGAATTGGTTGGAAGACCATTTGTTAGAATAGAACCGTTTCAAAAACCACCGCTCAGAAAAGAATCACCTACAATAAAACCAACCAGCCCTTAGTGAGTAAGAGGAAGAATATCTATCCGTCTAAACTCAGTTGGATGACTTTCTGCCTGTAGAGAGATGTAGCCTTCACTCAACGCTATCGGTTGACCCTGCTTGATTAGGTTCTGCGCATCGGGGTCGCCCTCATCCAGTTGCGTCTTCGAATACTCGAAAACCATTTCGCCATTAACGGTATGTCGAATCACCTCATCGCCGCGCACCTCAACTTCGAGGGTTACCCATTGGTCACCGTGATAGGTAGCCGAGCTCGAATTAATGCAGTGCTGCGTGACTAGCTCGTCATCGCTGACGTAGTGCGTGCCGGGTGAGCAGACATTGGCAGTCGCTCGCTCATCGGTTCCGTTCCCGCCGAGTAATTGCACTTCGATCGAGGCCGGGAATGCTTGGTCCAGAGTCATGGACTGCGGAGACTGGCCGTGCAGCATGACACCGTTGTTGCGGAAGGCCCAGCTGGGACCGTTGCTTAGCTGATCCCCTATGAAACGGTATTCCACTAGCAATCTGTAGTGCGAGAAACTCTGATCATAGAAGAGGTGACCGAACTGGCCATCGAAGTCTGGCCAGTTGTCATAGGAAACTTTAAGCACATTATTTTCGACACGGAACGTATCGCGGTAGTTTACGCCTAGCTCATGGCCGGTGAATTTTGGAATCCAGCTGCTAAGATCCTCGCCGTTAAACAGACTAATCCACTGCTCGGATTCATTCTGAGCATAAGTCGCCCCCGGCAATAGCATGATTAGTAGTACTAGAAGCCTGTCTGCGGCTCTTCGCTTCACTCAGATGTGCCGTTGATTGTGTTATTAAAATCAACTTTCATGTCCCATAGCTCAGGGCATGAATAGGCACTAAAACATTTCAGATCGGCAATAAGTTGAAATCCGTCGGACCCATTCGCGACCTTAGTAACGATGACGCCGATGCCACTCTGGCTGGCAAGGTTGCTGCTGGCGTAGATGCGCGTGTCACTCTCACCGCGAATATTGAAGTCAGAATTTTGTAGCGCCCATGCTCTAGCAGCGGCCCACTTGCCATCGCATTCGGCATCGTTTGAACAGCTGGGAATTGTTCGGGCGTATTCGTCCATCTTCGCCTGAGTCTCTGGGCTCACGGCACAGGATACAAGTAAAAATGCGGCTAGCGTAGATAACACAGTCCGGCGATGGCGCCGGACTAGACGACTTATTTTTTTCATATTGTTACTACTTGCTCAGGTTCAATTTGTTAGTCCAAAATATGTCGATGTTGCCTAGGCTGTTGTCATCACGTGTAGAGAACCAGGTGATTGTATTGTCGCCAGGCGGGAAAGCGGGGCACATATCCGCGCCGGCTGTATTCACCTGTGAGCCAAGGTTTCTTGCTTCCGCCCAAGAATTCTCGCCTTGTGTCATCGCACTGTAGATATCCATGCCACCAAAGCCTCCCGGTCGAGCCGAGCTGAAATACACCGTGCCGTCCTTGTCTTGGGAGAAATGGAA
>JAESUT010000026.1 GCA_016762995.1 Gammaproteobacteria bacterium | reverse complement strand
ATTGCAATGTAAGGCCTACATAGGATTTGAAGATGAAAGCGAGAGTAAATTGGGTTGAGAATGTGATGTTCGTTGCGGAGTCCGGTAGCGGGCACTCGATAGTGCTTGATGGTGCGCCGGAAGGTGGTGGCCGAAATATGGGTATGCGTCCGCTAGAGCTGATGGCCCTTAGTGTCGGCAGTTGCTCATCCTACGATGTTGTGACGATCTTGAAGAAGGCGAAGCAATGGGTAACGGCTTGTGAGGTGGAGGTCAGCGCAGAACGAGTCGACGGCACGCCAGCTATCTTCGAGTCCATGCATCTGCATTTCAAGGTTACCGGTTTCGGTTTAAGTGAGAAGCATGTGCAGCGTGCAATCGAGCTTTCGGCGGATAAGTATTGTTCGGCATCGATCATGATGAAAAACGCTGGGGTAAAAGTTACCCACGACTTTGAAATGCATGAGGCTGAGAAGTAACAGTTCGTCAATTGATAGTTAGCTAATAGGGCTAGCCAATCTAGCTCTCAATCTAGAGATGGTAGGTAGTTTTCTTCATGACTTCCGACATGACCGCCATGGCCTGTTTGACCGGAGTGGGTAGCTCTGCGCCACCGGCGTTGCGAGCCGATTCTCCGTGCTGCTTCTCATCCGTTATCATTTGTTCGAGAATCACTCGGCTCTTACTGTCGTCCTGAGGTAACTCATCGAGATGTTCCTCAAGGTGCAGGCAAACCTGATCTTCTGTCTCAGCAACGAACCCTAGGCTCCATTTGTCGCCGGCTAGTCCCGCCGCTGCACCCACCCCATAAGACAATGTATACCATAGAGGGTTCAATATGCTCGGTCGGCTGTCCAATTGCTGTAGGCGCTCTTCACACCAAGCTAGGTGATCAACCTCTTCGGCAGCAGCTTCTTCCATAGATTGGCGAACATCATTTAATTTGGCGGTTGCTGCTTGTCCCTGATACAGAGCCTGTGCGCAGACTTCGCCGGTATGATTAATGCGCATTAGCCCGGCCGCATGTTGCTTATCAGCTTCGTTTAACTCCGGCTCTTTCGTGGTTGCGGCAGGCGAGAGTCGACGTGCATTGCTAGAGCCGGGCACACAGCTGCGTAGCGCTTGGTCGAATTGAACGAGGCAGCGATCGAGGAAATCTAAATGCGAGCTATTGGACATGATTGAGTGTCTCTGATGAATTCTATGGTTGTTAGACTGAGGCATTCAGTGGCAAGTCACGGCTCGCCGTTGATGACCTCAGTCCTTAACAAGTGCCTTAGCTATTCTCTCTGGCAATGGCGCGATAGGCAATGTCATTTCGAAAATAGACATTATCCCATTGAATGTTGTGCAAAATTTTATAGGCTTCAGCCTGCGCCTCGGAGACTGTCCCGCCTAGAGCGGTAGCACAGAGGACTCTGCCGCCACTGGTAACTACCACGCCGTCTTTCTCTGCCGTTCCAGCATGGAATATTTTTTGATGCGGTTCTAGGGGCTGATCGAGTCCGCTAATCGGGAAGCCCTTATCATAAGAGGTTGGATAGCCTCCCGCTGCGAGCACAACGCCCACTGCAGGTCTGTCATCCCATTGGGCCTGTTCCTCATCCAAGGTCTGCTCGAGTGCAGCAAGGCAGTGCTGAACTAGGTCTGATTGCAGCCTCATCATTACCGGCTGTGCTTCGGGGTCGCCGAAGCGGCAATTAAACTCGACTACGTTTATCWCGCCGGTTTCGGTAATCATCAGCCCGGCGTAGAGGAAACCGGTGTAGTCATTGCCGTCGGCAGCCATGCCTGCAACTGTGGGTAGAATCACCTGATCCATGATGCGCTGATAAATAACATCGTCGACCACCGGGGCGGGGGAGTAGGCGCCCATGCCACCAGTATTCGGCCCCTTGTCGCCATCGTCTCTCGCCTTGTGGTCCTGCGAGGTTGCCATCGGYAATACGTTGCGCCCATCCACCATGGCGATGAAGCTGGCTTCCTCGCCTTCAAGGAAGCCCTCTACTACGACGCGGTGTCCGGCCTCTCCAAATTTGTTTCCCGATAGCATGTCTTCGACCGCCGTTATTGCMTCGCTCTCTGTCATGGCGACTATCACGCCCTTGCCGGCGGCGAGGCCGTCGGCCTTGATAACTATAGGAGCGCCCTTATCGATGATATAGCTCTTCGCCGCAGCAACATCGGTAAACGTTTGATAKAAAGCGGTAGGAATATTGTGTCTGGCGAGAAAATCTTTGCTGAAGGCTTTAGAGCCTTCTAGCTGTGCCGCATTCTTCGACGGTCCGAAGCATGGCAGCTTGCGCTTCTGAAAGTAGTCGACAATGCCTTCGACCAAAGGTGCCTCAGGACCCACTATTGTGAGTCCAATTTTTTCTTGTTCTGCGAAGTCGGCGAGCGCGGGAAAGTCGAGTGGATCTATTGCGACATTTTCTAGCTTGGCTTCGCCTCCGGTGCCGGCGTTGCCCGGCGCCACGAATACTTTATCGACAGTGTCGGATTGAGCGGCCTTCCACGCTAGGGAATGTTCGCGGCCGCCGCTGCCTATAACTAGTACCTTCATGGCTTCGATCTCGTATTGAATGCGCGATTAGTGACGGAAGTGTCGGATGGAGGTGAATACCATTGCTATATTTGCTTCGTTGGCAGCAGCAATAACCTCGTCATCACGCATCGACCCGCCAGGCTGTATGACGGCGGCAATGCCGGCGGCCGCAGCCGCGTCTATGCCGTCGCGAAAAGGAAAGAAGGCGTCGGACGCCATCACAGAACCTTTTACTACCAGATTTTCATCGGCTGCCTTGATGCCCGCAACCTTCGCACTGTAGACGCGGCTCATCTGCCCGGCACCTATGCCAATGGTCTGATTGTTCTTGCAGTAGACGATGGCATTCGATTTTACATACTGTGCAACAGACCAGGCGAACAATAGGTCACGAATCTCATCCTCGGTGGGTGCGCGAGCGCTAACGACTTTTAGGTCACTTGCTGCAATCTGATGAATGTCGCGATCCTGTACCAGTAGCCCGCCATTGACGCGCTTGTAATCAAATGCTTCTTCTCTGTGATCCTGCCATTGGCCGCAGCGTAGTACTCGCACGTTCTTTTTCGCTGCGGTAATTTCTAGCGCGGCATCGGAAATAGAAGGGGCGATGATTACTTCGGTAAATTGTTGGTCGACGATGCGCTGTGCTGTCTGTGCATCCAGCTCGCGATTGAACGCGATGATACCGCCAAAGGCTGAGGTGGGATCGGTCTGAAAGGCGAGTTCGTATGCTTCAAGCGGCGATTCAGCTATGGCAACCCCGCAAGGGTTTGCGTGCTTTACGATGACGCAGGCAGGCGCGCTGAATGATTTAACACATTCCAAGGCTGCATCGGTGTCGGCGATGTTGTTATAAGACAGTGCCTTGCCCTGTAGTTGCTCTGCGGTGCTGATGCTGGTCTCGCTTGGATTCTTTTCTACGTAGAACGCCGCCTTCTGATGTGGGTTCTCTCCGTAACGCATCTCCTGGGTCTTAAGGAATTGCGTATTAAACGTTCTAGGAAAGTTTGATTCGGGGTCAATCTTAGCGCCGAGATAGTTGGCGATGGCGCCATCGTAAGCCGCCGTGTGTTCAAACGTCTTTACGGCGAGGTCGAAACGAGTCTTGTTATCGAGGCTGCCTTCGTTGGTCTGTAACAGGTCAGCGATAGAGTCGTAGTCCGATGGGTTCACTACTACCGCGACGAAACGATTGTTCTTCGCAGCCGCGCGAAGCATGGTAGGACCGCCAATATCGATGTTCTCGATCGCCGTTGGCAAATCGCAGTCTGGATTTGCCACTGTGGCTTCGAAAGGATAGAGATTGACTATCACCAGATCGATTGGAGGGATGTCATGCTCCTCCATTACCGCTTGGTCCTTGTCGCGGCGGGCCAGGATGCCGCCATGGATCTTGGGGTGCAGAGTCTTAACCCTGCCGTCCATCATTTCTGGAAAGCCGGTGTATGCCGAAATTTCTATAGCTGGAATATTCTCCTGCGTGAGCAGTTTATAGGTGCCCCCTGTGGAGAGTATCTCGATGTTAAGTTTATGAAGAGCTTTTGCGAAGGGAATAATGCCAGTTTTGTCGGAGACGCTAATCAATGCACGACGAATGGCAGCAGATTTTTCTGTTGTCATAGGGCTATCTTTTGCTTATGGGTGTAGTTGGGGTTGATGCAAAACCGATTATCTAAATTTCTGCTAATCACTTAAGTCAAATGGCTTAGAGGGGTTTAGCGAAGACTAAATGTAGAGGACCGATCGATGGAATTTACAGTAAACCGTATAGCTTTAACTTGGTGCGTAGCGTACCACGGTTCAAACCAAGCATGATAGATGCCTTGCTTTGATTGTTGCCGCAATAACCCATTACTGCCCCAATCAAGGGGGCCTCTACTTCTGAAATAACCATGTGGTGAAGATYGGTAACTGSCTCATCTTCGATATTCTCAAAATAGCGGCTTAGTGAGCGTTCGACTTCAGCTCGAAGTGTGTTTTCCTGTCGTACAGTGGGAGTGTTGTCTTGAGTCTGAATTGTCTCAGGGTGGTTTGCTAGACTATCTAACTTGTTCACGCGGCTTCAGCTCCTTGTTCTAGTAGTAGACCTTCGCCTAGGCGAGAGAAGTACGCATTGACGCAGTCGAGTTGTGCGGCCGGAGACTCGATGGTATTGAAGTTCTTCATAAAATCACGCGATTCTAATAAATCTTTTACATACGCGGCAACATGCTTACGTGCATACCATACTCCTTTCACGTCSCCATAGAAACTATGAAGTTTCATAAGRTGTGARARGATTATATCGAGACGAGTTTTYAGATCGATCGGCGGAAGAGTTTTTCCCGTAGCAAGAAAGTGTTCTATCTCTCTGAATATCCACGGCCGGCCCTGTGCAGAACGACCGATCATTAATCCATCTGCTTGGGTGTGCTTAAGAACAGCGGCGGCCTTGCTGGGTGAATCTATATCGCCGTTGGCGATTACTGGGATTGAGATGGCGCTCTTAATTGCAGCAATGGTGTCGTACTCTGCATAACCCTTGAAACGGCATTCTCGGGTGCGGCCGTGGACTGTGAGCAAACGTATGCCGCTATCCTCAGCAATTTTCGCGATCTCAACACCGTTTCTCGTTTCGGGACTCCAGCCGGTGCGTATCTTCAGCGTCACGGGAATGTCGACGCGCGAGACGACTGCTTTTAAGATTCGTTCTACCAATTCGGTATCTTTTAGTAGTGCTGAGCCTGCTGCTTTCTTAAGTACTTTTTTTGCGGGGCAGCCCATATTGATATCGATGCCATCGGCACCGAGTTCTGCATTCAGTGCGGCAGCTTGGGCCATTAATTCCGGGTCGGATCCTGCAATTTGTACGACATGAGGCCCAATGCTTTTAGGTTTTACTCGCTTTAGTCTATTGCGTTCGTTCTGCCATAGTTCTGCATTACTAGTCAGCATTTCTGCAACAGTTAGGCCTGCACCAGCTTCGGTGCAAATTTCCCGGAATGGTGTGTCACTGACGCCCACCATGGGTGCAAGGAATAGGGCATTTTTTAGTTTGTAGGGGCCGACGTCTATCATTCTTGTTGTTGTAGTTTAGGCTGATTTTGTTAAGGGTCGCTATGATAGCGAGGACGTATTTCCAGTTAAAGCAATTTGTGTATTTTCTGCGTACATGACGCTGATAACAGTCTGCTAGCTAAGGCCAACGGAATGCTAGAGTGTAGTTTACGGCTTCTGGGCCTGGGTCCATTATAGCTAGGCCGATTTGTACCGGAGTCTGCACCGGCATTGCTTGGATGGATTGAAGCCCTGGGTCTAGATATTCAGCAGAGGTAAATTCGCGCAGCGCTATGACGCTGTTCTGGACGCTATTGAAGCTGAGTATAAGAATTGGGAAGGGTTGCTCGAATGCTGCCGTGTTGCGAATAACCGTGTTAACTAGTAGACCGTTTGCATAGGTCGGATGAGTTTGTACGGTAAGATTTTCGCTGCGAATAGAATTGATATCTGTGTATTGCGGCAGAGCACAGTTTAAGTAGGTGCAGGCAGCTTCGTACAGAGGGCGTAGTTGAGGGAGCTGACTATAGAGCTCCATTCGTTGCCACAGGTATTGAGAGCTAAGCAGGCCGCCGAGTAGCAGGATGGATAGAATGAGTAGGGTGCTGCGCACCAGATGACTCTCCGTTCTTGCTATAAGCTCGACGGGCGTGGACATGCTGCCCAAGGCAGCAAGATTCTCTCTAGGGATCGTTTCCAGCGCTTCCTCGTCGCTTAGCTCGGCTTCCAGTGCTCTAGAACGTATTGCTTCAGTTGAATCTTCATCCACTTCTGAGGCGCTTACTTGTGTTGCTACGATGATTGGCTCTTGCTCTTTCTTTTCCTCTTCAGCAACACCTTCACTCGCCTGCTTTTTTTGCTTAGCTAGATTAGGGGTATCGAACGCTTCATTGATTAGAGATTCACTGTTGGTATTCGGACTCTCGTTGCCGGCAGTAGGATTTGTGATTGGTTCTACGACTGCTGGTTCAGCAACTGCTGGTTCAATAACTACTGATTCAACAACCGCGCTTGGCTCTGCAGTTGGGGGTGATTCGGTGGTTGTTTTTTCTGCGTTTTCTTCTGCGGCGAAAACTTGAGTAGCTAGTAGTAGTTTTTCGTTGTCCTCGTCGAATTCGGCCTCGACATCATTTGTGACGCCCTGATCGATTGGCAGCTCGTTTGTTGCTTCTTCGTTTTTAGGAGTGTTTGATTCAGGCTCGCCGAAGCGCATTTCAGTAGGAGCGTTGGAGCTAATGGTGAATGATACGGATAGGCCTGGGCCAAGAATCGGCTTCTCGCTTTCACTGTGCGATTCTTTGGTATTAGTTAGCTCTGGTTCTAGTTCTGTCTCAGGTTCAATGCATTCCTTGAGTGAGGAGTCGGCCGGGTTGTCTTCAATAAGCGCATGAGAATTGGTTGCCTCGGTAATAAAAGATTCTAGAATTTCTTCTTCGAATGCTGCCTCGATGCTTTCATTGGCAATGCTTACCTGTAGCTCTTTAGGCTGATCAATCAGAGGTTCTTCGCGCTCATGCTTGTTTTCTACGGCAGGTGCTTCTGTTTTTACTTGCAGCTTCCCGACTACTGTGGCGAAGAAGTCATTGCTTACAGTTTCTGATTGCTCCAATTTCTGATGTAGGTTTTTCTCATCGATAGGATCACTTTGATCAGGTTCGTCGCCATGGGTTTCGCTCAAGGCGCTGCGAGTAAGAAACGAAGACGGGTCGAAAAACTCCTGTGGATTATTGCCGACGAAAACCGATTCGTCTTGATCTGGCGCCGCGTCTGATTCTTCTGGAATTAGGAAATTGTCGATGGCCTCGAATACCGTGAGGCAAGCTCCGCAGCGTACTCTTCCCGCAGCAGCCGCCAACACACGAGAATTCGTGTTGAAGGTAGATTCACAGGCGGGGCATTGAGTTACATTGAACGACATGCGGCAGTACTTCGGATGGCGAGTTAGCAGGGGATTGTAGGTCAAACCCTTTGTCTTGCCTATTTTTTAGTATGTCATGCGCCAAAAGCTGGCGTAAAAATGTCATTTCACTTGCTTTTGGCGCACTCCCATCGACCAAGAAAATGCATGCAGCTGCTGCTTTCTGGTCGAAGTATTGGCGACAGTTGAAGCGAAGTCATCGACATCCATATCGAGATGCATTTTTCAGGGTCGACTAATTAGCTCATCTCGCTCATGCGCTTGTCAGTTCAGGCGGGTACCGCTCAATTGCGCCCATTCCTCACGTAGTACCGCCTCGTCCATCTCAAACCAGGCGCTATAATGATCAAGTAATCCGTCAGCCTGCTCCGCTAATAATCCAGACAGGGCTATACATCCTCTGGGTTTTACGAGATGAGAGAGGTCTTCGGCAAGCTGCATAAGTGGCTCGGCTAGTATGTTTGCGACGAGTATGTCTGACTGAAGACCGGCCCTATCGTCAGGCAATTGCACCGGCAGATAGGTTTCGATAACACCCTCAGGGATGTGGTTGCGTTTCGCGTTTTCGATGGTTGCTGTAATAGCCTGAGGATCATTGTCTACAGCGATGACGCGAGGCGCTCCGAGCAGGACTGCTGCGATAGCGAGAATGCCGGAGCCGCAGCCATAGTCGATAACTGTACTGTCATCGCGAACGTTCTTCTCCAGCCACTGAAGGCACATGCTGGTGGTCGCGTGACTGCCGCTGCCGAAGGCGAGGCCAGGATCGAGCATAATATTGATGGCGTTTGGTTCGGGTGGATCCTGCCAGCTTGGGCAGACCCAAAGGCGCTCGCCAAATTTCATGGCTTTAAAATCTGCCATCCAAGATCTCTCCCAGGCCTGGTCTTCTAGAACTTCGAGAGTCAGAGATCCTTTGTCTTCGATTGCAGCGTGTTGTCGTAGTAGGAAAAGCAATCCGTCGAGATTGGCGCCTTGTTCGAATAGGCAGACCAGGTCAACAAGATCCCATAAAGGTGTGCTACCTGGCTCTTTTTGAAATACCGGTTGATCCTTCGCATCCAGATAGCTTATTGATAGACCGCCATAATCCAGCAACAGTTGTTCTAGAGGTTCTATCTGATCGGATCGTACCTGAACTCTGAGTTGTTGCCATGCCATAGTGAGAAAACTCTGCGAGCTCTAGGATTCAAGTTTCTTTTCTAGGTAGTGAATGTTGACACAGCCCTTTTGAAACTCGGCATCGCGCACCAGGTCTTGATGCAGTGGGATATTGCAGCGGATACCATCGATCAGCATCTCATCCAAAGCAATCTGAGTGCGTTTTAGTGCTGCCTCTCGAGTGTTTGCGTGACAAATTAGCTTGGCTATCAGAGAGTCGTAGTGGGGGGGAACACTATAGCCGCTGTAGAGGTGTGAATCGACACGCACACCGTTGCCGCCAGGTGCGTGGAACATTTTTATCTTGCCCGGGCTAGGCATAAACGTTACTGGGTCCTCGGCGTTGATCCTACATTCGAAGGCGTGTCCGCGAAAATGGATATCCTCTTGCGCATAGGAAAGAGGCGCACCGCCGGCAATTAGAAGTTGCTCTTTGACGATATCTACACCGGTAATCATTTCTGTAACAGGGTGCTCAACTTGTACTCGCGTATTCATTTCGATGAAATAGAACGCTTCATCCTCATACAAAAATTCGAGGGTTCCAGCGCCTCGGTATTTCATGTTCTTACAAGCTTGGATGCAAGTTTCCGCGACTTTGGCGCGTACTTTGTCAGGAATACCTGGAGCAGGAGCTTCCTCTAACACTTTCTGGTGGCGTCGCTGCAAAGAGCAGTCACGATCGCCAAGATAGAGCGCGTTGCCCTTGCCATCGCCGATAATTTGAATTTCCACATGGCGTGGATTTTCCAAGAACTTTTCTAGATACACCACGCCGTTGCCAAAGAACGATTTGGCTTCGGTCTGGGTAACGAATATTGCTTTGAGTAGGGCCGCCTCATTGTGGACCACACGCATGCCGCGGCCACCGCCCCCTGCTGTTGCCTTGATGATAACTGGGTAGCCAATCTCTTTGGCGATCGACAGTGTGCGCTCGTTGTCGTCGTCTATGGGGCCGTTGGAGCCGGGCACGGTAGGTACGCCGGCTTCGCGCATAACGTTAATGGCTGAAACCTTGTCGCCCATCAGACGAATCGTTTCGGCGGTTGGGCCGATAAACGTGAAGCCGCTGTTCTCGACCTGTTCGGCGAAGTCGGCGTTCTCCGATAGAAAGCCGTAACCGGGGTGCACTGCATCGGCATCGGTCACTTCCATTGCAGAGATGATGGCTGGTGTATTGAGATAGCTATCTGTTGGACTGGGCGGACCTATGCAAACCGATTCGTCAGAGAGCCGAACATGCATTAGATCCCGGTCCGCCGTCGAATGGACGGCGACAGTTTTGATTCCAAGCTCTTTACAGGAGCGAAGTACGCGCAGCGCGATTTCACCGCGATTGGCTATTAAGACTTTTTCAAGCATGAAGCTATCCTTGGATTAGACTGGGTACACAAAGAGCGTTCTAGACGATTTTGATCAATGGCTGGTCGAATTCGACAGGTTCGCCATCTTCAACCAGAAAAGCTTCGATTGTGCCTGATTGGTCAGCCTCGATTTGATTCATCATTTTCATTGCTTCGACAATGCACACCACGTCTCCAGCCTTTACATGTTTGCCTATTTCAACGTATGCAGGAGAGGAGGGAGAGGGCGAGCGATAGAAGGTTCCAACCATAGGGGACTTGATCGCATTTCCTTCCGCGGCGGGAGCGGCGGCAGGTGCGGCAGCGGGCGCTGCGGCAGGAGCCGGAGCAGCGATTGGCGCGGCCGGTGGCTGATAGGCCATGGGAGTAGGCGTAGAAATGATGCCGCGGCTAATTCTAACCGACTCTTCGCCTTCCTTTATTTCGATTTCTGCGATGTCGGAAGATTCCAACAATTCAATCAGCTTCTTTACTTTTCTAATGTCCATAGGAATATCCTGCTTAGAGTCTCAGTTAGTCGATACGGAAAACGTCATTCATGGCTTTTTCCGTATGTCGTGCGCCAATAGCTGGCATAAATGTCATTTCACTTAGCTTGGCGCACTCGCATTGCCCTTATCGGGCAATGGTTGCACATCCTTGTGCAGCTAGTTAGCTAGTTTTCTGCAAGCAGCCTGAAGCGCCAGTTCATAACCGTGGGCGCCCAAACCAATCACACATCCGACAGCGATGTCGGAAAAATAGGAATGATGCCGGTATGCTTCGCGGCTGAATAAATTTGAAAGATGCACCTCGATGAAGGGAATCTCTGATGCAAGAATCGCGTCACGAATAGCAATGCTGGTGTGGGTGAATCCGCCAAAGTTCACGAGCATGAATGCCGTGCCGTCTTTTCGCGCCGCGTGCAATCGATCGATTAATTCTCCCTCAGAGTTAGCCTGTAGGCTGTCGAATTGATGGCCCGATTCCGCACATTTTTCTGCGAGGCGTTGGTTAATGTCATCCAGGGTATCGGACCCATAGATGTGGGGCTCACGACTACCGAGTAAATTTAGGTTAGGTCCATGCAGGGCCAGTATAGATGCCATGTTCTTTTTCCTAATGTGGCAGCGGGGTAAATTCATCCCCAGAGGCCTGATTAGCTATTTTGTCGGCATTTTCTCAGAAAATAGCGCACATTTCACGCTTTTTTGTGAAAGAAAGAGCAGTGTTTAGGGGTTTAGTAGGAATTCGAAGCGCTGAGGAGGATAACAGAATCCCCAATCGGCGCAGCCTTGATAGTGAATGAAGATTCTCGCGTCCGGCCCGGGTACTGTGCCGAGGCTTAGATCGATGTCTAGATGGCCATAATAGGCCTCTATATCGCCGAAGAATTGGTCATTTTTCTTCAAGCCATCGGGCATCAAGGATTCTACGGGAAGCTGCTCGGAATCGACCTGCTGGCTCAGTGTGAATTCGAAAGCATGCCTATACAGGTAGTGACCATCTGGCAGGTCCCATACAATCCTGTATCGACCTGGACTAACGGCACTGACATAGAAGGGGAAAGCCTGTTCCAGAGGGAGAGGCTGCGGATAAGCAGGCTGTGCTGCTAGAGCTGAGACAGTGCGCGGAGTGAGCTGCGCTTGAGCAACGTTGCCTGCGAGCAGGAAGGTGCTAAACAGCAGAGTCAGTACGATTTGAAAAACGGCACGCATCTTCATACTAGTTTGGACCAGTTAGGCTGAGAATAAGTTTCCTATCAGAGGCGTAAAACATTCCTAGCTTTGATAGCGATCAAAGACCAGAGAAGCATTGGTGCCACCAAAGCCGAAGCTATTCGACATGATGCGATTTAGGGTAACGTTATCTTGCCGTTCGATTGCGACTGGCATTCCCTGTGCTTCCTCGTCTAGGTTCTCGATATTAGCCGAGGCGGCTATAAAATCATTCTCCATCATCAATAGGCTGTAGATGGCTTCCTGCGCACCTGCCGCGCCAAGTGAATGGCCGGTCAACGATTTGGTGGAGTTGAGTGTTGGTACGTTGTCACCGAAGACGCTTTTGATCGCGCGTAGCTCCGAGACATCACCGGCCGGTGTGCTAGTGCCGTGTGTGTTGATGTAGTCTACTGAACCTTCGAGACCTGCGATCGCCGTCTGCATCGCGCGTGCGCCGCCTTCGCCGGCAGGTGCAACCATGTCATGGCCGTCTGAAGTTGCCGCATACCCAGTCAGCTCGGCATAGATCTTTGCGCCTCTTGCTAGAGCATGATCGAGAGACTCCATAACAAGAATTGCACCACCACCGGCAATCACGAAGCCGTCGCGGTCAGCATCGAAAGCGCGTGAGGCTTTATCGGGAGTGTCGTTGTATTTCGTTGAAAGCGCGCCCATAGCATCGAACATATGGCTCATTGTCCAGTGCTCTGCCTCGCCACCGCCTGCGAAAACTATATCCTGCTTGCCTAGCTGAATCAGTTCGGCTCCATGACCAATACAGTGAGCGCTGGTCGCACAGGCCGATGAAATTGTGTAGTTGACGCCTTTGATTTTAAATGGAGTGGCCAGACAAGCAGACGTGGTGCTGCTCATCGTGCGCGTTACACGGTATGGCCCGACTCGACGTATACCCTTCTCGCGCATGATATCTGTGGATTCGAGTTGATCTTCGGAGGAGCCGCCACCGGAGCCCACTACCAATCCGGAGCGAAAATTGGAAACTTCTTCATCCGTAAGGTTGGCGTCAGATATCGCCTGTTCCATGGCTAGGTAGGCATAAGCTGCGGCATCGCCCATAAAGCGGAGTATCTTGCGGTCTATTAGTTCAGCTGTGTCGATCTGCACCGATCCGCTGACATGACTGCGCATGCCAATTTCTTCGTAGGTAGGGTTGTGCCGGATACCACTACGGCCCGCTTTTAGAGAATCTAGCACCGACTCTTTGTCATTACCTAAACAAGATACAATTCCGATACCAGTTACAACAACGCGCTTCATACAATTTCCCCAATCAAAAAAGAATCACTCATGCATCCGTTACTAGAATGAAATTTCTGGCGTGAATAGACCTACTTTCAAGGCTTTGGTGGTATAGATTGTTTTGCCATCTACAGAAACTTTTCCGTTGGCAATGCCCATAACTAGGCTTCTATTGATAAGCCGACTTATCGATAGTTCGTAAACTACCTTCTTTGAAGTTGGCAATATCTCACCAGTAAATTTTACCTCGCCAGCTCCAAGTGCCCGACCCTTTCCAGGGTGACCACTCCAGCCGAGGAAGAACCCCAGTAGCTGCCACAAGGCATCTAATCCTAGGCAGCCGGGCATGACCGGATCGCCGGGGAAGTGACAGTCGAAAAACCAGAGGTCTGGATTTACATCCAGCTCCGCAATTATTTGTCCACGGCCATGTTCGCCGCCATCGCTATCTATCCGAACGATGCGATCAAGCATGAGCATGTTGCCCACAGGTAACTTAGCGTTGCCCGGACCGAATAGACGACCATGGCCGCAATCTACCAATTCTTCCAATGTATAGGAATTCTTAGGAATAAACTTGTGTTCGACTTGTGTCATGAGCTGGTTAAACCCCTCCAAGGGGTGGTTCTCTAAAGGCTAGATGTTAGCGCGCTGGGGCCGAATAATCGATCATAAATTGATGGCATGCTGTTGAACCGCTTCTATTTATTAAAATAGACGAGTTTTTGCTACTATGTCGTTCCTTTTTGTCATTTCTCTTATGAAGTCCAAGGTAGCAAGTTCTATGTTGATTCCCGTTATTCTCGCTGGTGGTGTGGGTTCCCGCCTCTGGCCAGTCTCTCGATCGATGCTACCAAAGCAATTTATCGATTTTCCCAACATGCAGGGCTCACTGTTTCAAAATACATTGTCTCGTCTGGAGGGCGTGCCTGACGTCGGAGATCCGATAGTCGTTTGTAACAGCGACCACCGTTTTTTAGTGGCAGAGCAATTGCGGCAACTTGGGAAAGAGCACTGCACTATATTGCTAGAGCCGGTCGGCAGAAATACCGCGCCTGCGGTCGCTCTTGCTGCATTGTGTGCGCAGCAAGATGACGCGGACCCGCTTCTCCTCGTGTTGCCTGCCGATCATGTGATTCAGGATCAAGTCAGATTTCAGCAGGCGATAGCTCTGGCATTGCAGTCTGCCGAGCAAGAAAAGTTGGCTACATTTGGCATAGTGCCAAGTGCCCCAGAAACAGGATATGGCTACATAGAGAAGGGTGCGGAACTCGTCGGTGGGAATGGGTACTGCGTAGAGCAGTTTGTGGAGAAGCCGGATCAGGAAACCGCGCAGGCCTATTTGGATAGTGGCAACTATTTTTGGAATAGTGGCATGTTCTTGTTTTCCGCCTCTACTTATTTGCAGGAACTGAAGCGACATGCTCCAGATATCTTTGAGAGCTGTCATAAGGCCTACGCGAGTCTGGAGCGGGGAGAGGATTTTCAGTTAATCCCCGAGTCAGTCTTCGCGAGCTGCCGTAGCGATTCTATCGACTATGCCGTGATGGAGAAGACGTCCGCCGCTGTGGTTGTGCCCCTCGACGCAGGCTGGAATGATCTTGGTGCCTGGGATTCGATGTGGGAGGTGCAGGCCAAGGATGAGCATGGCAACGCACTGTCCGGCGATGTGCTCACCTTCGATGTGCAGGATAGCTATATTCAATCCAAATCTCGGCTTGTCGCTGTGGCGGGAATACGGGATATCGTAGTGGTGGAGACAGCGGATGCGGTGTTGGTGACACAGCGCTCGCAGGTGCAGTCCGTAAAACATTTAGTACAACAGTTGCAAGACAATGAGCGGGAAGAAGGCACGTTACATAGCTTGGTTTATCGCCCGTGGGGCTCTTATGAGTCTTTGAGCAGCAGACCTGGATACCAGGTAAAACATATAGTGGTCAATGCTGGCGCATCGTTGTCGCTGCAGTTACACCACAAGAGGGCGGAACATTGGATCGGGCTCAAGGGTGTTGCCTTGGTAACTTGCGACAACAAAGAGTTCGAACTGCAGCCCAATGAATCGACTTATATTCCGGTCGGTAGCAAACACAGATTGACCAATCCAAGTAATGAAGCTATAGAAATCATCGAAGTTCAAATTGGTGAATATCTTGGTGAGGATGATATTGTCCGTTTCGAAGATCGCTATGACAGGGTCTGAGAAAAGATCTACTTAATACAGGCCGATGTTGATTCGTAGGTTCGGAAAGACCGGCTGCTATCTTAAATTCACAGAAATACCTATTAAGGAAACGCTGCGCTATGTCTGTTATTAGGAAATGTCTATTTCCAGCCGCTGGATACGGTACGCGATTTTTGCCCGCGACAAAGGCCATGCCGAAAGAAATGCTGCCTATCGTGACCAAGCCCCTCATTCAGTATGGGGTCGAGGAGGCTATGGATGCTGGCATCACCGAGATCGGTGTGGTGACTGGGCGTGGTAAGCGAGCGATAGAAGACCATTTCGATATTAGCTACGAGCTAGAACAAGAGATTGCCGGCTCTGACAAGGAAGAGCTACTGAACAGCACACGCGAGATTATGGACCGCTGTACGTTTTCCTACACTAGGCAGGTGGAGATGAAGGGCTTGGGTCATGCAATTCTAGTCGGCGAAACGCTGATTGGGTGCGAGCCGTTTGCTGTTGTGTTGGCTGACGATTACTGCGTCACTGAGGGTGACGGCGTACTTGCACAGATGGTCAAGCTGTATGAGAAGTATCAGTGCAGCATCGTGGCGATCGAAGAAGTGCCTCGTGAGGAGACTCACAAATACGGTGTGATCGAGGGAGATCTCGAAGCAGATGGTGTTTATCGCATTCGTAATATGGTCGAGAAGCCTACTCCAGAAGAGGCGCCGAGTAACCTGGCGATAATCGGTCGCTATATTCTCAGTGCAGACATATTCGATGTTATCCGCAATACGCCGCCAGGGAAAAATGGAGAGGTGC
>JAESUT010000149.1 GCA_016762995.1 Gammaproteobacteria bacterium | reverse complement strand
ATCCTGAGTGGCATAACTAAGCCTGAACAAGCGCTCATTGAGCGAGATAGAGAGAAGGCGATAGCCTATGCGATCGCACATGCAGAGGCTGGCGATGTGGTTCTGATCGCAGGGAAAGGGCACGAGACTTATCAAGATGTCGGTGGCAGTAGATTGATTTTCAGTGATGCCAATCATGTGCGATTGGCATTGCAGGCTAGAGAAAACAAGTAGAGGGGGTGGTTGCGTTGATTGGCAACATGACATTGTCCCTGTTGGCTCAAGAATTAGGTGGCGAATTGCTAGGTGAAGACGTGATGTTTTCAAGTGTTTCTACTGATACTCGATCGCTTAAGAGCGGCGATCTTTATCTGGCTCTAGTCGGGGAGAACTTCGATGGCAATAATTTCATCGATGAAGCTGCGCGTGCAGGTGCCGGTTCGGTGGTGATATCAAGACAGCTTACTTCACAACTGCCGGCTTTGAGAGTGGCTGATACTCGCGTAGCGTTCGCCAAGATAGCCAATATGAATCGGCAGCGCAGTACTGCAAAGATAATTGCGCTGACAGGTAGTCAGGGGAAAACTACAGTTAAGGAAATGCTTGGCTCGATCTTGAACAGTTCTGCGGATTGTCTTGCTACCGAAGCGAATCTCAACAACACGATTGGGGTTCCGCTGACACTGTTACGGCTCGAAGAGCGGCATCAATATGCTGTCATCGAAATGGGTGCGAATGCTGCTGGTGAAATTGCATTCAGTGTTGCAGCAACCGAGCCCGATATTGCACTTATCACCAATGCTAGCTCTACTCATTTAGAGGGGTTTGGTTCTCTACAGGGCGTAGTAACAGCGAAGGGTGAAATCATTGATGGCCTGAAGAGCGATGGGGTCTTGGTGTTGAACGCAGACGATGCCTACGTCGAGGACTGGTCTTTACGAGCTAAAGAGAAACGAATCGTCCGATTTAGCTATGAAAATGCAGCAGGCGACTCCCAATATTATGCATCACAGCTTGTGGAGAAAGACGACGGGTCCAGCAGTTTTAATTTGCATGCACCTCAGGGTGAGCAAGCACTGAACATACGTCTTCTCGGGAAACACAATGTATTAAATGCGGTTGCGGCGTCAGCTGTGGCGATAGAAGCCGGTGCGAGCCTAGTAGATGTGAAAGAGGGTCTGGCGAAACTGAATCCAGTGCCGGGTCGGCTCTCGCGACTTTTAGGATTGAACGGATGCCATTTAATCGATGATAGCTACAACGCAAGCCCTGGTTCTTTTATTGCAGCTATCGATGTCTTGTCGAAGCTGAGCGGCCAGAAAATCTTGGTGATGGGCGACATGGGAGAGCTTGGTAGCAATGCCGATTCAGCTCATCGCCACATCGGTAAATATGCCGCAGACGCAGGACTCGATGCACTCTGGGCAACCGGTGAGAAATCTAAGCTGTCCATTGAAGCCTATGCGGGAAAAGGTAAGCACTTCGAGAGTAAAGCAGAACTCATAGAGGCGTTAATTGACATCACAAATTCAGATCTTACGGTTCTTATTAAAGGTTCTCACAGTACAAAAATGAATGAAGTTGTCACGGCTCTTAAGATTGATGGAGAAACTCAATGCTAGTTTGGTTGTCAGATTACTTAATTCAATTCGACAATAGCTTTTCTGTTCTACAGTATATTACCGTACGTGGAATTTTTAGTATTTTGACGGCGCTTGGTATTTCTCTGCTTATTGGTCCTACTATGATTCGCCGTTTGAACTATCACCAGATTGGACAAGTCGTGCGTGACGATGGGCCGCAGAGCCATCTTAGTAAGGCTGGCACTCCCACAATGGGAGGCGCACTAATTATTGTCAGTATCGCCCTAAGCACGTTGTTATGGTCGGATCTTTCTAATCACTATGTATGGGTGACTCTGGTGGTCACCATTCTATACGGTGCCATCGGGTGGGTAGATGACTACCGAAAAGTCTTTAGAAAAAATACCGCAGGATTGTCTGCGCGCTGGAAACTCTTTTGGCAAACAGCTATTGGTTTGGGCGCAGCAACTGTTCTCTACTACACCGCGTTTAGTGCAGTCGAGACTAGCTATATTGTTCCTTTTTTCAAAGATGTKTCTMTYGATGYCGGCATTCTTTATATCGCAGTYAGCTGCTTCATCATCGTGGGYTWTAGCAATGCGGTGAACTTAACCGACGGCCTCGATGGTCTGGCAATCTTGCCGACAGTGATGGTGGGCGGGGCGCTCGGCGTGATTGCCTACTTAGCGGGCCATGTGGGATTCTCAGACTATCTGAATATTCCTTATGTAGTGGGCTCCGGTGAGTTAGTTATTTTCGCAGGAGCGCTAGTGGGCTCTGGCCTTGGATTCTTATGGTTTAACACCTACCCCGCACAGATTTTTATGGGTGACGTTGGAGCGCTCGCGCTCGGTGCCGCACTCGCCGTTATGGCAATTATCTCGCGTCACGAGATAGTGTTTTTCATTATGGGTGGAATATTCGTAGCTGAGACAGCTTCGGTAATCATTCAAGTGACTTCCTTTAAATTGACTGGTAAGCGCGTTTTCAAAATGGCTCCACTGCATCACCATTTTGAATTGAAGGGTTGGCCGGAACCAAGAGTCATTGTTCGGTTCTGGATTATCACTGTCATGTTGGTGTTGTTTGGCTTRGCCACATTGAAATTGCGTTAGGTTCAATTAGGTGAATAGACAATTGGGATTAGATTARATGCCAACTGAGCTAGATGACTGTATTACCGTTGTTGTTGGGCTGGGAGATACCGGGCTTTCCTGCGTGAAATATTTCKCTCAAGCGGGTGAAAAAGTCAAAGTCGTAGATAGCCGCGATAAACCACCAGGTCTTCTGGCGTTGAAGGAGCTGTACCCAGACGTTGAATATGAATTAGGTGACTTTAATCTAGAGACATTTGTTACGGCGAAACAGCTTGTCGTAAGCCCAGGCTTGAGTATTCACAGCCCCGAGATAGAGGCGGCGAAAAAAGCCGGTGTTGTTATAACTGGCGACATAGATATTTTCTCGAAGCAGGTAACGGCACCAATCATTGCTGTCACGGGATCAAACGGTAAGAGCACGGTAGTGGCAGTGCTGGCGGAGATACTAAGAAAGGCAGGTAAGAATTTTGGGCTAGGTGGCAATCTAGATGGCGAAAGCTTTAAGCCAGCCCTCGATTTGATCGCAGAAGGGGAGAAGGACCTGTACTTACTGGAGCTATCGAGCTTCCAGTTAGAGACGACAGAGTGCTTAGGGGCAGCAGCCGCCACACTATTGAATTTGAGCGCAGACCATATGGATAGATATGAAGGCATTGATGACTATCACCGCGCCAAGCAAAGAATATTCACCGGTTGTAAGCAGGTGGTTATCAACCGTGATGACAAAAAAAGTTATCCACTCGTAGAGAGTGATGCAGCAGTGTGGGATTTCGGGTTCGGTCGAGCTGGCGTAAACGGCTTGGGTCTACTCGAGGAAGGTGGCGATCAATACCTTGCCTATCAATTAGAGAAAATTGTCTCGGTGAGCGAGTTAAAAATATTTGGTCAGCACAATATATCAAACGTATTAGCAGCAGTAGCGCTGGCAATGGCAATGGCAATAGACATGAATGCAATAAAGGCGGCGATCACCGAATTTAGCGGATTACCACATCGTTGTCAGTGGGTGGCAAATATTGGCGGGGTCGATTTTTACAACGATTCTAAAGGCACGAATGTTGCTGCGACTGTGGCAGCTGTTGAGGGTTTGGGCGAACATATTTCGGGGCATATAGTGTTGATTGCAGGCGGTTTAGCTAAGAAAGCGGACTTCTCGGCACTGGTGCCGGCGATGAATAAGTGGGGCAAGGTGGTAATTTTGATCGGAGAAGATGCGGTAGAAATGGCCAGCTATTTCGATGCTGAGGTTAAGACCTATTTCGCAAGTGATATGCAGGATGCTGTACGAGTAGCATTGCAGCAGTCGATTTCTGGTGATGCCGTGTTGCTCTCGCCCGCTTGCTCTAGCTTCGATATGTTTGAGAATTTTCAGCATCGAGGCTTCGCTTTCATGAAGTCAGTGGAGACCTTGCAATGAGCATGGCGAGAGCAATAGCGCCCACAAACAGTCTTGTTGACTCGATTCAGCCGCGCTCAGTGAACAACATATTGTTATTTACCTTCTTGCTGTTGTTTATCGGTCTGTTGATGATGACATCCGCATCAGTGGAAATAGCTAATAGTCAGTACGGGGACCCTTTCTTCTTTCTTAAGCGGCAGCTGATTTTTTCTGCCATAGGGGTATTCGTTTTAGTGATAACACTGCATATTCCAGTCGCAACCTGGCGCGCGCAGAGTTGGTATTTGTTAATGGGGTCGTTTGCCCTGCTATTACTGGTGCTTGTTCCTGGCGTAGGTGAGTCGGTTAAGGGAAGTACCAGAAGAATAGATCTGGTCGTTTTTGACTTGCAGCCTTCGGAGTTGGCGAAGGTGTTTGTCGTCGTTTATCTCGCCGCATTTTTGGAGAGACAGCTGGATGAGGTTCGCGAAAAATGGTCTGGATTCTATAAGCCGCTTACGGTTGTTGGCGCCGCTGTGGCCCTGTTTCACTTCCAGCCTGATCATGGAACGATGGTTATTCTAACGCTTACTGCGCTTTGCATGATTTTTTTGGCGGGAGCAAAACTCTACAGAATTTTACTGATGCTGGCCGTCTGCATGGGCGGAATTGCTTTGCTTGCGGTTATGAAGCCTTATGTGATCGATAGAATCACTTCTTTCCTAGACCCTTGGGCCATTGAAAACGTAACGAATGGTGGCTACCAGCAGGCGATGGCGCAGGTGGCTTTTGGTCGAGGCGAATGGATAGGTGTAGGCCTAGGCAATAGCATACAAAAACTCTACTTTCTGCCAGAGGCGCACAATGACTTCGTACTTGCCATCGTCGGTGAAGAATTGGGTCTGGTTGGTGTCGCTACGGTGATACTTTTGTTCTCTGCGCTTATCTACAAGGCATTCTCTATTGGTCAGAAAGCACAACAACAAGATAAATTATTTGCCGCATTTTTTGCCTACGGCCTCGGGCTGTTGTTTGCGGGTCAGACGATGATTAATGTGGGGGCGAGCATAAGTTTACTTCCTGTAAAAGGTTTGACGCTGCCGTTCATGAGCTACGGCGGGGCGAGTCTGATCATGAGCTTTTTTATGATTGGTTTGTTGGTTCGAATAGAGTATGAGATTGACAACAAGATTAATGATGTTGGAGAGGTGTAGGTAGCAACGTGTCAGCTGAAAACACAACCGTCTTAATTATGGCCGCCGGTACCGGGGGGCATGTATTTCCAGCGCTTTCAATTGCGCAAAAATTGCAAGAGCAGAATATCCGAACTGAATGGATGGGTACTCATCAGGGGATGGAAAACAGGCTGCTTGAAGGAACAGGAATTCGAATTCATGCAGTCTCTGCAAAGGGGCTCAAAGGCAAGGGAGTAGCTAGGTTGATAGCGGCGCCTTTCATGTTGGCGCAGGCGCTAATTCAATCAATGCGAATACTTCGAAAGGTAAAGCCAGATTGCGTGCTGGGAATGGGAGGTTTTGTTTCAGGCCCGGGAGGCCTAGCAACAAAATTGCTGGGCGGAAAGCTAGTGATTCACGAGCAGAATGCTGTGCCGGGTTCCACCAATAARCTGTTGGCGAAGATTGCKAACCAAGTATTCGAGGCCTTCCCTGATACGTTTCCCAAAAGCGCAAAGATAATTCACACGGGAAATCCGCTGCGAAAGGAAATCGCTGACCTTGGGCTGCGAACGCGAAGCTTTGACGAGGTGTCTAGACCGTTACAGATATTAGTGTTAGGTGGAAGCCAGGGCGCGTTAGCTATTAACGAAGTGATRCCRGAATTGTTGGCAGATTGGCCAGAAGAAAATCGTCCATCAGTACGTCACCAGACAGGCGATCGAACCCTAGAGATAACCCAGGCAATCTATCGGGATAAGGGATTGGATTCGGTGAAAACAATACAGGTCGTCCCATTCATTAGTGACATGGCAGAGGCCTATAGYTGGGCYGATTTRGTGRTTTGYCGSTCYGGCGCGAGYACGGTTAGYGAGATTGCYGCSGCTGGYTTGCCTTCGATATTRGTTCCGTACCCGCAYCACAGYGATCRRCAGCAARCRCACAACGCAAATTGGYTAGTWMRGGCYGGYGCCGCCTTTCTGTTGGACCAAAAAGACTTATCTGTTCCTGCGCTCAAGGCTCTGTTGATGGATTTGCATACAAACCGCAGCAAAGTGCAGCAGATGAGTGATATTGCTAAATCCCTCGCTATTTATGACGCGGATGAAATCATTGCGCGCCGATGTTTGGAGTTAGCCCATGCATAGTGCTGCAAGTCGACACGTTGTTCCAGAGATGAGACGAATCAATAGATTGCATTTTGTTGGAATCGGTGGCGCGGGCATGTGTGGCGTGGCTGAAGTATTGCTAAATCAGGGCTATAAAATTAGTGGTTCAGATCTTAAGGAATCTCCGAATACTGTGCGTCTAGCCTCTATGGGCGCTGAGATATTTTTGGGGCATGACGCGGCGAATGTGAAGAATGCCGACGTGGTTGTCTATTCCAGTGCTATCGATGAGAGTAACCCCGAAATTAAGGCGGCGATCAATGAATCTAAGCCATTGATCGCGCGTGCAGAGATGCTGGCTGAGTTGATGCGTTACCGTCACTCGATCGCTATCGCTGGCACCCACGGGAAGACCACGACTACAAGTATTGTGGCATCTGTACTGGCGCAGGCGGGCTTCGACCCTACATTCATTATCGGAGGCTTGTTAAACAGCGCGGGAACTAACGCTCGATTGGGAGAGAGTAGGTATTTGGTGGCAGAGGCAGACGAGAGCGACGCCTCGTTTATGCATTTGCAGCCTATGGTCGCGGTCGTGACTAACATAGAAGCCGAACACATGAGTACTTACGGGGGTGATTTCGAGAACCTAAAAAAGTACTTCATCGACTTCTTACACAACCTCCCATTCTACGGTTTGGCGGTGTTGTGTATCGATGATCCGGTTGTGCGCGAATTGCTGCCGCGCATTTCGAGACCGAAAATCACCTATGGTTTTGCAGAAGACGCAGATTTTAGGATCATCAACTTAAGTCAGGTACAACAAATAACTCAATTCGAAGTGGTGCGCAGGGAAGCAAAGGACAAACTAAAAATTACACTGAATATGCCAGGCCGTCATAACGCATTGAATGCGACAGCTGCGATTGCTATCGCGACAGACGAGGGAATTGCGGCTGCGGATATCCAGAGTGGTATTCAAAATTTCGCGGGAGTTGGTCGTCGTTTTGAGGTGCAGGGTGAATTTGATGTGGAGGGCGGAACGGTCATGCTTATCGATGACTACGGGCATCACCCAACTGAGGTTGCCGCTACTCTGCGAGCTCTGCGCGATGGGTGGCCAGAGAATCGATTAGTGATGGTTTACCAGCCACACCGTTACAGTCGCACCAAGGATCTCTATGAGGATTTCGTCGAAGTGCTCGGTGAGGCGGATGTATTGCTTCTGCTAGAGGTGTACTCCGCTGGCGAGAAGAAGATAGCTGGCGCGGACTCGAGAAGCCTATGTCGAAGCATTAGATTGCGTGGAAAAGTCGATCCTGTTTACGTAAAAGAGGAGTCAGAGGTGCAGGGAATTCTAAGTGAATTAGTTCGCCCTGGTGACATCATTTTGACTCAGGGAGCTGGAAGTGTCGGTTCTTTGTCCAAACAATTGGCTAAATTAGGTTTCAAAGCATAATTAATTGATTTTTATAGAAGATTTTTGCATTTAGCGGTCAAGAAATAGAGAAATGAGAACGATAAATAAAGAGAAAATCATAGCAAATTGCGGGCATGTCGTCGTACTGAAGGGCGGGGACTCCGCAGAGCGTGAAGTTTCCTTGTTGAGTGGCGAAGCGGTCTTTCAGGAATTGTTGAAACAAGGTGTAAACGCGAGCGTTCTAGATGTGGGCGATAGCGTTGTCGTAGACCTGGAAAGCCTAAAGCCTGACCTAGTGCTGATCATGTTGCACGGGCAGGGCGGGGAAGATGGAACGATTCAGGGTCTTCTAGAAGTCTTGAAGATCCCCTACACCGGCAGCGGTGTACTGGCATCGGCACTTGCCATGGATAAGGTGAAGAGCAAGCTGATTTGGCAGCGCCTAGGATTGAATGCCGCCGATTTTGTCATGTTGAATGCAGCGACCGATTGGCAGGCGGTGATAGATAAGCTTGAGGTCGCGGTTGTAAAGCCAGTGAATGGTGGGTCGAGCCTAGGCATAGCGATTGTTCAGGACGCAGCAAGCCTGCAAAAGCATTTCGAGATGGCCAGTCAGTTCGACTCGGAAGTAATGGCAGAGAAGTGTGTGGTAGGCAAAGAATTTACAGTAGGTGTGATCGGGGATCTATTGCTGCCGGTTATTGAGATGCGCACATCGAGAGAGTTCTATGACTTCGATGCAAAGTATGCCGATGAAGATGTGGAAATTGTTTGTCCTGCGCAGCTGAGTGAAAAGGAACAGATCGAGCTTAATGAGCTAGTCCGTTCAGCTTATTCAAGCCTTGGATGTACGGGCTTGGCAAGAGTCGATGTTATGCAAGATCAAGGCGGCACATTTTACCTGCTGGAGCTGAATACGATTCCAGGCATGACGGACCACAGTTTTATACCAATTGCAGCGAAGCAGGCTGGAATCGATTTCGGCGATTTACTATTAACCGTATTAGAGTTAGAGCAAGCAGCGAACTAAAAGATGGTAACTACAAATAGGGCAATTAGAACTGGAAGCGGCATACACTCAACTCGCCGCAATTCGAGTTCGAGAAACCAGCCGCTGAAGCCGAAGTCTTCCGGCAAGCGAGGGGGCTATGTGCTTGCTGCGTTATTGGTTTGTGTTGCTTTGGTGGCGGTACAGAACAGAGCGGATATTTCTGGGTTTTTGAATCGATCAATCAGCAAAGTTAGAATTGAGAATCAGTGGCAAAGGATAAGTGAGGCAGAGGTCGGCAAGGTGTTAGCGCCGTTTATGGGGAATGGATTCTTCGATTTCGATGTTGTTGAGGCAAAAGAAGCGTTGGAGCTTCACCCTTGGATACTGAAAGCATCGGTTACGCGAATCTGGCCGGGCACGGTATCACTGCATCTAACAGAGCAAGTTGCTATAGCGCGATGGGGCAATGAGCAATTGCTGAATCAATACGGGGATATTTTCCAGCCTGAAAGATTACTGGAGCTAAATTCCTTGCCTTTGCTTACTGGGCCTAAAGACAGTCAAGAGGTTGTGATGTTGCAATATCAGAAGCTCAACCAGATTTTGTTTCCAGCAGGATTGCGGCTTTCTGGCTTAGGTCTCAGCAAGCGTGGTAGCTGGGACTATTTACTGAATGAACAAATGCAGGTTGCAGCGGGTAGAGATGATGTTTTCGAGAAAACGCAGCGCTTTATCGATTTCTATTTGCTCCAGCCGTTCGAGAAATCATCCCAGTTTCTATCTATCGATTTAAGATATGGAAACGGAATAGCGGTACGAGATGCCGAGTTAGATTTTACAGGAGTGGCAATTCGGTGATTCAGTTTCAGCATATAATTTGCTATTTTTTTGAGGCGTCTTGTTTGGAGAATTCGAGCGATGAATGACTCAGCAAATGACAACATGATTGTTGGATTGGACATAGGTACTTCCAAGGTTGTGGCGATTGTCGGGGATATCAATCCGAACGGCGGTTTGGATATTGTGGGTATTGGCAGTCATCGCTCTCGCGGACTTAAGAAAGGCACTGTTGTTAATATTGAATCGACCGTTGAATCCATTCAGCGTGCCATCGAAGAAGCTGAGCTGATGGCAGGATGCCAGATTCATTCAGTCTATGCAGGAATTGCCGGTAGTCATATCCGTAGCATGAACTCCCATGGAATCGTAGCGATTCGAGACGGCGAGGTTATGAAGGCTGATATCGAGCGTGTTATCGATGCGGCTCAAGCAGTTGCTATCCCTGCTGATCAGAAAGTGCTGCACATACTGCCGCAGGAATACATCATCGATTCGCAGGAAGGTGTTAAGGAGCCGTTAGGTATGTCCGGTGTTCGTCTCGAGGCGAAAGTGCATTTGGTCACCTGCGCGATAAATGCGGTGCAGAACATTGAGAAATGCATCAAGCGTTGCGGTCTAGAGACTGACGAAATTATTTTGGAGCAGTTGGCCTCTGCCTACAGTGTTCTTACCGATGATGAAAAAGAACTGGGTGTCTGCCTCGTAGATATTGGCGGAGGAACCACTGATATTGCGATTTTTACCGATGGCGCTATACGCCACACAGGTGTCATTCCCATTGCTGGCGATCAGGTAACGAATGATATTGCCATGGCGCTGCGAACTCCGACAGAAAACGCAGAAGAGATAAAGATTAAATATGCCTGTGCTCTGACGCAACTGGCTAGTGCCGATGAGGTCCTGAATGTTCCTAGTGTCGGAGACCGAGCTCCAAGAGAGCTTTCTAGGCAAGCGCTGGCCGAGGTGGTAGAGCCGCGCTACGACGAATTATTTACACTAGTGCAAGCTGAGCTGCAACGAAGTGGGTTCGAAAACCTACTAGCGGCAGGCATTGTCTTAACCGGTGGCACTAGCAAAATGGAAGGCGTAGTGGATCTGGCTGAAGAAATATTTCATGCCCCAGTACGTATCGGAGCGCCTCATAATGTTAATGGTTTAGCCGATATTGTAAGAAACCCGATTTATTCTACTGGTGTTGGTTTATTGCTCTATGGCTTAAAGCAATATCAGGAAAGAGGTGGAATTGAGTCAAAGCGTGAACCACAGATTCAGATTGTGGATAGGGTAAAGAATTGGTTCCAGGGAAATTTTTAGTTTTAATCTTAGCAGTCAATAATCAATACAATAAAGAATCATTAATGAGGGGGCTATATGTTTGAATTAGTCGAGAACGTTGCGCAGAGCGCTGAAATTAAAGTTATAGGTGTTGGTGGTGGAGGTGGAAACGCCGTGCACCATATGATCAATAATCAGGTAGAGGGTGTGGAGTTCATCTGTGCGAACACAGATGCGCAGGCACTGCATAACCTGAAAGCCAAGACGATATTGCAGCTGGGTAGCAATATAACTAAGGGTCTTGGTGCGGGAGCAAACCCCGAAATCGGTAGACAGGCAGCGTTGGAAGATAGGGATGAGATCGCTGAAATTTTGTCCGGAGCCGATATGGTATTTATTACAGCGGGTATGGGGGGGGGCACAGGAACTGGTGCTGCGCCTATCGTTGCTGAAGTGGCTAAGGAGATGGGCATCCTAACTGTTGCGATTGTGACCCGACCTTTCCCATTCGAAGGTAAAAAGCGTTCAAAAATTGCGGAAGAAGGTATTCAGTTGCTCACACAGCACGTGGATTCTCTAATTACTATTCCGAATGAAAAATTGTTAGACGTATTGGGTAAAGAAGCAACGCTGCTGGAGGCATTTAAAGCGGCTAACGATGTGTTGTTAGGCGCAGTTAAGGGCATTGCGGATCTAATAATGAATCCAGGCATGATTAATGTGGACTTCGCCGATGTTAAAACGGTGATGTCTGAGATGGGCATGGCTATGATGGGCACGGGTGCGGCAGTTGGTGCTGATCGAGCTCGGGAAGCAGCAGAAGCGGCGATTCGCAGCCCGCTACTAGAAGACGTGAATCTGCAAGGTGCACGCGGAATTTTGGTTAATATCACGGCTGGAGAGAATCTATCTCTGGGCGAATTTTCTGAGGTCGGCGACACCATTGAAGAATTTGCTTCGGATGATGCAACGGTAGTGGTAGGCACGGTAATCGATCCAAGTCTCGAAAATGAAATGCGCGTTACTGTTGTAGCAACTGGCCTGGGTGATAGACATGCCAAGCCCACGAAAATTGTGGACAATACTGAGAGGGAATTGACTACCGACTACCGCCAGCTTGATAAGCCAGCGGTGATGCGCAGACAGGGTTCTTCTAGAGCGGCCGCAGCTGCTGCCGTAGTCGGTTCAGATACCGACATGGATTATCTCGATATTCCTGCTTTTTTGAGAAAGCAGGCGGACTAGATTTCTAGGAATACCGCTGTCAGGGTCCTGCGCGGTATTCCTTTTTTGCTGTTTTTGAATGGCATTAATAAAGCAAGGTTTCGAGCTAGTACACGGATTTTTCCTTATTGGGTTATGCCTTGAACTTTGCTACCATGCCAAAGCTTTATTGAGGGGCGTCGTTGTGAGCAGAAACAGCTCGTTCTCGGGTCTAGTGTTGGTGAACTAGTAGAGTACGAAATAGTTGTTTCAGGCATAAGGGCTAACCCTTGAGCGCAATGTGACATGACACTGCATAGCGAATGCCTAAGACATCCCTGTTTTTCTGATTAAATAAGACGCGAAGCGAAGACCTATGCTGAGACAAAGAACCCTGAAGAATGTTATTCGTGCCACGGGCGTTGGCCTGCATACTGGCGAGAAGGTCTACCTAACTCTAAGGCCAGCCCCAGTAAACACTGGCATCATCTTTGTACGAGTAGATTTAGATACCCCCGTTCAGATTCCCGCTCGCGCATCTAATGTAGGCGATACAACCCTCTCTACCTGCCTCGTTAAAGGTGACGTTAGAATTTCTACTATTGAGCATTTGATGTCGGCGCTGTCAGGTTTAGGTATCGACAATGCCTTCATCGATGTGAGTGCGCCTGAAGTGCCGATTATGGATGGCAGTGCTGGACCGTTCGTTTTTCTAATACAATCTGCTGGAATCGAAGAACAGTCAGAACTGAAGCGCTTTATCAAGATAAAGAAGCCATTGTACTTAGAGCATGGCGACAAAGCGGTCAGCCTTGAACCGTTTGATGGCTTCAAGGTTAGCTACACGCTACTTTACGATCATCCCGTCTACAAGAAACACACCAAGAGCGCGACCATCGACTTCTCCAGCACTTCCTTTGTTAAGGAAGTAAGCCGTGCGCGTACCTTTGGATTTATGCATGAATTCGAGGAATTGCGGAATAGGAATTTGGCACTAGGTGCGAGTATGGACAATGCCATCGCTGTAGGAGACTACAAGGTCTTGAACGAGGATGGGCTGCGCTACGAAGACGAGTTTGTAAAGCATAAGATCCTTGATTCTATTGGAGATTTGTATCTGCTTGGCAATAGTTTGATAGGCGAGTTCAAGGGGTATAAATCTGGACATGCCCTCAATAATGCGCTGTTAAGAATGCTTGAAGTGAACAAAGATGCTTGGGAAATCGTCAGTTTCGACGATGACGCGAATGTGCCTATTTCCTATATGAAACCAGTGTTGGCAGCCTAGTTCTGCCGTGCTATCCTAACTATCTGATTTTAATAAATATAGTTGGGCGTTGAATTTTCTTGAATAGCCCCCAGTTCTAATAGGCTTACTGAGACAACGCTTACACAATGAAAGTTATCCTAGTCGACCAGCGTCATGGTCACACTAAAACTATCGTCCTCAAAGGATGGCTGAAAGGCCTCCTTTCTCTGTGCCTGCTCGGTGCCCCAGTTGCGGTGGGCTATTTTGGTTATGGGCTCGCGGTTTCCCAGAACAATGGCGTTTTCAGCGAAGAGTCTGCGCAAAATTGGGAGCGTCAGATTCGCATACAGGCTGAACAAATATCCGAGATTAAAGAAGAGTCAGAACAACAGATCGAAGCCCTAACCATGCGACTTGCAATGCTGCAGGCGCGTCTAGTGCGCTTGGATGCGATGGGAGAACGCATTACTACTATTGCCAATCTGGATACTGGTGAATTTGATTTCAGTGACCCGATTACCATCGGTGGCCCTGCAACGGGTGTTTCAGAGCCTTACTCAACCGCGGATTTTATGGGTGCTGTTTATCAGCTTGAGCGTCAACTGGATGATCGTCAGCAGCAACTCGAAATTCTAGAAGGTTTGATGACGGATCGAAAGATCCAGTCAGATGTCTTCATCGCAGGTAGGCCTGTAGAAAATGCTTGGATCGCCTCGCGTTTCGGCCAGCGTCCTGACCCTATTACTGGGCGTATAGCGTTTCATGGGGGAATTGATTTCACCACTGGAAAATCCGGTGCTGAGATTAATACCGTGGCAGCAGGCGTAATCACCTGGTCTGGGCCTCGATCGGGCTATGGCTTGATGGTTGAGGTCAATCACGGTAATGGATTTACTACACGCTACGCCCATTCAGAAAAGCTATTGGTGGACGTTGGCGATATCGTAATGAAAGGTCAGAACATCGCTCTAGTAGGTTCTACCGGTCGTTCAACGGGGCCTCATGTTCATTTTGAGGTTTACAAGAACGGCAGAGTCGTCGACCCTGCCGCCTATATACATCGCACAGCAAGATAATTACCCTCAACTTACCCACCAATCTGTGGTCGCTATCGGTCTGCCTGAGCAATGCTCATCATGCCGGCTGGAGGCCAGCGTATCGAAGCAACTATTAATTGATAGAGAAAAATGAGCATATTAAGCAAAATATTTGGAAGTAGTAACTCGCGCAAGCTGAAGAAGCTGAATAAGACTGTTGTTCGTATCAGTGAGCTTGAGTCTTCTTTAGAAGCGCTCTCCGATGAAGAATTGAAAGCGAAGACGGTCGAATTTAAGCAGCGTTTCGATGGCGGCGAGTCGACTGACGCGCTCTTGCCTGAAGCTTTCGCGGTTGTTCGTGAAGCAAGTAAGCGGACATTGCAGATGCGCCATTTCGATGTGCAGATGATCGGCGGAATCGTATTGCACGAAGGCAACATCTCAGAGATGAGAACGGGTGAGGGTAAGACGCTTATGGCAACCCTGCCTGCCTACCTAAATGGTCTTACTGGAAAAGGTGTTCATCTGGTTACAGTGAACGAATATCTTGCGGATCGTGATGCGAACTGGATGCGGCCATTGTATGAGTTTCTAGGCCTCAGTGTGGGCATCATAGGCTCAGGACAGACGCCGGAATTAAAGAAAGAAGCTTATAACAGCTCTATTACCTACGGCACAAACAACGAATTTGGTTTTGATTATTTGCGCGACAACATGGCGTTCCGTCTCGATGACAAGATGCAGAAAGAGTTGAATTTTGCGATCGTCGACGAGGTAGATTCAATTCTTATCGACGAAGCGAGAACTCCGCTTATAATTTCTGGCGCTGCCGAAAATAGCTCCAAACTCTATGAGGCTATCAATCAGCTGATCCCGAAGTTGGAGAAGGGAGCGAAGGCTGAAAAATCCAAGATGGAAATGATGGATAAGAATTTTGTGCCGGAGGAGTCGGGTCACTTCACGGTTGATGAAAAGACTCGCCAGGTCGAGCTTACTGAAACTGGTCACGAATTCGTAGAGGATATTCTGATTCAGAAAAAATTGCTTGCAGAGGGAGAGTCACTTTATTCGGCGACTAACTTGTCCCTGCTTCATCATGTACATGCTGGCCTAAAGGCACATAACCTTTTTAATCGAGATATCGAGTACATAGTACAAAATAACAGCATCGTACTAATTGATGAGCACACCGGGCGAACGATGGAAGGACGGCGTCTGTCGGAAGGCCTGCACCAGGCTATAGAAGCGAAGGAAAAACTGGAGATTCAGAGTGAGAGTCAGACCCTGGCTTCAACAACATTCCAGAACTACTTCCGCTTGTACAATAATTTGTCTGGTATGACCGGTACCGCCGATACGGAAGCGTTCGAGTTTTCACAGATATATGGGCTTGATGTGGTAGTCATACCAACCAATCAGCCTATGGTACGCGATGATGCAAACGATCTTATTTTTCTTTCTATGGAAGAGAAGTTGGAGGCAATTGTACGTGATGTCACTGAAATGAGCGCCAAAGGCGCGCCCGTATTAGTCGGTACAGCATCTATCGATACATCGGAAACGCTGTCGAAGTTTCTCACGAAAGAAAAAATTGAGCACGAAGTATTAAACGCGAAATTTCATGAGCGCGAGGCGGAGATTATTGCTCAGGCAGGAAGGCCTGGGGTAGTAACTATCGCAACCAATATGGCTGGCCGTG
>JAESUT010000080.1 GCA_016762995.1 Gammaproteobacteria bacterium | reverse complement strand
AAAAGTTAGCCTATAAAGTGCTCTGTAAAGAGTCCTGTTATTTTTATTGACACTATTCACAACGACCTGGCATTAGCCGAACAGATAAACCGGCAGCCACAGTGCAATAGCTGGGTAGCTATACAGGATCACCATCGCCAGTATTACTATTCCAAGATAGGGCATTATGCCTTTGAATATATCCATTAACTCGATATACGGGGGGGCAATGCCTTTGAGGTAATACGCCGCCATCGCCATGGGTGGTGTAAGAAACGAAGTCTGCAGATTCACCGCTATCATAACTCCCAACCAAATAGGATCGACGCCCATAGCCAACAGTATTGGCCCCACAAGCGGCACGACCATGAACGTGATCTCGATAAAGTCTAGAATAAAGCCCAAAAAGAAGATCAGCAACATGACCACCAGTGTCGCGGAAACGACACCGCCTGGCAGATTCATCAGAAGCTCCTCAATTAGCACATCGCCACCAAACCCTCTAAATACCGACGAAAAAATTGTCGCACCAATGAGAATCAGATATACCATCGAAGTAACACGCATAGTCTCTATGCTTACCGACTGCAGCACTGAGATATTTAAAGCTCTCTTGATTAAAGCCAGAATCATCGCCCCCACTGCGCCAATGCTAGCCGCCTCTGTGGGCGTCGCTATCCCCAAAAGTATAGAGCCCAGCACAGCCACCATGAGTAATACTGGAGGAAGCAAACCCTTAAACAACGCCACAAAAATATTTGTTCCATCGTTCAATTCATCATCTGCCATCGGTGGGGCATAGGAGGGTTTCAGCCAGGCGATAACGAACATATAGGTTGCATAGGCAGTGACTAGCAGTAAACCTGGAATAATTGCACCCGCGAACAGGTCGCCGATCGAAACAAAATCAGGTGCAAAGATCCCTGCATTCAACTGCGACTGTTGATACGCGTTAGAAATAACCTCCCCCAATAACACCAAACAAATAGAGGGGGGAATGATCTGCCCAAGCGTGCCCGTCGCACAGAGCGTGCCACACGCCAGAGAGGGCTTGTATCCCGCCTTCATCATCGTCGGCAGCGATAATATGCCCATTGTAACTACTGTGGCACCAACAATGCCCGTACTCGCAGCCAGCAACATGCCAACGATGATGACTGATATTCCGAGACCACCGGGGAATTTTCCAAATACGATAGCCATATTCTTGAGTAAATCTTCTGCGATGCGGCTTCGCTCCAACATCGTTCCCATGAATACAAACAACGGCACTGCAAATAAATTTTGATTGACCAATAATCCGTAGATGCGATTTGGAATCAACAAAATATAGGCCGTGTCGAAAACGCCGATCATCGTGCCTATCCCAGCGAACGCGAGTGACACGCCGGTAAGCGATAAAGCAACTGGATAGCCTGCCATCAGCGCGAGACACACCACTAGGAAAAAGAGGATGGGAATAAATTCGACCACTAGAAGTCTTGCCGCCTGATCAACGAGATTGATTTCACTATCTCTGAAATGCCCTGCAATAAGAGTAAGCCAGGCAAAACAAGGATCGCTCCCTTCAGTAAATAGACAAAGGGCAGGCCGCTAGATTCTACCGACCCTTCTCGTATTCGCCAAGAAACAGCAACGTAGTCCCAACTAATCCAGATGATAAAACAGGTAGAGGGAACGAGGAAAAATAGTGAGCCGAGTAGATCTACCCAAGCGCGCTTCTTTTCATTAAGTCGACTGTAAAAAATATCAACCCGAACATGGCCCTGCTCTTTAAGCGTGTAAGCAACCCCGAAAGTAAAAATGAGCGCATTGATGTAGATAATCGATTCCTGCAGTGCGATCGAACCAATCTGGAATACATAACGAAGCACAACGATGGCAGCCATAACAATCACCATAGTTAGTGTTAACCAGGAGAAAATTCGACCTAGACGATTTGACAGCCTATCGATGAGAAGAGAAAGCTTTTCCATGATTTTTTAATTGCGCTAGTACACTGTTGCTCTTATTCGACTCTAGCTAACTGTTGACCCTGTAGATTGCTCATTATTACATACATAGTTAATTACATAGCAGGGCTCTGTGCAAATGCCAGCGCCAAGGCTCATAGCCACACGCGCATAAGTTGATAACTAAGAATAATTAAAGCCGCTACACCCACTGCCATGAGGACACCCAGAATCCACAGTAGCCCCCTTCTTACACGCACTGCCATGCGCCTGCGAAAGGTCACCTCGCTCCCAGCCTTGTCCGGTATCCTCCAAAAGAGCTCACCAACGCTATAGAGCATCAATGACCAACAAAACCCAAGAATAGCGGGCATTAGGAGCGTATCGTGGTCGAGCCATGGGTTGTCAAGCACACTGAGAACAATCACCACCAGAGAAAACCCGCCCAATACGAATATCGGCAGCCGAAACCTAACTATAATGGTGGCAATTCGCTGTAGTCGCTCTATCATTGTCATCCGTAGCCGCCTAGCTGAGCCTTCTAGCCAGCAAGCTTACCTACTAAACAGGTATTCATCCACAGAGCTAATCAGGATATAAGCATTGAGTTCTCCTACTGATCCCGTCGCAGCCGAAATTTTTGAGCTCCCATTTCTAGCAGGCATCAATCCCGACGGCGACCCAGTCTTTGAGAGTCTCGAAGTCGAATTGATCGAGGATACCGAAGACGAAGTGCGACTCGTTCGCTCCCCTCTCCTAACGCGTAATCTGGCGGCCGGGGATAAGCTCAAGGTCATCAACCCTTCTTCGGCCGAGTATGAGTTGCTGCGCCGCAGCGGCAATCTTTCTATTCGCGTGTTTCGTGTACATCAGCTAGATGTATTGGCAGAAAATCTAACAGCGAAGATTGAAAAGTTAGGAGGCGGCTTAGACAAGCAAACCGATCGTGCACTGGTATACAGCATACATTTTTCCATTGGCTTCCAAGTCATCGAGGAGCTATTGAATACGGCCTGCAAAGACTATCCTGATACAGTTTGGTATTATGGAAACGTTTACGACCCCGAGGACGGCACGACACCGCTTCAATGGTGGTTGGAATTCGAAGATCAGGAATAGCCCTTATCCATTTGACTAATATTCGACTAAATAGACGAGTAATAAGACATGCTAATTGTAGTATCACCCGCTAAGTCTCTCGATTTCGACACCAAAGCCCCCACGAAAAAATTCACTGAACCACAATACCTTAAAGAGTCCACACAGCTTGTAAGTCAATTACAAAAGCTAAGCCCCGAGGATTTCTCCGAACTTATGCATATCAGCAGCAGCTTGGGTGAACTTAATCATAGGCGCTACGCAAACTGGCATACTCCTTTCGATTTAAAAAATGCTAAACAGGCCATTTTTGCGTTCAAGGGCGATGTCTATATTGGTTTAGAAGCGGGAAAATTCTCCACTGCAGATCTAAATTTTGCACAGAATCACCTACGAATTCTATCTGGCCTATACGGCCTGCTTCGGCCTTTGGATTTGATGCAGCCCTATAGGCTTGAGATGGGATCTCGATTCAAGAACAAAAAGGGCAAAAACCTCTACGAGTTCTGGGATGGCCAGCTTACCGAAAACCTTAACGAATTGTTCGAACTAGATAAAAAGCCAGTGTTGGTGAATCTCGCATCAAAAGAATATTTCAGCGCAATCAAGTCCAAATCTATTACTGCTGAAATAATTTCACCGGTGTTCAAAGATTTCTCAAATGGAAAATACAAAATCGTAAGCTTCTTCGCAAAGAAAGCCCGCGGTTATATGGCTGCCTACATTATTCAAAACAGAATTAAGAACCCCGACAAACTAAAAGAATTCGACGTAGATGGTTACCGATACAGTGAAGAAGACTCAACCCCAATGCAGCCAGTCTTTCTACGCGACGCGCGATAATTAGTATGATCGAGCCCCCCTTTAGCCAGGCCAGCGAAAATAATAAGCAGGTCATTCTGGAAATACTTGAGCGACATCTTAAAAATGGCGACCAAGTCCTTGAGCTAGCAGGCGGCACCGGTCAGCATGCCGTTCATTTCGCTGCTAATCTACCCTATCTTAATTGGCAATCTTCTGACATTCCAAGCAACGTAGATAGCCTTAACCTACGCATTGTAGCGGCGAAACTCACAAACCTTCCTGCAGCCATAACCATCGATGTGAATCACTCGCCCTGGATTAGCACCAAGCCTACGGCAATTTTCAGTGCTAACAGCTTGCACATTATGTCCGCCGATTCCGTTGAAAACTTCTTCAATGGAATAAATGAAGTCCTGCAAACCGATGGAATATTATTCGTGTACGGGCCTTTTAAGTACGCAGGAAAATTTACAACCGAAAGCAACGAAGACTTCGATCACTGGCTAAAAAATAGAGATCCGGTGAGTGGTATTCGAGATTTTGAATGGGTAAGTGAATTAGCAACTAAAGCCAACTTAACTCTCATCGAAGACAATGCTATGCCAGCCAACAATCAGCTCCTCGTCWRRARRAAATCRAAATARAGTTAGAATTTWSGTAATYCRAYTCAAAGCGARATTTAGTGTCGCGCATTGAMTTCGGCATCWATATTYACGTCTTAGATTGAGATGCAGCAAAACAGCCTGTTTATGCCGTAATTTTCTGTTAATTCCACTATCATAGGGCCACAAAGACGAATTCGAACGTTGCCAAAATTGAAGGCAAAAAAAATTGGGAGATCAACCATGTCAAAACTTACAAAACCTACGCTCAGCTCAGTGATTGCGGGCCTTTCCATATCCTTACTTGCGCCCCTAAGCGCAGCTCAAGATCAGGAGATACCGCAACTAAGTGGTATATGGACCAATGCCTCTAGAACTAGTCTCACACGTCCGCGAGGAATTGAAACTCTTATCGTGCCAAGCGATGAAGCAGAACAAATTGTGGCAAACATGAGCATCGCTGGCATATCTGCAGAAAGTGTAGAATCTGGGCCATCCATTGACCCGGAAACTGGTGCCCCACCCGTTGGCGGCGAAGATTTCGGATTGCGTGGTTACAACCTATTTTGGACCGACCCTGGTTCCACTCTAGCCTTAGTGAAAGGCGAATTTAGATCCTCTCTAATTGTAAATCCAGAGAACGGCCAGATTCCCCGACTGGAGAATCCAACATACGATTTGAATCGACCGAATTTTGGCGCACGCTATCTCACGGGTGTGGGCGATACATCTGGGCCTGAAGCTATCCCTATTGCCGAGCGTTGCCTCATCGGATTCGGGAATACCGCGGGCCCCGGCATGATGGCCACGCTATACAACAGCACTTATCAATTCATACAGACCGACGAYTACATTGTGATCAGTGTTGAGATGGCACACGATGCACGCATTATTCCGCTTTTTGATTCTGCAGAAGATGCCAGAGCAAACACCCGCCCGGAAGTACACTCGCCTTGGTTCGGTGATTCTCGCGGCTGGTACGAAGGCGACACTCTGATTGTAGAAACAGTCAATATCAGCCCATTACAAATGTCACAGAGCTCTATTCCAATTTCGCCAGAAGGAAAATTTACTGAACGGTTTAGCCGTTATTCTGATACCGAAATTGTCTATCAATTTACCGTTGACGATTCGAATCTCTACAGCCAGCCATGGACTGCKGAGATGAGCTACCATGAAACCGAAGGCCCTCTTTACGAGTATGCTTGTCATGAAGGCAACTATGCAATGCCAGGCATCTTAGCTGGTGCGCGCCGCCAAGAAGCGGAAGAGGCAGCGAAGCTGCAGTAAGCTCGCGGTAACTAAAAACTAAAAAGGCTTGTTACTTTTACTCAGTAAGAAGCCTTTTTTATTATTCTAAATTTTATAAGGTCTGGGCTTTACGAATTTCATAAATAATATGTGGATAGTTAATTCCGTTTAGTACCCTGCCTATTACCTCGTCGCGCTTCACCCCACCAATTTTCTCCATCGCGCGCATTGAAACTATATTCGTATCGCCCACCCAAAATACGACCGTGTCGACAAACTTGAAAGCATGGTCCAGCATAAGCTTCTTGATTTCGGCATTGTAGCTGCCGCCCCAGAAATCATGATCTAGAAACGTCCAGCCTATCTCAATCTCGTTTAACTCTTCATCAAGCCCGTTGAAACGGCTAGAGCCAATTATTCTTCCAGACTCGCTATCAACAAACGTGAACGCACTGCCACTCGCAATCGCATCATCGAAAAAAGCACGAAATACTGGCTCTTTAAAACGGTCCGTCACAGGGTGAAGCTTCCAAACTTTTGGGTTGGCTGCCGCCGCAAACATACCCTTCCAATCATCTTCTTGAATAGGGCGAACAATTACGCGAGGGCCTTCCAAGACAGGCGTGAAGTCGAATATATCGGTCATTTTAGTCACTTCTTACATTGTTATTAGAACGTTACCTACCGTTTATACCACGTTTAGATTGGCAGCTTAGCCGATTTAATTGGCACATAAATATCAATTATTGAATTCGGTTTATTCCATAAAAATCGATGATCATACTGCTCAAAATGGATTGTTGCTCTGCTCGCATCGAGTTCAAAATCAGATTCTGGGATAAATTCTTTGTAGATTTCATGGATCATTAATTTTAGTAGACCCATGTTTCCCCTATGCGCAAAACAAATATATTCGCCACCTCTTAGTTCTTCTTCGGCAAACCCTGCTACATCTGTGGTTTTTGGTATTGCTGATAAATACATGTATTGGTCGTTTATTTTTTTCGTAATCCCGTACTTCAGCCAGCTGCCATCAAATCGAATTCCCTTGATTCTTAACTCGCGGTTAAATCGCTTCCAATGACTTGCGATTATTCTGTGATTCTCATTTTGAGATGTAGTCAGCTCTACCTGCAAGCCGATTACTTTACAGCTCTTCCTCGTAACGATTTCATAGTTCATCAGGTTTGTCTTTGTAGAGTAGTTGTACCTGCTGGATAAGCCACTTTTTCAAGTAGCTTTCTGATGCGCCCATACTATGCCTTACCTGACCTCGGAGACCAGTAGAACAGCAGGCTCCATAGAGGGCCAAACAGGAACCACAATCCAGCCGTAACTAACGGCAGTCTCATCCACATCTCAAACGCTTCAGTTCTCGAAGGGTCGTTCACTAACACAATAGCCAAATAGGAGAGGGAAATAGTAACCGCAACTGCCAGTAAACAACGACCAAACCACTTTAACTCCAGCAGCAGCAAGTCCAATCCATGGCTCGGTGGCTTCGTTGCGGCCTTCCCCCCCGCAAAACGGCGAGCAAACACTGCATCGGCCCAATCGATTGTGACTCGGCCAAACGCAATGGTGAATCCGAGATATGCTGCTGCTAATCCATGGGCGAAGGTAGCCACAGACCCTGAACGCAAGTCGAAGACTGTAGCCGCGAGAAGAACTAAATCTATTATTGGAATGGAGTACAAAAGGAACGAACTTATTCGATTCCAATTAAGTAGATATCTGCTGGTTAAGCCCGCAGCCAAAATTAGCCAGAACGCTATCTCACAAGCGAAGATTGTAATGAGAAGTATTGTGCTACTCATATATCGATAGAAGCCTATATTATTTGTTTTAGCGAGAGGCGATTCTGAATCGATGCTACTCGTTCAATTGGTTGTTGTCGATTGACCGCATCAAGCTGATGCCAAGTGTCATTTCACACCTCACATTTGGTAGGTTAAGGTGTGTTCAAAAGCGGGTTAGGTCCCCCTCCTTTTTGATTTGATTGTTATGTTCCGACAAATATTCACAGATTGATTTCACACCAAAAATACTCACTTTAGTTGCCGTTCAGTTACTCTTCTCGCAAATCTGTAACAAATGTTGCTAGAAATGTTACGAATATTATAGTGCTACCTATAATTGACCAGAATCCTAGAGCGATAATTATTGCCAATTGTGGTTCCCATATTTTTCCGGCTACAGTAATAGTAAGCACTGGCAGCCACAAAGCCCAACCGATGATAGTGATAGTGCTTCCTATAGGAGTGGGAGCCTTAATCCGAAATCTACGCTTCAGATACCAGCTTAAATAAAGAGCGACAGAAACCAAAGTATATGCACAAGTAATTCTAGTCACTAGAGATATATCTTCAAGAAAGCCTATTAGGACAAGAGGTAATATGCATACGGATGCTGCCAACATCCCGCTTTCCGTAAAAAAGTGAACTAGCAAACGTTGGTGAGGTGTGGTGTCCTCTCCTATAGTCAATTTGACAGAGGCCACAATCGAAGAAAATGCTACGAAAGCAACAATAACTTCTACCAATAAAATTAGGGTGTCTATTTCCTGATCCAACTACTATTCCTCCTGCTTGGATATACGCATGCGATCTTTCAGTTATTCGAAACACATAACGCTTTGAATAATAGACATGCGTAGCATGTCCTTTTTGATTAGATTGTTATGTGTTGATTCTATTCGTTCTCATTTCCAGTTGATTTACGGCCTATTCGGTATTGGTAAATTAGATACCAAATTCCACCAGTTGGAAATGCTAACGTTACGAGTATCGAGATAACAGAGATAGGATTAATGTCTTCTTCGATCCTACTAATTAAGTTTTCTGAAAATGGTGATAAATGTGTGCCATTAGATTGTAGCTGTCTCAGACTCTCGATCACATCAAATTCGAAACTAGCGTAACTGCTAACTAGAATAAGTACAAAAGATAAGACTCCAAGAAACATGAGTAAAATCGAAATCACTGAGCGAATATGTAACTTGCCATACCTTTCGCCATTCGTTCGCTAACATATGCTGGCAGCCGGTTCCGACATTCGAACTGTTCAAGAGCTGCTAGGACACAATGATGTGACTACAACCCAGATCTATACTCATGTATTGGGGCGGCACTATTCTGGCGCTACGAGCCCTCTCGATGAGTTGGTGTAACTCGCTCGCTCAGCTTTCTTTTTTGAATGGAAGGAGCGATGAGGCTTCGCTCTGGTATTGTTCGATATGAGACCGCTCTTCATCGAGAAAGCGATTAATTGCTTCAGCAAACCCCTCGTTAGCAATCCAATGATTGGAATAGGTCGTTATCGGCTCGAAGCCTCTTTGAATTTTATGCTCCCCTTGAGCACCCGAATCGAAACTCTGCAACTTATGCTCAATGCAGTATTCTTGGCCTTGGTAGTAGCATGTTTCGAAATGAAGGAATTGATAGTCTTGTGCGCTACCCCAGTACCTGCCAAACACCTTCTCATTGTTTCTGAAGAAGAGAGCTGCGGCGATCATCGATTCACCGTCTAGTGCAACTATCATGAACAATTGTTCCGGCATTAGCTGTGCAAGTTCGGCAAAGAAATCTTGACTCAGATATCCCTGCATACCGCGCATCATGTATGTGCTTTGATAGAATTGGTAGAACGTATTCCAATGTTCGGGGGAAATGTCAGCTCCGTTGAGCGTTTCGAATCTTGTGCCACGCTCTGCAACCTTCTGCCTCTCTCTTCTAATGTTTTTCCTCTTGCGCGAATTAAGCGCCGCTAAAAATTCATCGAAGCTTGAGTAATCTCGATTATACCAGTGAAATTGACAAGCAGTTCTCGCCGGAATACCAATTGTCTCGAACAGCTTATTTTCTTCCTCGGTTGGAAAAAGAATATGCCAAGAAGACGCCTCTATAGATTCCGCTACTCTCTTTAATCCATCGAAAATCAGCTTCGCTATGTCGTTTCTGTTTTCTGAATCAGCAGTAAATAATCGCGTACCTTGGCTAGGCGTAAAGGGTACTGCACTAACRAACTTTGGGTAGTAGTTAAGACCRTAGTTCGCATACGCACTCGCCCAAGACCAGTCGAAAACGTACTCGCCGTAGGAATTTGTTTTTTTGTACAGAGGCATAACGGCGACTAGCTGCTGAGACTGATCATCCTCCGCCTCACTGTAGACTACTGCATGGTGTGGCTCCCAACCGGTATCCTGAGTTGTACAGCCGGTCTTTTCTAGAGCCCATAGAAACTCGTAGCGAGTAAATGGATTCTCGGTACCAGCAAGCCTATTCCAATCCTGTGCACCGATGAGTGAGATAGAATCTACAAATTTTAGATCAAGCATTTTCATGCGCTATATATTACCTCGAAAAGTCGTATTGAGGAGATTTGAAAATGGCTTAATCCTACTTCGAAGGCCTATTCTCAAAGCACAAACAGATGCGATAACTCGGTAAATTGAGTAGCATAGAAAGTCTATTCCGAGCATAACGGTAATTTTAGAAATCAGGCGGGCAACGAGTGGATTCACCCAATCTTATACGGCGTATAGCCGACAGCGGTGCAGCGATGCGCAAGTCTGAAACTAAAGTAGCAAGCTACGTACTGCAGCATGCAAATGACGTGATCAAGATGCGCATTGTCGACCTCGCGGCCAATTCTGGTGTCAGCGAGCCCACCGTGATCCGTTTTTGCCGAGCCATTGGTTTCGACGGTTTCCTCTCCTTCAAGCTGCAACTTGCCCAACAACTAGGCCTAGGTGGCGTCTATACCCAGTTTGCTGTAGATGATAAGGACACCGTTGAAGACCTACGCAATAAGGTATTTGATACCACTGTCGGGTCTCTTTTAACGGTTAGGGACCAGCTGGATCCTGTAGTCTTAGAAACAGCTATCAATACCATTAACAACGCGAATCGCGTTGAGTTCTATGGCTTTGGCGCCTCAGGTTCGGTTGCAGCCGACGCGCAGCACAAGTTTTTCCGATTGCAGCTATCATCAGCTGCCTATACTGACCCACACATTCAGCATATGTCTGCGATATCACTAGGTGCAGACGATGTGGTAGTGGCAATCTCTCAGTCGGGACAGACCCGCGCCCTATTAGAGAGCGTGGCTCTAGCGCGAGAAGCCGGCGCTACGGTCATTGGTGTTGCACCGCAGAACACTCCCTTAAGTGAGCAATGCAACCTACCTATTTATGTGAATATGAAAGAGGAACATCAGGCGTTCGCGCCAGTATCTTCGCGTATCGCACACTTGGTAGTAATCGATGTATTGGCAACTGGGGTAGCTAGGCACCGAAAGCCTTTGCTGAAGGATCATCTGAGGAAATTGCAGAAGAGCCAGCGAGCTCTTCGTGATATTAATTAGTACTAGGTAACGTCTATTTCTTAGTAGGCCGTTTCCAGCCTGGAATATTTCTTTGTTTCCCTCTCGCGATAGCCAAACTCTTAGCAGGGACATCTTTGTTTATTGAAGAACCGGCCGCGACAAATGTATTGTCAGCAAGAGTAACTGGTGCAACTAAAACGCTATTCGATCCCACGAAGACATTGTCGCCAATAATCGTCTTGTGTTTGTTTACCCCATCGTAATTGCAAAATATTGTGCCAGCACCAATATTCACATTCTCACCAAGGATAGCGTCGCCAATGTAGGCGAGATGGCTGGCCTTCGATCCTTTTCCAATAACCGCATTCTTTGTTTCCACAAAATTTCCAATCTTCGTGTTTTCTTTCAATACAGTGCCAGGTCTAATTCTCGCGTAAGGGCCAACGCTGGCACCCTCTCCTATTTCTGCGCCGTCGATATTCGAGCCGGGTAGTATGCTGACGTTGTCAGCTATTTTGCTGTCTTTGATAATTACGTTGGCACCAATCTTGACACCATTTCCTAAGCTCACCACTCCTTCAAATATAGCGTTAATATCGATTTCTACATCACTGCCTGTGTCTAATTCACCACGAACATCGATGCGTGATGGATCACGTAGTAGAACTCCTGCTTTAAGAAGTTGCTCTGCATTATTCATTTGAAATTGCCTCTCTAGGCTAGCTAGTTGCGCCTTGTCATTTACGCCCTGTACTTCGTTCTCATCATCTATAACCATTGCGGAGATTACGCAGTCATCGTCTGCCGCAGCCATCGCCACTACATCGGTCAGATAGTACTCTCCCTGTGCATTGTCGTTTCCCAGAGAATTCAACCACGTATTCAACTTTGCCGCTGGAATGACCATGATGCCTGTATTGATCTCTTTGATCTTTTTTTGCTTCTCATTAGCATCCTTTTCTTCGACGATTGCGGTTATTTCACCTGCATCGTCACGGACAATACGTCCAAGACCTTTTGGCTTGTCGGTGATAAGAGTAAGTATGCAAAGGGTGTTTTCACTCGCTTGTTGTACCAATTTACTCAGTGTGGAAAAATTGGTAAGCGGTACATCGCCATACAAAATAAGCACTCGCTTTTCTGACTTAGTGGTATCGATTTTCGGCATGGCTTGCATGACGGCATGACCCGTACCAAGCTGCTTATCTTGTAAGGCCCACTGCAATTCTTCATCTGTGCCGAACTGAGTTTTGATCTGTTCCGCTCCGTATCCCACAACAATATGGATCAGATTAGACTCTAACTTACGCGCCGCACCGAGCACGTGGCCGAGCATAGTATCTCCGCCAATCTTATGTAATACCTTGGGAATGTTTGAATTCATTCTTGTGCCACGACCCGCTGCAAGAATGACGATATCCAAATTCATATTTAATCCACTTGTAGGAACCACTTTGGGTAAAAACTAATATGGATGAGTCTGCTGTGAAAGACAGTGCGTCCAAGCCAAAAGAATAGCAAAAAAAAAGGTAGCTCATGCCACCTTTTTAGGTTTTCGTCCTACTATATTAGCTAGCAGCTATTTCCTAAGCTTACGCAAAGCCCGTAACTGAGCCGCTGCCTCAGCGAGTTGAGCGGCAGCAATCGAGTAATCGAATTCCGCACCCTGGTTCACTATCGCCTTCTCGGCATCTTCCATTGCTTGCTGCGCCGCCGCCTCATCTAGATCGTCGGCTCTAAGCGCCGTATCACTCAGCAGAGTAACCACACCACGCTGCACTTCCAGGAATCCGCCAGACACGTAGAAGATTTCTTCTTCGCCGCCCTGTAGGACTAACTTAACCGGACCGGGAATTAATGCTGTCAGCAAGGGTGCGTGCCCTGGAGCAATACCAAGGTCTCCAAGAGATCCTGCAGCAACAACCATCTCGACTAGCCCAGAGAAGATGCTCTTCTCTGCGCTTACGATGTCACAATGCATTGTCATAGCCATATCTAATTACTCGTTCTTGTCTCTGCAGACAAAAGGGACAATTACTTTAAAGTTTCTGCTTTGGCAATGGCTTCTTCGATAGAGCCTACCATGCTAAATGCCTGCTCTGGTAGGTGGTCATACTCACCCGCCAAGATTCCCTTAAAACCAGCAATCGTGTCTTTAAGAGAAACGTACTTGCCAGGCACGTTGGTGAAAACTTCCGCCACAGTAAATGGCTGAGACAGGAATTGCGAAATACGTCTCGCACGACCAACTGTCTGCTTATCTTCGTCGGACAATTCGTCCATACCCAAGATCGCGATAATGTCTTTCAATTCTTTATAACGTTGCAGAACCGTTTGCACGCCATTCGCCGTGTCGTAATGCTCGTTACCAATAACCAATGGATCTAACTGACGCGAAGTAGAATCCAATGGATCCACCGCCGGATAGATACCCAGTGAAGCAATATCTCGAGACAGTACAACTTTCGCATCCAAGTGGGCAAAGGTTGTTGCTGGTGACGGGTCAGTCAAATCGTCCGCAGGTACGTATACGGCTTGAATAGACGTAATAGAGCCATCTTTTGTTGATGTGATTCTTTCTTGGAGCGCACCCATTTCCTCAGCAAGTGTAGGCTGATAACCCACCGCTGAAGGCATGCGACCAAGTAGTGCTGACACTTCTGTGCCCGCGAGTGTGTAGCGATAGATATTGTCGATAAACAATAGTACGTCACGGCCTTCGTCACGGAATTCTTCCGCCATTGTAAGTCCGCTTAGGGCAACACGCAGTCTATTACCAGGAGGCTCATTCATCTGGCCGTAGACCATTGCTACTTTAGATTCGCCTTCTAGATCGATTACGTTTGATTCCTGCATTTCGTGATAGAAGTCGTTTCCTTCACGAGTACGCTCACCAACACCGGCGAACACTGATAAACCACTGTGCTCTGTTGCGATGTTGTTAATGAGCTCCAACATATTTACTGTCTTGCCCACACCGGCACCACCAAATAGACCAACTTTGCTGCCCTTTGCGAAAGGACAGATTAAGTCGATTACTTTAATGCCTGTTTCCAACAATTCGTTAGAGCTTGCCAGCTCTTCGTATGTAGGCGCCTTACGGTGAATCGGCATACGCTTCTTCTCGCCGATAGGTCCACGCTCATCGATTGGCCGGCCTAATACATTCATTATGCGGCCAAGGGTTTCAACCCCGACTGGTACAGAAACAGGAGCGCCGGTATCGGTAACTTCAAGTCCACGACTCAAGCCCTCTGTACTACCCAGCGCAATTGTTCTTACTACGCCATCGCCTAGCTGCTGCTGCACTTCTAGCACGATATCTGTGTTGCTGATTTCTAGTGCGTCATATATAGAAGGTACTCCATCGCGTCCAAACTCTACGTCGATTACAGCGCCAATGATTTGTACGATTCGACCGCTACTCATGTCCGGTTCCTCAATCTCTTAATTTTTTATCTAAACTTTCTGTTAATGACGCAGAATGTCAGCGCCGCTAATTCCTGTTACTTATACTGCCGCAGCTCCGCCAGCTATCTCAGACAGCTCTTGGGTAATTGCCGCTTGTCGAGCCTTGTTATAAATCAACTCTAAGTCTTCAATGATATCGCCTGCGTTATCGGTTGCGCTCTTCATGGCAACCATTCGCGCGGCTTGCTCACAGGCGTTATTTTCAACTACCGCCTGAAAAACTTGTGATTCGATATATCTTAATAACAAACCATCGAGCAATTCTTTCGCATCCGGCTCATACAAGTAATCCCAATGATGTTGCATGTCTTCATCTTCTGAAGGAAGCAATGGTAAGAGCTGTTCGATAGTCGGCTGCTGCGTCATGGTGTTAATAAAAGTATTACTAACAATCATCAACTGATCAATTTCGTTATTGTCGAATTTCTCCAGCATCACCCGAACAGAACCAATTACATCAGCTACTTTCGGTGCATCGCCTATGCTATCAACTGCAGCAACTACATTGCCGCCGTAGTTGTTAAAGAAACGTGCAGCCTTCTTACCAATCACACAAAAGTCGATCTCAACACCGCTGTCGTTGAACTCTTTCATTGATGATACGGCAGCTTTAAATACATTGATGTTTAGGCCGCCGCACAGCCCTCGATCTGATGAAACAATAATGTAACCAACACGCTTTACATCCCGCGTATCGAAATACGTGTGTCTGTATTCCGGCGTTGCATTGGCTATATGGCCGATCACCGAACGGATGCGATGAGCATAGGGCTTACCAAGTATCATGCGCTCTTGAGCTTTACGCATTTTACTTGCCGCTACCATTTCCATCGCGCCGGTGAGACTCTGAGTACTCTTAATACTCGAAATCTTGGTGCGTATTTCTTTTCCGCCAGCCATTCTGCAGCCTCTGTATTATGTTGCCTTGCCGACTACCAAGTCTGTGTGGACTTGAACTTTTCGATTGCCGCCTTGAACTGAGCGCCGATATCATCGTTGTAGTCGCCGGTATCGTTGATCTGTTTTATCAGGTCGGCATGCTCGCTGTTCATGTAAGCAAGCAGCGCCGCTTCGAAGTCCAATACCTTGTTCAGCTCGATGTCTACCAGATAACCTTCGTTTGCCGCGTAAATAGAGATACCCATCTCCGCTACCGACATTGGCGAGTACTGCTTCTGCTTCATTAATTCTGTCACTCGCTGACCGTGCTCTAGCTGTGCTCGAGTCGCATCATCAAGGTCGGAGGCGAAGGCCGCGAAGGCGGCCAATTCACGGTATTGAGCTAGTGCGATACGTATACCGCCGCCCAGCTTCTTAATAATCTTCGTTTGCGCAGCACCACCCACACGCGACACCGAAACACCCGGATTCATCGCAGGGCGAATGCCTGAGTTAAATAGGTCGGTTTCCAAGAATATCTGACCATCTGTAATGGAAATTACGTTGGTTGGTACAAACGCCGAAACGTCACCAGCCTGAGTCTCGATTATCGGCAATGCCGTCAAAGATCCTGTCTTCCCTTTCACTTCACCGTTGGTAAATTTCTCAACGTAGTTAACGTTCACTCTCGATGCGCGCTCCAAAAGACGGGCATGTAAGTAGAAAACATCACCTGGATAGGCTTCTCGGCCTGGCGGTCTTCTCAGTAATAGGGAGATCTGTCGATAAGCCCAAGCCTGCTTGGTAAGGTCATCATAGACGATCAATGCATCTTGACCCCGGTCACGGTAGTACTCGCCCATGGTGCAGCCTGAGTAAGGCGCAATAAATTGCATCGATGCTGGATCAGATGCCGTCGC
>JAESUT010000079.1 GCA_016762995.1 Gammaproteobacteria bacterium | reverse complement strand
ATTGAGCCTAAATTAACCTGAATGAGTACATTTCTTACTACATACATACTGTGAAATTGTCGAGAGCTTATGTCTGCTGACGACCCGAAACAGACATTCAAGAGTTGTCAAATTGGTACCGAACTTGCTATGTTCAACGGTCTACACGCCTATACTTTCATGAGCTGCCAAATTAAAAATGGACGCATTGATCAACCAAAAAATAAGTTTTTTCCAGGAAAAAACGAAAAAACCGCTGATAACGGCATGTGTCTGGAACAATGGCGAATTCTATGAAGCCTCTTTTGGAAAGGAGAAGAATCAAGGAATAGAGGTATTCGAAATTGGTTCGAACGGAAAGACGTTCACTACAACTCTGCTTGCAATACTAGTACGAGACAACATTCTTCAGCTGAATGATAAGCTGGAGAAATTTAGACCAGAATTGCCCTATGCAAAAGATATTACGTTAGAGCAACTAGCAACACATACTTCTGGGCTCCCCGCTAATCCTTTCAAGGGATTAATTCTCACCGGATCAAGCCTTGAAGAAAAAGTTCTGAACTTTAACAAAGATCAATACGAAACCTATTTGGCGGGCATCAAGAAGGTATACAAACCGAAAGGGCCGAAATACTCAAACCTCGGCATGGCCTTGCTTGGGAATGTTCTGGCCCAAAGCGTAGGGCTAACCTACGAGCAAGCAGTGAAAGAGTTCATATTAGAACCTCTAGGGATGTTTGAAACCCACACAACTGTAGGCAGATATGATGAAACTCGCGTAGCCAAAGGTCATTCTGCCAGTGGCAAGCCTGTGCCGCATTTCTCCTGGGAGAATATGGAGCCAGCTGGTGTTTGGTATTCAACAGCAAAGGACCTTATGGTATTCCTCAAAGCGCATTTAGGATACTCAGGGAAAAATTGGGAGGAACTACTAAGGACCACAACTCAGCCAATTACTTCCTATTCCAAGAAACTGCAAATAGGTCTCGGGTGGGTGATTGAAAAGAATGATCAGCTAGGAAACATTGCTTTTCACAACGGAGGAACTTTCGGACAGCTCTCTGTTATTGCATGCGCACTCGAGAAAGATCTAGCCATCGCATTGTTGACTAACCGAAGGGAGAAGTTATGGCATAATTTTGTGAGAAGCCACAAGCTAGATGAATTGGCGGTGGATATTTTGCAAACACTTGATGTAGCCAACATGTCACGAGAAGATCATGATTAGGTTATTGTGCGGCTCGCATTCGCCATAGTCCGCTATTGGCACAAAGCAGAAGTCCCTTCCCTGTATCTGAACACCCGACTCATTCGTAATTACATTTCTTACTACACATAGCTTTTTAGAACTTATATTCGTAGTTCTAATAAATTGATTTCCATAGGTTTTTGCCAAGAAGCCTGCCTTTGTGCAGGTGGTTCGAAGATTTACTGGACAATATGGTGCCCTTTATAAATCAATCACTTGCGGCCTTGGTCAGTCCCTAAAAGTAGTCTATCTGAGTCTAATTTAGCCTGAATTAGTGCATTTCTTACTACATACGGTCCCATCCATCCTATGTCAGTTAACGACYCRAAGCGGTCACTCATATCAAACTCGYTTTCAGGTGCCAATAGTAGAATTTCTACTATTTCAGTAAGATGCTTATACTGGCTCGAATTTATGCGAGCCTATACCCTTTTTGAAATTCGAGTTTTCTTTATATAGAAATATTGGGAGCCTCCAATGTGGCGCAATACGGCATTGATTTTGATATTKGCTTTAGTTTCAGCGTGCATCGAGCATGTCCCCGATTACAGCAGCTTAGCTGATGCCRAAACACGGGAGCAATTGAAGAGTAGATTTGGAGAGCCAGATTTAATTCAATCAGGGAAATATCAACCTGATGTAGTCTCTCTCAATGAACCACCTCTTAGATATACTGAATTTGAATATTGGGAATATATATCGACGAATGACGGGGAGATTGGGAGAGCTTTTTTTTCGTTTTACGTTAACAAACTGACCTCCGAAGAGATGCTAGGTGACATGAATTGGTTAAGCGATGAAGAGCTAAGCTTTATATCTCGGTGATAATGATGTCTTACAACTATTTCAACCAAAAGGCACAGCAACGAGATTCCCTTAACGTCCGCTTATGGCTGTGAGTTCAGCCGGTCAGTGCAACAGACACTCCATTATTCAGTCCTCAACAATCTCGCATTTCTTACTACACACCTGCTCGGCAACTTCCTGTCAGTGGCCCTACCCGATTGATTCCATTTAGTTTTCAAAGAAGCGACCATGTTTGTGCAACTAGTTCGAAGCCAGTTAGTCGGGAGCTCTATCGAAATCTTCTCTGATCGTACGTGTCGCCTTCCAATAGTGGAAGGCGCACCAGAAATTTACCAGCAGCGTAATCGACATCGCATAGCGTAGCGAATCAGCGCCGTAGCTCGGTTCGAAAAAATCACTCATGAAGCCAGTTAGCATCGGGCCTAGTCCTAGGCCGATTAAATTTAACATGAACAGCAAGATCGCCGATGCCATGGCGCGCATACGAATGCCAACCAAGAAGTGAGTCGATGCAATGCAGGGCGCAAGATACCAGCCGCCGCAGAAAACTGGCAGCAGGTAAGAGAACGCCGCGGTATACCCGTTGGGCATCACCAAATAAGTGATCAGTCCTAGAGGAATTGCCAGCAACGTAGAGATGAAGGGAATCCATATATACCAAGTCTTGTCTCCGGTCTTGTTTGCCATACGATCTGACATCCAGCCACCGAAGAAGGTGCCGGCTAAACCACCGATGCCTGCGATCAGGCCGTAGTACAAACCCACATCTAAAATTGGCATACCATGGACACGCCCTAGGAACAGGGGCATGAAGTTGCCCATGCCATAGGTGACGAAGGCATGCAATGCGCAGGCGAAGGAGAGGTGTCGAAACGATTTTCTCTCCCAAAGAAAATGCAGTACACGCAGGAAGCCGGGTGGTGCCACATCTTTACGTGATTCGGCCATGCCGCGAGGCGGCTCCTTGATTACGAACCTAACGAGTAGCGCAAGAAATATTCCCGGGATGGCGACCACTACAAAAGCAGTACGCCAATCGAAATATTGAACGAGATAGGCGCCGCCGACGGTGCCGACCAGGATGCCGCCGTATACGCCGAGAGAATATACGGACAAAGCTGTAGCGCGTTGTGCGGCTGGAAAAATATCGGAGACAATGGAGTGAGCTGGAGGTGATCCACCGGCTTCGCCGATACCGACACCAAACCTAGCAAAAAATAATTGAGTGAAATTCTGTGCCGCTCCACACAGAGCAGTCATTACACTCCATATGGTGATTGATATAGCAATGATGTTGCGCCGGTTGCTGATGTCGGCTAAGCGCGCGATAGGTATGCCGAGAGTTGTGTAGATTAATGCGAAGGCGAGGCCGGATAGCATGCCAAATTGACCGTCGCTAATCTGCAGGTCGTCGATGATGTACTGCGCGAGGGCATTGATGACTTGTCGGTCTACGAAATTGGAGACGTAGGCGGCAGTGAGAATGCCTAACACTAGATAGCGGTAGTGCGGATTTTGGTAGGCCTTTGCGGCGGCTATCTTCTCCGGGGACAGGTTAGATCCGGAATCTTCCATGGTGTTTTCAGGGCTACTATCAGAGTTTGCGGTCATTCGCTGTCCTCAGCGTTATTCTTTTCACCGGTTAGCTAAGACCCTAATCGGCTCTAGAGCCCAATTCATTGATTGGACTTCGATCTACAGCATGAAAACACTTATTCTGCTGCCAGTCTACGGATAAGTACCGCGCTGAGTTTTGCGCGTTCTACCAGAGAGCTAACCCGGCCTTGCTCCCTATTCGAGTGGGCTCCGCTGCCATCGCTACCGAGAGAATCCAGAGTCGGCAGCCCAACTGCCTGTGTCAGCGAGCCGTCAGTTCCTCCGCCGGAATCACTGACCCCTAGCTCCTGTCCTAGCAGGCGGCCGATGGCGATGGTCTTGTTCAATAGATAGTCTGACTCAGGTGTGGCTATTTTTGCCGGGCGATGCAAATTGGTCCAGCTTTGCGTGGTTATCTCTCCAGAATCGACAGGGTAGCTGAACACAGTGCCGAAGATTTCTTCGAATTGGGCRATCGCATCGATACCTTGCTGTGCTTCAGGGTAGCGTAAATCGATTAGTGCTTCGGCACAGGGAGCGATGGTGTTTCTCGCTTCGCCGCCGCTCACCACGCCCACATTGACAGTTACTCCGGTCTCATAGTCTGTCATGTTTTCGATCTGCACGATCTTATAGGCCAACTCCTTGATTGCKGACCGGCCTTGCTTATGAGCACCGCCGGCATGTGACGCTCTGCCGTGCACRACGAAACGTGCCTGACCCAAGCCCTTGCGTTCGCGCGTAAGTCGATTGTTGCCAGATGATTCATACACTAGGCCCCAGTCGTGCATTGTTGCTTGTTCTTCAAGATACTTTCTCGAGGTGAGTGAACCAATCTCCTCATCGCTGTTGAGTAGCACGGTAATAGACTTATCCTCCAATTCACCGYTCTCGTTTAGYGCCTTGAGTGCGTACAGCATTACAACCAAGCCGCCYTTCATGTCGGACACACCAGGCCCATACATGGTGTCGCCTTCGCGACTAAATTYCTGGAACGGRCTGTCTGGTGGAAACACCGTATCCAGATGCCCCATCATTARTAGTTTTGCGCCACTGCCGCTTTTGCTAGCAAGAATATGGTCGGCAACATCGATGTTGTAATCGCTGCCTGGGCAGCTTGGCATTTCGATGACTTCTCCGGGCAGGGTTGAAAGTGAGAAACCCAATTGCTGCAACTCCTCGCTAAATATTGAAGCAAGCTCATTGACGCCCTGCTTATTGAGGCTGCCAGAATTGATATTGGTGATTCGCTCCAGCATCTCGAGCATATTGTYTTCCTGTGAATCCAGCCARGAAGTAAGTTCGMGCTCTTCGGTATTCAGTGAAGGCTCTACAGTATCTTGTGCATAYCCAGAAAAMSTGAAAAGAAATGCGGACAATAAGAGCAGAGAGGTTTTTCTTAATCCTATTGCATTGTGCGCATCCAAAAACTTCGAGTGTGTAGCGTCGCTGCTCATTCGTTTCATTCTATTCGTCTCATCTCAATAACTGATTGTTTCGCTCGGACCTCGCTCTGGATAGAGCTCATTCAATATCGAGCCAATGCTATTCAGCTCGGATATCCGGAGGAATGCCGTAGCAGATACGACAGGCTGATAAAGTACCACGCCAATGCCCGATCTCGCCATACATTGAACAAGCACCCTAGCCAGTGTGAAGTTAGACGCGCAGCAGCAATCGCCACAATCAGCAAATCGCTCGACTAACCTGCACATGGAGATACAGAGAAATGACCTAAGTATAGGTGGCACCTACGCCGGACAGAGCCCATTCTAGAGSTAGGTTGTATTTGCATGTGACTGTGTTCATACTCTTTTTCCCATGAGTTCAGACGAAAAACCTATTCTTTGYATCAAGGGCTTGAATAAAATCTATTCAGGCGGTTTTCAAGCGCTCAAAGATATCAATCTTGAGATTATGAAAGGGGAGATTGTCGCTTTACTTGGGCCAAACGGTGCTGGTAAGACAACCCTCATCTCAATTGTTTGTGGCATCACGAAGCCTAGCTCCGGAACAGTGAGCGTAAATGGTCACGACATTATTGAAGATTTCCGTAAGACGCGTTCGATCATCGGTCTAGTTCCTCAGGAGCTCACCACCGACTCTTTCGAGACTGTTTTTAATACAGTCTCGTTTAGTCGCGGCCTGTTTGGAAAACCACCGAGCGCAGTGTATGTTGAGAAAGTATTACGCTCTCTATCTCTGTGGGATAAGAAAGACAGTATGATTATGACGCTGTCCGGCGGGATGAAGCGGCGTGTATTAATCGCGAAGGCGCTTTCCCATGAGCCGACRGTATTATTYCTCGACGAACCTACAGCGGGTGTGGATGTCTCTCTACGAAAAGATATGTGGGAAATTGTGCGAGAACTAAAAGCTGAAGGTGTGACGATCATTCTGACTACACACTATATTGACGAGGCTGAAGAAATCGCTGACCGAGTTGGGGTAATCAACAACGGCGAGATTATTTTGATGGAAGACAAAGTTAAGCTGATGGCAAAGCTTGGCAAGAAGCAGTTGGTTCTCGATCTTCGTGACCAGCTCAGTGCAATACCTGAGAGTCTGGCTAATTACGAACTCGACCTTAGTGAGAATGGCTTGCAGTTAGTCTATACATTTAATACGCAAGGAGATCGTACGGGCATCACCTCGTTGATGGATGATCTGAAGTTAGCGGGTGTCGCGTTTCGTGATTTGAATACGACACAAAGTTCTCTGGAAGATATTTTTGTTAATCTAGTCGCGGAGTCGTCATGAATATTTACAGCATTATGGCGATCTACAAATTCGAGATGGCTCGAACCAGGCGCACTCTGGTGCAGAGTATCGTCGCACCGGTTATCACCACTTCTTTGTACTTTATCGTCTTCGGCGCGGCAATCGGCTCAAGAATCGATCAGGTCAGCGGTATTAGCTATGGTGCATTCATTGTGCCTGGCTTGATCATGCTTAATCTGCTGACGCATAGCATCTCGAATGCCTCGTTCGGCATCTACTTTCCGAAGTTCGTTGGTACGGTGTACGAGATGCTTTCCGCGCCGGTGTCCACACTTGAGGTGGTGTTGGGTTATGTCGGTGCCGCCGCCTCTAAAGCCGTGATACTGGGGATAATTATTCTGATCACGGCGAGTTTCTTCATCGACTTGCAGATTGCTCATCCGATATTGATGATGGTGTTCATCGTGCTCACTGCAATATCCTTCAGCCTGTTTGGTTTCATTCTAGGGATCTGGGCAGACAATTTTGAGCAGCTCTCGGTAGTGCCGATGCTGGTGGTGACGCCACTGGTGTTTCTGGGGGGAAGTTTCTATTCTACAGACATGCTGCCGGAGCCATGGCAGACGATCTCTCATTTTAATCCGGTGTTGTATTTGGTGAGTGGTTTGCGTTGGAGCTTCTACGAGATATCCGAGGTCAGCGTGATACTGAGTCTGGTGAGTATTCTTGTCTTCATGTTTGCCTGTCTGGCAGTTGTCTATTATCTATTCAAGACCGGCTATAAACTGCGTAGCTAATTAAGCCGCTGCCCTCCACGAAATTCCATTGCCTGCGAATTGCCTCGCGCATCAGTATAGGTGCCACGGCCATCGCGTTCTCCACGTAGCCAAGGTCCCACGTAGCGATCTCCATTGGAGAAGTAGTAGGTGCCCTGGCCGCTATTCTGGTTGTTTTGAAATCCACCGTCGAAGCGATTGCCGTTAGCATAATAGTACGTGCCCTGACCGTTTATCTTGTTGTTTTGCCACTGACCCTCATAGCGCTCGCCATTGGCCCACTTTTTCTCGCCGTGCCCGTGTTGTTGGCCATTGCGCCACTGTCCCGTGTAGCTATTGCCATTGCTCCAATTGAAGGTGCCTTGTCCATGCTGCTTTGATTCTCGGAATTGGCCTTCATAGCGATTGCCATTCTCCCAATAGAATGTACCCTGCGACTGCTCCCCAGCGCGCCACTGACCCTCGAAGCGATCACCGCTGCTTGCATAGTAGGTACCCTGACCCTCGAATAGGTCTTCCTTCCAATTGCCTTCGTAGCGGTCACCATTCAGAAAATAGAAGCTACCACGACCGGTCTTCTTGCCGCTTTGGTACTGACCAACGTAGCGCTCGCCGTTTGTGCGGGTTAGTACGCCTTGGCCATGCCGGCGTCCATTTGTGAACTGTCCTTCATAGCGATCGCCACTGGCGAAGAAATACACGCCCCGACCGTTCTTTTGATCATTCCGAAACTGGCCCTCGTAACGGTCGCCATTCACTAGAGTGAGCGTGCCCTGGCCTTGGAAGGAGTTATTTAGGCACTGGCCCTCGTAGCGATTACCGTCCGTCCAGCGATAGAGGCTAGAACCGCTCTCGCAGCTGCCTCTGATCCAGCCATTCTCAGCTGCTTCGGCTACAGCGTTTAGTAACGGGGTTGAGAGTAGACAAAGAGCAAATAGGATTTGTTTTTTCATTGTTGTGTGGTCTTGAAAATACTTAAAATTGGCTAACCGCATTCGCTTAGGTAGGAAGACATTATCTCTCCATCATAGCGTGACTACTCTTTCAGTCTATCGACTCCATCGCATTTTTTAACAATCTATCGCGAAGTCGCCAATTTGGTGGGAAAGCTATCGACGAAGAGAATTCGCTTCGCGATCTTCCATTCGTCTGCAGATTTTTCCCAGGTGATGCGATAGATGCCGGAGCTAGAGATTCGAGCAACTGTATCTTCTGCAGTTTGATGAGTGATCAAGGCCATGTTTTCTGTGACGGCATTTTTGTTAGAAATCTCCAGAAAAACGAGGTTCGAGAAATGGTGCCGGGTTTGTCTGTCTGCTAGATGGCCAGTATGAGCATTTTCTGCGTATTCAAAAATGGCGGTCCTTCCCCGCAGTCGAGATTCCTCTATTAAGGTGCCTTTTCGCCACCTTTCCATTACGGCGTCTTCAGTAAATAGATCGGCAAAGGAGTGAGTACTTTTGGAGTCCCAGCGATAGGGATACTGGGCGAGCGCTTCYGCGATGGCCATTTTGTTGCTTAGTATCTGAACCTCATCCGCGGCCTGCGCGGGGAGATGCAAAAGGGCGATGAGACTGGCGGCTACAAAAAGACAGAGTCGTGACTTAGTTCTAGACATAAGCTAGGCGCTCTTTTKSGAGGAGYGCCCAGCTTAGCAGATGGTTATGTACTTTTCAGTACAAAAATCAGATAGAGCGGGTCGCGATCGCCGGCTGGATTCGGGCGGCGCGGGCTGCGGGACCGAGGACAGCGACCTGCCCGATGAGGAGCAAAATAATCATGCCCAGAGGCGTGTAATACCAAGCCATAGTTGGCGATTCAAACAGCGAGGAAAGCATGATGCTGAAGCCAATGGTAAACACGGCGCCTAACATTACTCCTACGCCGGAAATAAAGAAGTTCTCTATCATGAAGTGGCGCAAAATTTCTCCTTGGGTGGCACCCAGCGCACGGCGCGTGCCGATCTGCTTGCGGCGTCGGTTGATGCCRAATACGGCAAGTCCGGCAATACCCATCGAGGTGATGAATACTAGTGCCACTATGACAGTCAGAAGAATCGTAGCCATTGCCGAGTCKAGCCTATAACTCTCTGCGCGCGTCTCTTCCATAGACTTCAATCCTCGGATAATTCTGTTTGGGTTGTTGGAGGCAAGAATTTCCTCCGTCTCGACCATGAGTCGATCTCGCTCGCCGGGCTCGGTGCGGATGAGGTAGGTAGATGTTGAGCTGATAAAGTTCAACGGTACGATCATGGCTCGTTCCACCATGCTTGAGCTAGGCCAAGGTGCTTGAAGGGTTTCTACAATGCCGGAAATTTGCACAGGGTGAATGCCGCTATAAAAAATGCGRCCGACCGCGCTATGCCCATCTTCGGGGAAAAGCTCTTCGGCCAGAGCCAAGCTTACCACCGCTTTAGAATAGCCTCGTCCTTCGCTAGATCGCTTATGCAGCACGTCATTTTGGTTAAAATTCTCGCCAGCAATCAGCTCGAGATCCATGGTGTTGAGTGCGTGTTCGTCGGTGTAATAGACCGCCGCTGCAACTATTGGGAGAGTGGGGTTATTCTCCAATCTCAAACCATCGGACGAGCCACTGCCACTTACCGGAATCGCATTGATGGGAGCAGCGTCGATGATGCCTGGTGTGTTTCGCAGCAGTTGCAGATCATCCTGCTCGGTGACCTCGGAGTTAAACTGATCGCCAAACCCGGTGCTACTTAGATAGAACATATTCGGTTCATCTAGGCCGCTGGGTCTCGCCATCGCTTTGGATCGTTCGATGATTATGAATACGGCATTGACCATGACCGTCATAGTGAATGCAATCTGCAAGGCGATGAGAATGACGCCGAGTTTGTTGCGGATTAGTGCGCGTAGTATTGGGCTGATTTCCATGTTCTAACTCCAGAATCTGAGTACGATTACTATTGTGTCTTTAGATGAATTGCTGGATTGATGTTGCATGCGCGCCAGATAGGATAGAAACCGGCAGCAATAGTAGCGAAGACCGCCAGCAACAGAGTTATGGCAACAACAGTAGGGTTCAGTTGAATCCAATCGGTGCGCATCAGGTCTTCACCGAGTATGATTTTTATTCCCTCGAGACCAGCCGCGGCAACTACCAAGCCGAGCAAGCCGCCGAGCAGGCCGATGAAGCCAGCCTCGATTATGTGCTGTAAAAAGAGTGAGCCTTTGTGAGCGCCCAAGGCTTGACGCACACCGATCTCGCCCGACTTGCCCAGGAATTTCGAGAGCAGCAGGCCGATCGTATTTAACAGGCACACTGCCAAAAGCATCGCAGCGAGTGCCGAGAGGATCTTGGTTTCGTCTGGCAAGACCTCTTGCTCTGACAGCCACTCCTCGACATCAAACAGTGCATTGTTCATCTCTCGTGGCAGCCGACCAAACTCTTTCTGCTGTGCCGCATAGTTGTTCAGGAACTGCAGGTAGTCTGCTTCCTCGTTGCTATCGCGTAGTTCCACCCAGTACTGTATCCAGACACACTCAGAATTTAGGAAGCCGTCGATTCCTTCTTCCGGTGCTTTCCAACAATTGGTGTTTCCATATCGTGAGAATGCTAGCGATGTAATTAGGTTCCAAGGAATGAATACTTCCTCGCCACCTTCAAAGGCGTTGTTGTTTACATCATAGAATTTCGGTACTGGCGCCCAGTCATCTAGGACGCCGGCGATCTGAAAGTTGTAACCACCCAAACGCAGGGTTTTTCCGGTCGAGTCGTCGCCGCCGTAGAGGCGCTCGTTTAACTCCTTGGTGATAACTATAACTTGCTGCAGGTTGCGATCTGCAGACTCATCCCACGGCGTGCCGTGCAGGAAGGGCACATTGAACATGGGGAAGAAGTCGGCTGAGGTGCCGCGTCCAACGACAGAGAAGGGCCGAACCTCGTCATCGATAGGCTCGAGAATTTCACCGAATTTCGACGTAGCCGTTTGACGAAACGCCGAACCGTCCTGAGTCAGTGCCGTTGCATCGAGATAGGTGAGCTGAGTTGGCGGATCATCTTGCGTGTTCGGGTTGCCGCTATCGATCTGTACATGAAATAGCTGTGCGCTCTTCTGTGGAATTGGGTTGCCGCCCATCACATAGTTGAGTGTGAATATAACCATGTAGGCGCCAACACCGATAGCGATGGCCAATACCATCAGGCTGCTAAGTATTGGATTCCTGCGATAGCTAAGCGCACTGAGACGAAGGTAGTAAAAGAACATGGATATTTCCTCCTAGGCTGCTGTTGCCGCTTCTTCAAGCTCTCGAGTGGACTCATTGCTGATGCGTCCATCGAGAATATGAATGTTGCGTTTGGACTGCTCGGCGAGAGACTGATCGTGAGTCACCATAATGATCGTTGTGCCGTTTGCATTTATCTCCTCAAGCAAGGCCATCACTCCCTTTGCTGTGTTGGAATCTAGGTTTCCAGTGGGTTCATCTGCGAGCAAGAAAAGCGGCTCACCAACCAACGCTCTAGCGATCGCTACACGTTGCTGCTGGCCGCCGGAAAGCTGGGCCGGCACATGCTTTCGTCTGGCGAATAGCCCCACTGAATCTAGCGCCTTATCGACCCTTTCCTTGCGCTCCGCGCTCTTCATTCCGCGATATCGCAGTGGTACGTCTATGTTGTCGAACAAGTTTAGGTCTGGCATCAAGTTGAAACTCTGGAAGATGAAGCCAATTTTCTGATTACGAAGCTTCGCTCTCGCATAGTCGCGAAGCTGAGAGACATCTACACCGTCGAGTAGATATTGACCTGAGGTGTGTGTCTCCAGTAGACCGGCGATGTTTAGGAAGGTCGTCTTACCACAACCGGAGGGTCCGGTTATGGTCACGAACTCGCCCTGATCGACAGTGAGTGAGAATTCATCTAGCGCACAAGTCTCAACCATATCGGTACGGAAAACTTTACGAATTTTCGTCATGTCTAGCATTTGCTTGGCCTCGTTAATTGTTGATGAGTACGGCGTCCGCACTGTTAAATAAATCGGTACTGGAAATCACAATGGTTTCTCCCGGTGTTAGCCCCTGTAGTATTTCGATACTGCTGAGGCTGGTTGCGCCAGTTGTTATGGAACGACGTCTCGCGATACCGTCTTCGACTACATAGGCAATGCGACCGTTGCCGCTGTCGAAGAATTGGCCGCGTTGCACCATGGTTACGTCAAATTTTTCTTCGAGTAATATACGAGTTGTCAGTCTCTGGTTCTGTCGAAGGCCTTCGGGCACTTTTTCATTGAAACGCACACGGCCGGTTACTTGGTTGTTGATGATCTCCGGAGAAACCGCGACCAGTGTTGAATCATAGGTCTGAGATCCAGCACGAATTTCGGCTTGCATACCGATAGCAAGGTCGTCTGCATAACTTTCTGAAATTTGAACCTCGATTTCGAACGCGGTGAGATCCACGACCGAAAGAACGGCTTGGTTCTTCGCGACATTGGTTTTCTGATCGACTGCAAGATTTCCGACGATGCCATTAACAGGAGAGGCGATAATCAGCTCTTCGACTTGGCGACGAAGATCATCTACTAAGAGTTCCTGTTGCTCGACGTCGAGCTGCCGGGTCTGCAATTCAAACTCAAGACGTTCTGCGTCTAACTCGGTGTCTAACAGGGAGTGTTTGTGTAGTAGTTCGGCGGTCTGCAGATCGTCCTGCGCCTTCTCATAGTCCACCGCTGTCATCGCGCCCTGTGTGAATGCGGTTTCTGCGCGGGACATTTCTCGCTGCGCTGCTCTCAAGTTGATTGCCGCCGAGTCTTCGGCTTTCTGACTCTGCAGTTGTTCCTGTCTGGAGGTAATGCGCTGTCTTTCCAGTTCGACCTGCAAGGATGATTGCCTTGCCTGTTCTTGCAGCAATTGATTCTGTAACGCTGGGCTATCGATTGTGGCGATAGTTTGTCCCGAGTGGACGGAATCGCCTGATTCGACTTCAAAGGTGATCGTGCCGGATTGAGTGGCATACAGAGTAGGGCTGATGGAGGCGACAACTCGACCTTGTACGGAAATGTCTCGAACAAAATCGCCTTGGCTAACAATTGCGGTACGCAAGCGTTCGCCAGACACAGATTCCTGCGCCTGACTCCAGCGAGAAATTGTGGGAGCGGTAAACCAGCCGCCAATTGCTAGTGCGAGTAATGCAGAGCCTGTGACCAGTAATGTTTTGGTATTCGACTTCGGTTCAAGTATTACGTCTTGTGAGGATGTATCGGATATTTTCACGCGTTAACTCATTGTCTCGTTTTTATTAGTTTGAAAATGGTGTCTCGGCAATCGTTCATCGAGGCGACCTTGCCTTGCTAGTTTGTGTCTCTTATTTACTTCGTCCTTTAGACGGCTCCAGTCCGTGCAAGGTTACAATTGCTTTTCCTCCGGTAGCGAGCCTTGGTCGGCAGCGAAAACCATCACGCCAAATCGCACTAGCAATACCTATAGCAAGAACAAAGCCAATAAATTAATCCGAATTAAAACAACAGCTTGATGATATTTAAGCGATTTAATGACCAATGCTATTGGCACAATTCGCCATTAAGTGGTTGATGAGAGAAAAAGCTAGCTATAAATAATAGACTGGTCTAATATACTCCACATGGCTAGAACGCGAGACGAACAGAAGTTTAATCAGTGCCGGAGCTCACTTATCACTGTTGGGCAGGAGCTGTTCATTACTAGCAGTTTTAACAGCGTTGGTTTGAACGACATTTTGAAACACGCTGGAATACCGAAGGGTTCGTTTTATCACTATTTTGAGAGCAAGGAAGATTTTGCTCTCCAGGTTGTAGAGCAGTATCACAAGGGAAACTATGCGGCCCTAGAGGCGTTATTGCTGGACGAGTCGATGACTGCCTACCAACAGTTGAAGACCTTCTTTCAGAATAATGTCGATCACTTTGGTGACCTAGGTTACTGCCAAGGTTGCTTGATGGGGAATTTGTCTCAGGAGATAGCCGACGTTAATGAAAATATGCGCATCAAGATAAGCGAGCTCTCTACAGAGATGGTTGATCAGGTTAGTGAGTGCTTACTACGATTGGAAAGTAATGAGTTGAATCTGGGACATTTACGGCCCTGCGAGGCGGCCCAAGTGTTAATGAATTCATGGATGGGCGCGATCATGAAGATGAAGCTTGAGAAGAGCCGCGAACCTCTCGATGTATTCATGAAGTTCTTCTTTTCACGYTAGGCTGCCTTTTTTTTGATGYCATTAATAATAGACCGGTCTAATAACTAAGTGTAACAAAATTGAATAAGAGGTTTTGGAGAAGTYCGTAGCTCAGTAAGTGCGRRCRGAKWTTAAGGAAAATACTATGACTACTAGACACAAACATRCAGTAACTCCAAGGTTTCAAGCTCTCCTTGAATTGCCATCGCAGCGMTTGTCGCRACCCCTCGACATGGCTTTGGCAATTTTTTTATTCTTGYTGCTGACTTGCTCRTCGGCGTATGCCGCTACAGAGCATGATCCGTTTGAGAAGGTAAATCGCGTCACYTTTGGTTTTAATGTCGCTTTGGATCGCGTGATACTGAGACCCTTGGCGAGTGGCTATGACAACTACACGCCGATCGTTGCAAAGTCCGGCGTCAAAAATTTTTTCAATAATTTGGATGACGTACGGGTCGGCATAAACGATCTGCTGCAGCTGAACTTTGCGCAAGCAGCGAAAGACTTTGGGCGATTTGCCGTGAATAGCACTGTGGGTGTGGTTGGCTTATTCGACGTGGCGAATTCAGCTCTCGATCTAAAGAAGAACAGGCAGGACTTCGGCAAGACGCTCGCACACTGGGGCGTAGGCCCTGGGCCCTATCTTGTGCTACCGGTTATTGGGCCGAGCACAGCGAGAGACGCGTTCGGCTTTAGTGTGGACGCCGTAGTTGATCCCATCCCGGCTATCGATCATGTGTCTACTAGAAATAGTCTACTGGCAACGAAGAGCACCGATAGGCGCGCAGACTACTTGCCATTCGATGATCTGATAATAGGAGATGATTATCTGTTCGTGAGGGGCATTTACTTGCAGATGAGGGAGCACGCTATCAACGGCGGCTACGTTGAACTGGCGTTCGATGATTTCTAGCGTTAGCTAATTCGCAGAAAAAAAATTGAGAAAGAAAATGATAAACATGGATTTTCGAGAGAGGATTGTTATCGAGAGCAACGCGCAGGATTGGGTGGCGAGCCCTAAACCTGGTGTGTGGCGCAAACCCCTGGCTCGCGAAGATGCCGAGCGCGGTCATGCGACTAGCATTGTGCGTTACGATGCGGGCGCGAAATTCTCAGAACATGGCCATCCGCTTGGCGAGGAAATATTAGTGCTATCTGGCACTTTTTCTGACGAGACCGGCGACTACGGAGCGGGAACCTACATCAGAAATCCTGAGGGCTTTAGTCATTCTCCTTTTAGCGACAAAGGGTGTGAGATCCTAGTAAAGCTACATCAGTTCTCGAGTGGTGACGATAGCCATGTATGTATTGATACGAACAAGGCGAGCTGGCTGCTCGGACAGGGGAATCTAAAAGTGCTGTCTCTGCATCAGTTCGAAACCGAATCAGTCGCGTTCGTGCATTGGCCGAAGGGAGAACAATTCCATCGGCATGTGCATATGGGCGGTGAGGAAATCTATGTTGTAAGCGGTGAGTTTATCGATGAGCATGGGCGTTATCCTGCCGGCACCTGGATACGCAGTCCGCACATGAGCGTGCACACGCCCTATGTTGAAGAAGAGACTCTGCTGTGGGTTAAAGTTGGTCATCTGCCCAGCCAAGAAAGGTCAGGCGAAACTGCTATCTCCTAGACAGGGGTGTAAGAAGGCTGTGCAATCTTCTCTTCAATTACTTTCCCTGCTATTCTGAATTATCTTTATCGAATAGACGGTGGCCTTGTGAATCATTTCTTTGTTGTTCCCAATCATTTCGTAAAACAAATCAGCATTGCAGTTTTAGCCTGCATTGTGAGTTTTGGTGCAGCAGCACAAACAGCCGCGGAGGAAGAGGAAGCTATTGCCGAGGCGATGGGAGCTATGGATGCGTTTATGCTTGGCTTCAACGCGCGAGATCCTGAGGCATGGGCGGCTTCTCTGAATTATCCGCATGTTCGGTTCGCCAGCGGCACGGTAACTGTCTGGGACAGTGCAGAAGAATTTTCGCAGACGCGCGCTTTTGAAACCCTGCCAAGGTCTGGATGGGACCACTCCCATTGGCTGACGCGGGACG
>JAESUT010000078.1 GCA_016762995.1 Gammaproteobacteria bacterium | reverse complement strand
TTTCTTCTCTGCCACGCGGTAAAGTGCAGGGCAAAATTTACGCCCGCGATAAACATGAATATGATGGCAACGATATCTACAGCAGAGTTGTCAAAATAGCCGAGACTAAGGTCATGTGTAGAGAAGCCGCCAATCGCTACGGTGGTAAAACTGTGGCTAATCGCATCGAATAGGTCCATGCCAACAAGCCAGTACGCGAGCGCGCAAACAACCGTCAATGTGAGATAGATATACCAAAGCGCCTTTGCCGTTTCCGCCAGTCGAGGTACTAACTTATTGTCTTTTACAGGCCCCGGGCTTTCAGCTCGGTAGAGCTGCATCCCGCCAATACCAAGCATTGGCAGCARTGCCATGGCTAGYACGATGATRCCCATTCCGCCCAGCCAYTGAAGCTGYTGTCTRTAGAATAGAATWGACTTGGGCAAATCATCAAGACCGGATATCACTGTAGCGCCGGTGGTGGTAAGCCCGGAAAGCGATTCGAAAACCGCATCGGTTATGGATAATTCTATAGCAGAGGAGAAAATAAAGGGCAATGAGCCGGCAGTGCCCAGCACTACCCAAAACAGAGTAACGACTAAAAAACCATCTCGCGTGCTGAGTTCTGTGCGCGACCTCATCGTTGTCAGCCACATCAAGAAACCAGTGCTAAAAATAATGAGTAGTGAATTAATAAAGACGTTCGCCATACCATCTGCATAGATATACGAGACGAGCAATGGCGGCAAATTGCCCAACGCACTAAAGAGCATTAGCAATATACCCAGTATTTTAATAATGATTGACGCGTGCATAGTTATTCTAGTTTTTTAGAAAAAGCTGAAACCAACTTGGAACAGCCGTTCTACTTCAGGAATACGTTTACGATCGACAAGAAATAGGATTACGTGATCGTCGGCTTTGACGACAATGTTGTCATGAGCAATGAGCACTTCATCGTTGCGGACGATTGCCCCAATCGTTGTACCTTCTGGCAAATCGATATCTTCGATAGCTCGTCCCACTACCTTGGATGAAGCCTCATCGCCATGAGCGATCGCTTCCATCGCCTCGGCGGCCCCTCTGCGTAGAGAATGCACATTGACCACATCGCCGCGTCGAACGTGCGCGAGTAACTTTCCAATCGTTGCCTGTTGTGGAGAAATAGCAATGTCGATTTCGCCGCCTTGCACAAGATCGACGTAGGCGGGATTATTGATAAGCGTCATGACCTTTTTTGCGCCTAGCCTTTTAGCTAAAAGAGAGGACATGATATTTGCTTCGTCGTCGTTGGTAAGTGCGAGAAACACATCGGTATTAGAAATATTTTCTTCGATTAGAAGGTCGCGCTGAGATGCTTCGCCGTTTAGCACGATGGCGTGGTTTAGTGTTTCAGAGATTAAAGAACACCGGTCTAGGTCTCTCTCAATAATCTTAACTTGATAGCGATCCTCAACACTCTCAGCTAGGCGCATGCCGATATTGCCACCGCCGGCGATCATTAACCGTTTATACGGTTTGTCCATGCGTCGCAGCTCGCTCATGCATGCGCGAATATCTTTCTGTGCTGCTACGAAAAAGACTTCGTCATCTGCTTCTATTACTGTCGAGCCCTCAGGAATAATCGGTCGATCCTTGCGAAAGATAGCTGCTACACGAGTGTCTACCGAAGGCATGTGCTGGCGTAGTAAACGAATTTCTTGGCCCACAAGTGGGCCGCCGTAGTATGCCTTTACTGCGACGAGTTGCACTTTACCATCGGCAAAATCTAATACCTGYAAYGARCCRGGYARGTCTARYAAGCGTTCRATGTCGCTAGAGACAATYAGCTCYGGACTGATAACAGTATCCACGGCAATACCGTGTTGGCCGAAYAAYTTATCTGWMAYKAGATAAGAAGAGGCRCGAATGCGGCAGATCTTCTTTGGAGTTTGGAACAGCGAGTARGCSACGCGRCAGGCGACCATRTTAACTTCGTCGCTTTCGGTTACCGCAATGATCATGTCGGCATCATGGCCCCCTGCTTTCTCCAAAACATCAGGYAGAGAAGGGTGGCCGGCYACGGTGCCTATRTCGATATGGTCTTTGAGTTCGCGGAGCTTCTCGGTGTCTGCATCGACAACCGTGATGTCGTTGGCTTCATTCGCCAGGGTTTCGGCTAGAGCGCTGCCAACCTGGTTGGCGCCGAGGATAATTATTTTCATGCTGGCCTTACACTATTGATCGAACGTACGGTTCTAGAAATTCTATGCGAGCTCTTTTCGTAACACCGCGTAGAAGAAGCCATCAGGGCCTGAATTTGTGCCGGGCAGAAGCTGCCTACCGAAAGCACATTCTACTCCCCAATCGGCTGCTATGGCTTCATATTTAGCGCTATCGGTAGAATCGAGAAAGCGCTTAATAGTGTCTTCGTTCTCCTGCCGTAGCAGAGAACAAGTGGTATAGAGCAGTAGGCCTCCAGGTTTGAGGCACATCCACAGTTTCTCCAGCAGGCTGGACTGAATTTCTTCCAAGGCTTTGATCTGTTCGGGCCTGCGTAGCAATTTGATATCGGGGTGTCTGCGAATGACGCCAGTTGCCGAGCAAGGAGCATCGAGAAGAATGCGGTCGAATTGCTTGCCATCCCACCATGCCTCAATTTCGCTAGCGTCTGCAGCCACTAAGCTCGACTCGAGATCCAGCCTTTCAAAATTTTCTCGTATTCGGTCGAGCTTTGACTGGGTCATATCTATGGAGGTTAAGCTAGTAAGTGAGTGCTCACTTTCAAGAATATGGCAGCTCTTACCTCCTGGAGCGGCACAGGCATCGAGGACGCGCTGGCCCGGTTCGAGTTGAAGCAGTTTAGGCACCAGCTGCGAAGCCTCATCTTGCACACTTACCTTGCCCTCGGCGAACCCCGGCAAGTCGGTAACCGGAGCTGGTTTATCCAGATACAGAGCCGAATCAGCCAAGCTACCGGCATTAGCACCAATGCCGTTCTGGCTTAGTGCTTCAAGGTATTGCTCACGGGTATTTTTAGCGAGGTTAACCCGTAGGGTCATAGGCGGGCGCTGGTTGCTGTTCTGGAATACAGTTAATGCCTGTTCTGGCCATTGCCCGTTAATTTCTGATTCTAACCAGCTCGGAAAGGCGAGATCTCTATTTGGCTGGCTGGTAGTTAAGGCCAGCTCTAGCTCATCTTTTTTTCGCTGATAACCCCGCAAGACAGCATTCACCAAACCTTTCGCCCATGGTTTCTTGAAGATCTTGACCGCAGAGACAGATTCATTGATAACGGCATACTCAGCAACCTCTAGTTCTCTCAACTGATATAGCGCACAAATCATCAGGCATTTAATATCTAAATCCTGCTTCTTGAGAGGCTTGTTGAGTAGTTGTTCGAGTAAGCCTTCCAGGGCGAAATACCAGCGGCAGCAACCGTAGCTGCTCTCTTGGATCAGGCCAAATTCTGGGTGGTCTTTGTGATTACTCAGCAGTGTATTAAGAGAGCCACGATCGCTGAGTAGGGAGCAGAGTATCTTTGCAACTATGGCTCGGCTATTACTCATTCTAATTTGTTTGCTTTTGGTCAAATGTAACGTGGTTAGAAAATAATTCCGGACGGGAATTGTTGATGTCTTTTACAGTTGCCGGTTTCTTCCCTGGCAGTTGTACTCGATATATATTCAGTGCTCCAGAGCCGCAGTTAACAGTGAAATGTGCTTTATGACTTTCTACTATCTGCCCTGCTTTCGCATTGTAATTTTCTACGGACACAGATCCTTCAAGAATGCGCAGACGCTGGTCATTCAATATTGTATAGGCAGGGTTTCTTCCGATTCCCGCGCGTATCTGACGATCTATCTCCGGTGCGCTGAGGTGCCAATCAATAAGCGCTTCGGATTTTTCTAACTTCGCGGCGTAGTTGCTATCTTCATCATTCTGAATCGTGGCCTCAGACTGATATTTCTCTAAGTTGCCAAGGGTTCTTATAAGAGCCGCTTGGCCCGCCATTTGTAGTTTATCTTCTAGGTCGATACGGTTATCGGCAGCGCTGATCTCAACAGGTTCCTTATCCAACATGGCGCCAGTATCCAGCCCTTCGTCCATCTGCATAATAGTGACACCCGATACCTTGTCGCCTGCTAGCAGTGCGCGCTCGATTGGAGCAGCGCCGCGCCAACGGGGCAGCAATGATGCATGTACATTTAGGCAGCCAAGTCTTGGGACATCGAGTATGGCTTTTGGAAGGATTAGTCCGTAGGCAACTACGACCAGCAAGTCTAAGTCGAGTAAGGCTAGCTTTTCAGTTTCCTCTAAGGGTTTTAGGCTTGATGGTTGAAAAACGGGGAGATCATTCTCAATAGCGGTTTGCTTGACGGGGCTAGCTTGTAATTTCTTGCCGCGGCCAGCCGGGCGGTCAGGCTGAGTGTACACCGCGACCACATGATGACCKGCCTYCAGCAATGCCTGCAGATGCGCAGCAGCGAARRCAGGTGTTCCTGCAAAACAGAGTCGYAATTTTTTCATTTATTCAGGCAGACTTTTTATGTTCTTTCTCGAGCTTAGCGCGAATCCGCTGCCTCTTTAATGTGCTGAGATAGTCGACAAACAACTTGCCATTAAGATGATCTATCTCATGTTGAATACAGGTTGCAAGAATGCCTTCGGCCACTTGTTCGAACTTCTCACCCTTGGCGTTTTGTGCTGTTATCTTAACTGCGCGAGGACGGGATACTGTTTCATAAAAACCCGGCACGGAGAGGCAGCCTTCGTCATATTCGGATAGCTCATCCTCAAGAATTTCGACTTCTGGGTTAATAAATACTTGAGGACCATCCCGATCCTCCGATACATCTATCAACAATAGACGTTTATGTACGTTTATCTGAGTTGCGGCRAGCCCAATACCTTCGGCCTCGTACATTGTTTCGAACATATCTTCGATCAAGACTTCTAGCTTTTCGTCGAAAACAGTAACGGGTTCGGCTATTTTTCTTAGTCTGGGGTCAGGAAATTCCAGAATTTGTAAAATTGACATGGTCGTGAAGCCTGCAGAAATAGTGTGACGCAGTATGTGAACTGCTTCTAGTGATAATTATACCGTATTGCTAACATAGGAACTCAACGCTTTTTAGCGCGGAAGACTAAGAATGAAAAATTTGGAAATCAGACAACTACTATTAGCTTTGGCCATAAGCATAGTTAGTTTGAGCACATTGATGTCTGCGCATGGCCAAACAAGTATGCTCGTGGCTGACTATCCTACGACCTATATTGTGGAAGAAGGCGACACGTTATGGGAAATTGCAGGCCAGTTCTTGCAAGATCCTGAACGTTGGGTTGACATCTGGCAGCCGGATAAGTACTTAGATAACCCTGATCTTATCTATCCTGGTGATACCCTGAAACTCAGTATATTGGGCGGAACACCGCGTATTTTTGTGCAGCGAGGCGATCGCAACGTAGAACTACTTTCTCCTCAGATTCGAGTAGAAGCTCTGCAGAGCGCTATTCCTGCTATTCCATTGGAGTCTATCGAGAACAGTTTTACTAGAAATAGGATTATCAACCCTGCCGAATTGGAAGCGGCACCTTATATTGTTGCGAATGTAGGCAACAATCTAGTGATAGGTACAGGTGACGAAATATTCGCCCGCGGACCTTTTCTCTTAGGGACAACGTCCTTCGAACTTTATCGTGTTGGTCGCACCTACTATGGAGAAGGGGAGGTAAAGAAGCGCGCGTTCGGYCTTTTTAGYACTACWSAAGAGGAAGTGCTYGGGTTGGAGGTTGAATATCTGGGCTTTGCCAGTATCATCGAAAACATCGCCCCGGACATGAGAAAGTTGCTGGTGAACAACAGTGCAAAGGAGATCCGGGCTGGTGACCGCTTACTAATAAGAGAAGAATCAAGCATCAATGCCACCATATTCCCAACTGAACCAAGCACCGAGCTGTCTGGTCAAATTGTGGCCTTTCTAGGCGCAGAGTCTCTTGCTTCGCAGCTAGATACGGTTGTCATTAATCTCGGCAACGAAGACAACCTAGTAGTTGGTGATATATTGTCAATTGAAAAAGAAGGCACTCGCWTGGTTGATGAGATTGAGCGGGAGAAGATKCCCTTCCGCGAAAGGATGCKAACTCTGTTCAATCAGGACAGACTGACTATCCCGGGCAACGGCGTGGGAACCTTGTTGGTTTATAAGACCTTCGATCGATTGAGCTACGCTGTAATTCTCACCAGTACCGAGCCCGTTGAACTCTTTAACGAAGTAGTTAGCCCCTAAACTACGTCTGCGCGTTATTCATCTACTAGACTACCTCTTAGGCTAGATAATTCTCAGAGCCCAGTTATAGCTGGGCTATGTGCTTTGAAGTGCCGTCCTATCCAATCRCTCATGGATGAACAATGGACCCAGATACTTGTCTGTACTACTTGACCCTGATTAATAGCAAGAAGCTACCTATCCCGGCAATCTCGAAACTTCTGAAAAAGTTCGGGTCGGCCAAAATGTTGATGAAAGTGTCGCCCTCAAAGCTTCAAAGTCTCGGCTTTGACGATGCGCAAATAGAATTACTATGCAGCACAAGTAGCAAAATCCTCTGYCAAAGAAGTACCCAGGTGGCAGTAGAATGGGCTGGTAAAGATAGAAACCACTTAGTCTGCTATGAATCACATCACTATCCTAGTTTGCTGCGAGAGATAGATTCTGCACCACCAATGCTTTTTGTGAGGGGCTCACTGAGTGCACTGGGGGGACGACACTTCGCCCTCGTAGGAAGCCGCAGTGCAACCACTTATGGGAAGAGGAATGCTTATTGGATGGCTCAAGAATTAAGTCAAGCAGGGCTGCAAATCTGCAGTGGGCTGGCATCGGGAATCGACAGCAAGGCACACGAGGGTGCTTTGGACAGCGGCGGGAAAACTATCGCTGTATTGGGTACTGGAATCGATAGAATCTATCCTTCCCAGAACAAAAAACTAGCGCAGCGGATAGTCGAGAACGGAGCTCTGGTGTCGGAATTTCCAATTGGTACACTTCCCTATCCTAGTAACTTTCCTAGAAGGAATAGAATCATTAGTGGAATGGCACTCGGCACGTTAGTGGTTGAGGCGAATACAAAGAGTGGATCGCTAATAACCGCTCGATTGGCAATGGAGCAGAACCGAGATGTATATGCCGTGCCGGGCCCGATTGCCAGCCCTCAGAGCTGCGGCTGCCACCAGCTAATAAAACAGGGAGCCAAATTAGTAGAAGGGCCTGAAGACATTTTGGAGGAGTGTGCCGTACTCCATCAAGAGCTAAAAGATAAAACCCGGGCTCGGATGCTAGAGCCAAAGAGTAACCTGGAGTCCAAGTACGTATCGTTAAGGGCGATTGATTACCATGGTTGTTTATTTCAGGCGATACAAAGCGAGTGTGGGCTCCGCATACCGGAGCTGAATACCGAACTTATTAAACTAGAAGCCGCGGGTTTGATTCGACAAGAGGGCGGTCGTTACTTTAGGTTGGGCTAGCCGTTAGTCTAGTTTTCTTGCATAGATTCGCGGTCTGATGTAGTTTTCCCATTCAGCAAATCCTAGGATTCAATCACTATGAGCACAGCGTTTGTCGCCATTCTAATGGGGTCAGAAAGTGACCTAACTACAATGCAATCTGCAGCAGAAATTCTGAAGCAGCTGCAGATCAACTATGAGATTAAAATCACCTCGGCACACCGAACGCCTAGCATCACTCAAGCCTATATAAGTGACGCAGTGGAGCGTGGATGTAAGGTATTTATCTCCGGTGCCGGCCTTGCTGCTCACTTAGCCGGTGCAACCGCTGCACATACTACAGTTCCAGTAATTGGCGTGCCGATAGACTCAGGTCCACTCAGCGGACTGGATGCGTTACTTTCTACGGTTCAAATGCCAGCAGGTATCCCCGTTGCCACTGTTGCGATCGGTAAAACGGGAGCGAAGAATGCAGCTTATCTGGCTGCCCAGATTCTGTCGCTCGCGGATGCAGACTTGGCTGACAGAGTAATAGCCGAGCGCGCAGCAAACAGCGAAAAAGTGCAAGCCCAAGACAAGGCATTGCAGAAATCCTTGAGTTAATACGACCAATTGCGGGCAACATCGTTGTCCGATTGGTGAGCGAGACCTGACTGTGACCAAGCTAAATATCCAGCTAGCTTGTCAGAGCCTAAAACAAGGCAGCATCATTGCTTATCCAACCGAGGCTGTATGGGGCCTTGGCTGTGACCCCTACAACGAAGCCGCAGTAAGTAAAATCCTCAGTCTAAAAGGTCGTCCTGTGCACAAAGGATTGATAGTGATCGCTGGTAGCATCGATCATTTCGGGCCGCTAGTGAGTAGACTGAGTTCAGCACACAGAGACACGCTGAATGCTTCGTGGCCTGGTCACATTACTTGGCTGGTTCCAGACCCCGATCAACTGATTCCACAATGGATTAAAGGTAGTCACCAATCCGTAGCGATGCGCGTGAGCGCCCATCCAGTGGTGCAGGAATTGTGCTCTGCTTTCGCGGGGCCGCTAGTATCGACATCAGCGAATGAGGCAGGTGAAGAGGAAATTAGATCTAGATTAATACTTGAAGATAAATTTGCAGATAAGATAGCCTGCATAGTTGATGGAGAGTTAGGGCAAGCAGCAAAGCCGTCTGAAATGCGGGACTTGCTCTCTGGGGAAATTATTCGCTGAGCTAGGGCCTAGATGGCGTGGTGTAAGTAAGATTTACAAGGATACGCGAGGGAAGCAGATTGAGCACGATTAAACCAAATGACGTCAAAGAATTTCTATTAGAACTGCAGTGCAGTATTTGCGATGGGTTGGAGGCGCTGGACCCCAGTGCAAACTTTCAGACGGATCAATGGGACCGAGAAAAGGGCGGATCAGGAATAAGTCGTGTCATAAGTGGTGGTGAGGTATTCGAGAAAGGCGGCGTCAATTTTTCTCATGTGTTCGGCGATGCAATGCCCGCTTCAGCCACTGCAACCAGGCCGGACCTTGCGGGTAGGGCCTGGCAGGCGATGGGAGTCTCATTGGTGATTCATCCAAGTAACCCGTTTGTGCCGACCTCACATGCCAATTTCAGGATGTTTGTAGCGGACAAAGAGGGCGAAGAGTCTGCGTGGTGGTTTGGTGGAGGTTACGATCTAACGCCTTACTATGGTTTTGAGGAAGATTGTATTCACTGGCATCAGCAAGCTAAAGATGCCTGTGAGAATTTTGGTGATCAGTACTATCCTCTGTTTAAGAAGCAGTGTGATGACTATTTTCAGATCAAACATAGGCAAGAGCCGCGAGGAATTGGCGGGCTTTTTTACGATGATTTTAATGAGCTTGGTTTTGATAAAAGCTTCGAATTTGTTAAATCCATGGCGAATAGTTATCTCGATGCCTACCTGCCCATAGTAAATAGGCGCAAAGATACTGCTTATACGGACCACCATAAACAGTTTCAGGAATACAGGCGTGGCCGTTATGCCGAGTTCAATCTTGTGTATGACCGCGGAACCCTATTCGGCCTTCAGTCAGGTGTTGGAAGGATTGAGTCAATTCTGATGTCACTGCCGCCAGTGGTGCGTTGGATCTATGATTGGCAGCCTGAAAAAGGCAGCGAAGAAGAAAGGCTAACGGCTGAATTTCTGAAGCCACGAGAATGGGTGTAATCTTCTAAGCTGAAGTCTTCAAAAAATTGAAAGAATTGAAAGAATTGAAAGAAAATAGAAATAAAAAGAAGAGAAACATCATCCGTGTCTAAATATGCAGTGCTCGGCAATCCTGTGAGTCACAGTAAATCACCCTTGATCCACTCTATGTTTGCAGAGCAGACGGATCAAGTGATGAGCTATCTGGCTATTTCCGTAGAAGAAAATGAATTCGAAGACTTCGTTAGAAACTTCTTTGCCGGCGGTGGTGGAGGTTTAAACGTGACAGTTCCCTTTAAGGGGAGAGCATTTACATTAGCTGCGAGTTGCTCGGATAGAGCGCAGTTAGCCCAAGCGGTAAATACGCTATTCCTGGACGATAATGGAGACATCCGTGGCGACAATACAGACGGTGTTGGGCTAGTAACCGACCTTAAATTAAACAATAAGGTGACTATTAGTGGCCAAAGGGTGCTTATTCTAGGTGCTGGCGGTGCAGTTCGTGGAATCATGGCGGCGCTTGTTTATGAACACGCGGCCACGATAACAATCGTCAATCGTACTGTATCTAAAGCAGAGCTCTTGGTGGAAGAAATGCAATCCATGGCGTCAATCGAGGCCATGTCGTATGAAATGCTGCAAGATGCAGCGAGCAATGGTCGAAACTTTGACTTGATCATCAATGGAACATCTTCCAGCTTGCAGGGCGAAATGCCCAAGTTAGATGCGAAACTTATTGCGCCAGGTTGCTGCTGTTATGACTTGATGTATTCTGCAACCGACACACTATTTGTGCAGTGGGCAAAACAGGAGGGGGCGAGTTTAAGTATTGACGGTTTAGGGATGTTGGTAGAACAGGCAGCCGAAGCATTTGTAGTATTCAGAGGAGTTCGCCCAAACACCGCTTCAGTTATGGAAAATCTGCGAAAGCAATCCTAGCGGGCAGCGGTTTTGTATTTTTGACAGACGAAAAAAAAGGCCGCATCAAGCGGCCTTTTTTTATGCAGAGAAAGAGAAGCTAGTGTGCTTCCCCTCCCCCGCCCCCACCGTGTATGTCTGCTGGGGTAAGTGCCACAGCATCTGGATCGTGGCCCATATACTGATAACGTGTGCCAGAAATATAGAAACCTTCTACCGACATTAAGCCGATAAGCAGTAGCAATACAACCGGTGGGCCGAGAATGGTTAAAACAAGCGCCATTCTTTCCCAAATGACGTGCATGAAGATCGAGACGATAAAGCCTGCCTTCAAGAGCATGAATAGGATTACTAGACCCCAGCGCATGCCGCCCTGCACATTAAAGAAATCGACCGCGTATGAGAATGAACTCAAGACAAACAGAAGAATCCAAACTTTGTAATAAATCCCTAGAGGATGTTGTTGACCAGCTTCAGATGACATTCCTGTCCCCTCTTACAATAAGTAGAAAAATGCGAAAATGAATACCCAAACAAGATCCACAAAGTGCCAATACAAACCGGCAATTTCTACAATCTCATAACCCTTCTTGTCGTAGTGCCCATTCTTTACTTTAAAGGCAACAGTTAACAAGTAAATGACACCAGCGGTTACGTGTAAACCGTGGAAACCAGTAATCATAAAAAATACAGACCCAAACTGTGTCGCTCCAAAGGGGTTAGTCCAAGGCCTAACACCCTCCTCTATCAGCTTGCTCCACTCAAATGCCTGCATACCTACGAAGGAGGCACCTAAGGCGGCAGTAGCAACCATAAACCAGAAGGTTTTGATTTTATTTCTTTGATAACCAAAGTTGACCGCCAACGCCATGGTTCCGGAGCTGGTAATCAGTATAAAGGTCATGATTGCGATCAAAATCAGCGGAATAGGGTCGCCGCCGAACGAAAGCGCAAAGATTTCACTCTGCACTGGCCATGGCTCGGTAGTAGATAACCGAACATGGAGGTAGCTCGTTAGAAAGCAAGTGAAAATAAAGGTATCACTCACCAGGAAGATCCACATCATGGCCTTACCCCAAGGCACATGGTAGGCCTGTTTATCGGCGCTCCAATCGTCGGCTAGTGTCGAGCCTGATCCGCTTATAGCTGCTTCACTCATTCTTATTTCCTATTAATGTTCTAATTAAACTTTATTTTCTCCAATCCCTAATTACATAAATAGCTATTAGGTATTGGAAAGAACTGCAAAAATAACCAACCAAACAATCAGCAAGAAGTGCCAATAAATGGTACAAAGCTCGATGCTAAGGCGTACATCTTCAGGCTTGCTCCCGAATAGCAATCGTATTGAACTCTTACTCCAYACCCAAAGCCCACCTAATAGATGAACGATATGCAAACCTGTCAGCAAATAGAAGAAAGAGTTGGCGGGATTGGAAGCTACGTAAAAACCCGAAGCCTGCAAACTTTCCCAAGTAAGTATCTGTCCTGCTATAAACAGCAAGGCAAATACACCTCCACCTATAAAGGCGGCTATTAAGTTCTTCTGCTTACCCGCGTTAGCTGTATTTCTTGCCCACTGAAACAGAATACTACTGATGACAAGCAATCCAGTGTTCAGCCATAGCTGAGACGGTTCGGCCAGCGGAGTCCAGTCCGGTAATGACATCCGAATGACGTAGCTGACACCAAACATCGAAAAAATCACCGAGGCAATCGTTAGGAAGAATCCTAGAGCGACACGCTCCGGGGGCGACTCGAAAGCAACCTCCGGATCTGGTCCACCGATTACTCCCTTTCGTTCCCAGGGCTTTTCGGTAAGTGTCTTAAGTAGACTCATGTGTCTGCCTTGGATGCGTCATGATCGGGATCGAAATGTTGCTCATCTGCAGTCGGCTCATCACTTTCAGGTACATTCTGAGGAATGAAATCTTGGTGTGCACCTGGCACGCTGTAGTCGTAAGGCCAGCGGTAGACCGTTGGTAGCTCGTCGCCCCAGTTGCCATGCTTAGGCGGAGTATCAGGTGTTTGCCATTCCAAAGAGGCGGAGCCCCAAGGGTTAGGTCCTGATTTCTTACCGTTGCGTAGGCTCCAGAAGATGTTGATGAAAAACAGTAGCTGAGATGCGCCTACAAACAAAGCGGCATAAGTAATGACTACGTTTAGGTCTTGCGCAGACGCTGGGATGAAATCAGTCGTACCCATTGCGTAATAGCGACGTGGAACACCTAGGAAACCAAGGTAGTGCATTGGTAGGTAGATCAAGTAGGTACCAAGGAACGTACACCAGAAGTGAGTCTTCGCGAGACCTTCATGGAACATACGACCAGTAACCTTCGGATACCAATGGTAGAGAGCAGCAAAGATTACCAGTACTGGCGATACACCCATTACCATGTGGAAGTGAGCCACCACAAAGTAGGTATCGGACAGAGGCAAGTCGATAACCACGTTACCTAGGAATAGGCCCGTTAATCCACCATGGATAAAAGTGAAGATAAAGCCGATGGCGAAATACATTGGCGCGTTTAGGCGGATATCGCCTTCCCAAAGCGTTAGCACCCAGTTGTACACCTTAAGTGCCGTGGGTACCGCGATGATCAATGTAGTCGTTGCAAAGAAGAAGCCGAAGTAGGGGTTCATGCCACTTACGTACATGTGGTGTGCCCATACAATGAAGCTTAGTCCGCCGATCGCGATGATCGCCCAAACCATCATGCGGTAACCGAAGATATTCTTTCGTGCATGGGTTGAGAGTACGTCGGATACAAGACCGAATGCCGGTAGTGCCACGATGTATACTTCAGGGTGGCCGAAGAACCAGAACAAGTGCTGGAACAGGATCGGGCTACCGCCGTTGTAATCGAGTGGAGTACCTGCCTCGATTACAGCAGGCATGAAGAAGCTAGTGCCTAACAGCATATCGAAAAGCATCATGACTGCCGAAACAAGCAGCGCTGGGAATGCAAACAGCCCAAGAATTGTCGCGATAAAGATTCCCCAAACCGTAAGAGGAAGACGCATCATGGTTAGTCCGCGGCAGCGGTACTGAAGAATTGTTGTTACGTAGTTCAGTCCGCCCATCGTAAAGGCGACGATGAACACGGCTAGCGAGACCAGCATCAAGATGATGCCCATGTCGTGGCCTGGCGTTCCTGCCATTGAGACCTGAGGAGGGTACAGTGTCCAACCCGCGCCCGTTGGCCCGCCGTCGACAAAGAAGCTAGCCATAAGAATAACTACCGACAGTGCGTAAACCCAAACACTTAACATGTTCAGGAACGGAAACACCATGTCTCTGGCGCCACACATGAGCGGTATTAGGTAGTTTCCAAACCCGCCCAGCAACAACGCGGTTAGCATGTAAACAACCATGATCATGCCGTGCATAGTTACCGACTGGTAGTAGGAACTCGGGTCGATCAGGTCAAATGTCTCTGGGAAACCCAACTGCATGCGCATTAGAAGCGAAAGAATCAACGCAACAACCCCAACTGCGATGGCTATGCCACCGTATTGAATGGCAATAACCTTGTGATCTTGGCTCCAAACGTATTTTGAAACCCAACTATGGGGGTGATGCATTTCCATTTCGGAATCTTGGTCAGCTAATGGTACGTAAGCCATTAAATCCTCCTAACTCTATAATCTTTGTATCAGCCAGTTATGGCTAAAATTCGTTAACAATCTTATCTAATATTTTTTTTGTTGCGTGCTATCTCAATGTATTGATGTAAGCCGCTACGTCTTCAATTTCTTCAAGGCCTGACATGGCAGTCGCCATGCCAACCATCTGCTCGCCGTAGTCATCTTTTGGATGCAAGCCACGGATACCGGCTCGGAAATTGCTGATTTGTGTAACGAAATACCAATCGCTCATGCCCGCAAGCTTTGGTGCATCGGTATACCAAGTGCCATCTGCGTTGTCCAAGTGGCAGGCCGCACAGTTGCGGCTGTAGATGCTGGCGCCATTGGCCACATCAGCACCCGTTATGGTAGGAGTGGCAGGTGTATCCGGCATAGACGCGATATACGCCGCCATATTGCGAATGGCTGTTTCGTCTGCAAGCATGTTCGCCATCGGTGCCATTGTCTGACCGTTGATGTCGCCTTCACCACCACGAACGCCTTCTTTGAAATACTTCAGCTGTCGTTCGATGTACCAAGCTTGTTGTCCAGCTAGCTTCGGTCCATTTAGCGCCTGATTACCTTCGCCCTGTGCGCCGTGACAAGCCGCACAAACTGCATACTGTGCTTGGCCAGCAGCTGGGTTAGCCGCGGCAACCGATTGGGTTTCCGCGAATGTAGGCTGCGCATCAAGCCAAACGTCGTATTCGGCTTGAGTCTCAACAATTACCGCACCGCGCATGACGAAATGGCCGATGCCACAAAGCTCTTCGCACATGATGTCGTAACGGCCCGCCTTGTTTGGCTCGAACCATATGTAGGAAATCATGCCGGGAACCAAATCCATCTTCACGCGAAACTGAGGAACGGTGAAGTTATGCAATACGTCATTGGAGCGCAGCAAGGCTTTAACTGGCTTGTCTAACGGAAGATGCATCTCAGGGCCAACAACGATTATGTCGTCTTGTCCATTCGGGTCGTCAACATTGACGCCGAAAGGGTTGGTCTCAGTAACGAGCTGGGTATCTGCATAACCCATGATGCCGTCGGCACCAGGATAGCGGAATGCCCATTGCCATTGCTGTCCCATGGCTTCGAACTCGGTTGCATCATCAGGTGGAGTAACGATGCTAGCCCATACAAACAGGCCTGGTGCGAGCATCGCGACAACGCCAACAGTTGTTATGGCTGAAAGCCAAATTTCCAACTTGTGATTTTCTGGTTCATAAACGGCTTTGTGGCCATCTTTTTGTCGGAACTTGTAGACGCAATAGGCGAGAAATAAATTACACGCGATAAATACGAATCCAGTCACCCAGAAAGTAATGTTGATAGTGAAATCAATTGATCCCCAGTCAGCTGCGATATCAGTGAACCACCAGGGGCTGGCAAAGTGGAAAATAACAGATCCAATTACCAACAAGAATATAACGACCGCTAAAGCCATAAACCCGCCTTCCTTCTAAAAAAAATTACAAACGTATCCCTAACGGTTTGGAGACATAGCATCGCCAAGCGCTAGGGGAAATTAGTTTTGTGTATATCACGTTCCAGAGGAACAAAATTGAAGCGTTTTGTCATTACTTTGTCGGCAGGTTTTAACAATGAGTGACCTCATTTATATTCCTGATTGGAAGTTTTGACTCGCTGCTATCCTTGTAAATTATTATTCTCTGGACGAGGCTACTCAAGTTCTCTAAAAGCCTCGAAATTAATCAAGAATTCAAAGATTTTTCGCTCACCTCACGCGCACCGGAATGCTATAGAATATTGGAATTCACTGCAAGTGATCTGGGGCCTAAAACCCCTAAAACATGCGCGAAATCAAGCATTTTTGACACTTTCCTGTCAGTGTCTTATTAGTGACGGTTTTTTGCACAAGTTTTGTTAGGAAAACGTCTAAAACAGCAAATGACTACTAGGCATTCATCTTGAGATTCGAAGTCAAATATGATTGAATGCCCGCGCTTCGAAAGCACGACCGACGGACGCGGCTTAATATTTGGTATAGTCTGTTCAAGAAACCCACCTTCCGCTTTATAAAGTTGACCTGTGAACGAAATAGCCTCAAAAATTAGCACTACCAGCTGGCGCGATTTTTACGAGATGTGCAAGCCACGAGTTGTCCTGTTGATGATCCTGACTTCCTTGGTTGGTATGTTTCTCGCTGTGCCGGGGATGGTGCCTGTTCATGTTCTCATCCTTGGTAACCTAGGCATCGCATTAGTAGCTGCCTCGGGCGCGGTCGTT
>JAESUT010000077.1 GCA_016762995.1 Gammaproteobacteria bacterium | reverse complement strand
TGCTGTTCGAGGTGGGAATTGTTGCTGGGCGCATGGTTAAGAAACGCCAACCAAGGGATGAGGCAGACGCTCCAGATTAGCCTTAGACTTTGAGAATAAACGTTACCGGCCCGTCGTTCTCCAGACTAACCTGCATGTCTGCGCCGAATTTTCCAGATCGTACAAATTCATGCTGATCTTGCGCGGCCTGCACCAGCTTGTCGTAAATTACTTCGGCCTGGGCTGGAGGTTTAGCAGAAGAGAATCCAGGGCGACGCCCCTTCTGTGTCTCGGCAGCAAGTGTAAATTGCGACACAAGCATTAGATCTCCACCGATATCCTTTAGGTCGAGATTCATCTTATCGTCCGAGTCGGCGAATATCCTGTAGGCTAGAATCTTATCGAGCAACTTCTTCGCAAGTTTGTCGTCGTCTTCTCTCTCAATACCAATCAGCGCAAGCAGGCCTTGGCCAATATCGGCATGCAGCGTGCTATCGATATGAACTTGCGCCCAATTGACGCGCTGAATAAGTGCAATCACATGACCCCCTTGATCACCGTGCAGAAGGTCGATCTAGTTAGTCGGCCCCCAATAATACATCTCGATATAAATTTTAATCTCTTAGCTCGTATGCCACCAAAATTTCGACCAGAAAACCGCCGCTTCAAGCATTTTTCTGATCGCTAGGCGCCGCACAGGGATGTGCAACCATTGCCTTCTAAAGGCCATGCGAGTGGGACAAAAGCAAGTGAATTGACACTAACGCCAACTTTTGGCCCACGAGATACTGAGAACTCACAGATGAATTTTCAGTATCTACTACTTAAGTAGCTTCGAGCTTCTTAGCGATGTCTTGAGTTGCGCGTATTAATGCATCCACGGTTCCAGGCTCTGACGCGGAGTGACCTGATTCACGAACTATGTGAAGCTCCGCCGCCGGCCACTGTCGATGCAATGCTACCGCGTTATCGAGAGGGCAGACCATATCATAGCGGCCGTGGACAATTCGCCCGGGGATGTCACGAATAAGATGCATATTGTCCAAAATGTGATTCTCGTCAATAAAGCCCTTGTTCATGAAATAGTGAATCTCTAACCGCGCCAGCGCTAGCGCATTGTGCGGCTTGGTAAAGCTTGCCAATGCCTCGGGGCTTGGTCGTAACTTGGAGCAATTCCCTTCCCAAGCTGACCAGTGTTTCGCTGCCGCCATCCGAGCCAGTTCATCATCACCAGTTAGCCTCTCGTAATAGGCCTGCATTAGATCGTCGCGTGCAGCAATTGGAATATGGCCAACAAACTCTTCCCAATAATCTGGAAAGACTCGCCGTGCACCATCCTTATACAGCCAATCGAAATCACGCTGCCTACAAAGAAATATACCTCGCAGGATAAGTGCGAGAACCCTAGTTGGGAATGCCTGCGCGTAGAGCAGGCTTAAAGTAGAACCCCATGAGCCGCCAAATAACACCCATCTCTCTACGTCGAGGAATTCGCGTATGACTTCGATGTCAGCGATTAGGTCTTGGGTCGTGTTATTTTCAAGCTCGCCATGAGGAGTCGAGCGCCCACAGCCGCGCTGATCGAAGGTTATAATGCGATAGACAGCAGGATCATAGAAACGGCGAGAACTCGCGTCACAAGCTCCACCAGGGCCACCATGCACGAAAAGGAGTGGTATGCCATCGACATTACCTGCCTCGTCGACATACAGCTCATGCATGCCTGAGACTTTTACCTGATGGCGTTTATAGGGTTTGAGTTCGGGGTACAGTATCTGCATAGGAGCGGCCTAATTCTAACTAAAGAAGCATGCACGCCCTTTAACAAGGGCGCAACTAGCTATGTTAGGCCAGTAAGCCGCGAGACGCTAGCGCGCTGCAGCTCCACGGCTATGCCGCTTACGCTCATTCTCGGTAAGCAGTTTCTTACGCAGACGAATACTCTCAGGAGTCACCTCAACCAATTCATCTTCAGCAATGAATTCCATAGCTTGCTCGAGCGTATGTGTAGTTGCAGGCGTTAGAACGATATTTTCATCGGTTCCTGAGGCACGCACGTTCGTCAGCTGCTTGCCCTTGATTGGGTTGACAGCCAGATCGTTCTCGCGACTGTGCAAACCGATAATCATGCCTTCGTAGGTCTCTACGTTTGGCCCTACGAATAGTTTGCCGCGGTCCTGCAGATTAAATAGCGAGAAGCCTAGAATCTTGCCTTTCACCATGGAGACTAGGACACCTCTAGAGCGTACAGCCAGATCCATATCCTTGTAGTCACCGTAGTGATCGAACACATGAGTCATCAAGCCAGTGCCTGAGGTCATGCTTAAGAACATAGAGCGAAAACCAATCAATCCACGAGTAGGAATCAAAAACTGCAGACGCACACGGCCCTTGCCGTCCGGTAACATATCTTGCAAGTCTGCACGACGCTGACCCAATTCTTCCATGACCGAACCTTGATATTGATCATCGCAATCTATGACCAATGATTCGACAGGCTCTTTCAATACGCCGTCTTCTTCATGAAGAATAACTTCCGGCCTGGACACCGCGAGCTCAAACCCTTCGCGGCGCATGCTCTCGATCAACACCGAAAGATGCAATTCTCCGCGACCTGAGACTTTGTATTTGTCCGGTGTCTCGCCCTGTTCAACGCGCAACGCGACGTTGTAGAGCAACTCTCTCTCGAGCCTATCCCTGATCTGCCGGGTGGTAATATACTTACCTTCGCGCCCTGCAAACGGCGAATCATTCACCTGAAACGTCATGCTGATCGTCGGCTCATCCACCGATAAAGGAGTCATCGCTTCTGGATGATCTGGATCACAAAGTGTGTCAGAAATATTTAACTTATCGATACCGGAGATACAAACGATCTCTCCAGCCTGCGCTTCATCGACGTCGATTCGCTCGAGACCCAGGTGGCTTTTAATCTGAACTATCTTTCCTTTGCGGGAATTCCCTTCGTGATCGATAATGACTACTTGCTGATTCCGACGCACCTTTCCGCGAGTTACGCGGCCTACACCGATAACACCAACGTAGCTGTTATAGTCCAATGCACTAATCTGCATCTGAAAAGGGCCATCGACAATAACATCGGGCGGCGGCACTTTATCAATAACGGTTTCGAATAGCGGCTGCATGTCAGTTGCCATCTCATCCATCTCGTGCCCGGCAAACCCTTCCAGTGCAGAAGCGTAAATTATAGGAAAGTCTAGCTGCTCATCTGTCGCACCAAGTTTATCGAAAAGATCAAAGACTTCATTGACCACCCAGTCAGGCCTGGCGCCATCTCGGTCAATTTTATTGATTACTACGATTGGGTTGAGGCCTTGTGCGAATGCCTTCTGTGTCACAAATCGAGTCTGTGGCATTGGGCCGTCAACGGCATCTACGAGCAGGAGCACACTGTCAACCATCGATAGCACGCGCTCCACCTCACCACCAAAATCGGCGTGGCCTGGCGTATCCACAATATTGATGTGGTAACCGTTCCAGTTGATAGCCGTGTTCTTCGCAAGAATCGTGATACCGCGCTCGCGTTCCTGATCATTCGAATCCATCATTCGCTCGACGCTCTCGCCGCGTGACTGGATAGTCCCCGATTGATGCAGTAACTTATCAACCAGCGTGGTCTTGCCATGGTCAACGTGCGCGATGATCGCAATATTTCGAATCTTCTCAATCACTGTAGTTCCACCTAGATGTTTTGCCTACAGCCCCCAATGGAGAAGTAGGTGGCAGCTCTGACCTCGTCATAATTCGCCAAAAGCAATAGATGGAGAGCGGCTGCACAAAAGGCGGCGAGTATACACGAGACGGCGCCGAAAGATTAGTAATCTAGAGGATTTATTTCACAAAAATGGCGGCGATTCTAGCGTTTCTGCGGCTTTGCCAGCGCCAAAACGGCAACATTGGCGAAGCCCTCGTCAATTAAGTTGGCGGCATGGAGGCGACTCATCATGCCCTTCCCGCAGTACAGCAGATAACTCTTGTTCTTATCCAGGTCTGTGAAATCGCTACGAAGCTGGTAGAACGGTATATTCAGTAATTCACTGGGCTGGTTTTGTCCACTCAGTATCAAAGGTTTGAGCTCAACTTCATCCGGATGACGAATATCGATAACTGTGCTGTTGCTATCTAACGTCTCTACGATTTTGACCTCTGTGGATTCACCATCCAGATCAGCCGCAAGGTCAGTGATGAGCTGATGTTTCGCACTGTCTATAGCGGCATCTAGGACAGCAAAATCGAATCGAGCCTCTTCGCGCTCAATGCGATGTGGTTTCGCGCGCGTAGTTGGCTTATTGGAGATAACCGCACAGTATTCCGGTATGTCTTTGGAAAACTCTTCGGTACCAATCACTCTGGCAATATCGATAATTTGCTGTTTGTCGGTTGTCGCTAGCGGCCGTAATACTAGGCCATTGGTGACAGAATCGATAACGGCTAGATTTGGCAAGGTCTGACTAGACACCTGCGCAACACTCTCGCCCGTCACCAGTGCCTCGATGTGCAAACCTGCTGCAATTCTCTCGGCTGCGCGCAGCATCATGCGCTTTAAGATGACACCCATTTGAGGGTTATCTACCTTATTCAGTATCTCCTCCACCACGCCCTCAAAGGGTACCGAGATAAACTTTACGCGATGCGAGGAGTGATACTTCATCCATAAGAATAGAGCGACTTCTTTCACGGCAAGCTCATGCGCCCTGCCSCCAAGGTTRAAGAARCAGTAGTGGGTTTGTAGYCCCCGCTTAATACACAGATAGCTGGAAACGGAAGAATCAAAGCCTCCTGAGATCAGCGACAGCACCGAGTCCTGACAACCCAAGGGAAACCCACCCATGCCGACCCTCTGATCGCGCACCATGAAAACAGAATCGTCGCGTATTTCTATCAAGACKGTGACATCGGGATTTTTCAACCGAACGCCCGCAGCCTCGGTCTGAGTATTAAGCCCAGCGCCTACATGACGCTCAACATCGGTAGATTTAAAAGCATGCTTGCCWGTACGCTTACAGCGAACGGCAAAAGTTTTACCCACTAATGTTTCTCGGTAATATTCTAGCGCCAAATCTAACATCGCATCTAAGTCCGTACGAGGATACTTGTCCACGTGTAGAAACTTCGCAATGCCTGGCGTACAAGCCAGCTTTTCGCTTATTTGGGCTATAGCTTCAGGATTATCCGTTGAGGTTTGGACTTCTAGATTRTCCCACTCCCCAACAACAGAGATAGCAGGATCGATTTCTGAAACAACCGATCTTATGTTTTTACGCAATTGACGAATAAAGCGCTTGCGCACTGGGCGGGACTTAATTGTGATTTCAGGAAAAAGCTTAACAAGGAATAACATCTTATCTCTATTTACTCAGTGGACGACTCKACTAGAGACGACGTTTTATAGGTGTGTAGGTCAATTTTTCAGGTAACTGTGGGCTTGCGCCCATAGCCTGGTCGCGAAATTCCTGAATCATGCACCATAATTGTGCATTATTTTCAATATTGCACCATAGTGGGGCTATTGCGTTTTTATTAAGCGCCGCTCTCCCAGTAAAATAGGGCTTTGCAGCAATACCAGTGATGGCATATATTTTGCTCTTCCCCTAGCACACAAGGCAAGCCGCGAAAGTATAGTCGATTATGCATCGGATAACTTAAACAGGCAGCCCCTTGCCAAAGTGACAGCAAAAGCTGGTAGGCTCTCTCAACTTCGCCATGTCGGTATAAGGCAGTAAGCACTATACTCAGGGGCACGGAAAAACGAGCACAAGTCATACATTACCAAGTAGTCGATATCGATTAGGAGAAAAGGATAGAAAATGAAATCTAAATTAGAATACATCTGGCTTGATGGCTATAAGCCAACTCAATCACTGCGCAGCAAGACGCAAGTACGTGACAACTTTGGTGGCACTCTTGAAGAATGCCCAATCTGGTCATTCGATGGCAGCTCTACTCAACAGGCCGACGGCAGCGATTCCGACTGTTTACTGAAGCCAGTGGCAATCTATCCAGATCCCGACCGTACTAATGCCTACCTAGTAATGACTGAAGTGCTGAATGCCGACGGTACGCCGCACTCATCAAATGGCCGCGCTACTATCGATGATGATGATTCTGACTTCTGGTTCGGTTTCGAACAAGAGTATTTCCTCTGGGATCTGGAAACTAACCTTCCTCCTGGCTTCCCTTTAGGTGGCTACCCCGGCCCACAGGGCCCTTATTACTGTTCTGTTGGCGCCCAGAATGCCTTCGGCCGCGAAGTGGTCGAAGACCACATGGACCTGTGTCTTGAAGCTGGACTCAACTTCGAAGGCATCAACGCTGAAGTTGCTGCCGGTCAATGGGAGTTTCAGATTTTTGCAAAGGGCGCGAAAAAAGCTGGCGACCAAACTTGGATCGCTAGATACCTTTTAGAGCGCACAGCTGAGCGTTACGGCCTGTCGATCAACTATGAGCCCAAGCCACTAGGCAAAGAACTGGACTGGAATGGCTCCGGTATGCACGCAAACTTTTCGAACGGCCCTATGCGTAATGATGGTGATGAGTCTGTTTTCACTAGGATATGCGATGCCTTCGGCAGGAACATCGATCGCCATATTAGCGTTTATGGTGCAAACAATGACCAGCGGCTGACCGGTTTGCACGAGACTCAATCGATCGATGAGTTCAGCTACGGCGTTTCTGACCGCGGCGCGTCAATTCGAATTCCGATTGGCACAGTTGAAGATGGCTGGAAAGGACGTCTAGAAGACAGACGTACTGCATCGAATGCTGACCCGTACAAGGTCGCAGCAGCTATCATCAAGACCACGAAGGAAGGCTTGGCGTAGGTTGCAGCTTGGGATTATCAAAAAAGCCTGGTCAATTGACCGGGCTTTTTTTTGTCCCTAAATATTGCAGCCCGACACTTGGCGCACTATTATGGTGCACTATTCTTGCTCTTAACTGCGAACCCACATCCAAATCTGTGTACAAGCCCTATAAACAGTGATCAAGCCAGAATTCTTCCTATTGGTTTGCTTATTGCATAGTAGATGGAAGGGACATGGAAAGGGTAAGAGAAGCGTTCGTTATTCAGCCGGTAGCTGCATAGCTCTAGCCCTAGGGCTGAACACCCGTATTCCGACGCCAATTCATCGAAAGAGAAATAGGACCCGTGACTCTGGACAACGCACACAAGCGACTGCTGGACAACCAGAAGACTGGCGTTGTCGTAATGGACAAAGAACTGCGCCTACTCTATCTGAATGTCGCGGCTGAAAGCTTGCTGGAGATAAGCGTCCGCAAGGCCAGCAAGCTATTTATTGGCGACGTACTAATCAAGGCAGAAGAAGACATAGGCGAAATGCAAACAGCCCTGACCAATAGCCATAGCTTCACCAAGCGCCAGGCGCAACTGCAGTTGCTGCACGGCAAGACTGTAGACGTAGACTATACGATTACGCCATTCGAGGAAGATGGCGAACAACGCGCGCTGCTGGAGATCACCTCTTTAGAACACTCCTACAGAATCAATCGTGAGGAATCTTTGAACAGCACACATGCGACGACTAGAGAATTAGTGAGAGGCCTTGCACATGAAATTAAAAATCCGCTAGGCGGCATCCGTGGAGCTGCCCAGCTGCTAGCGGCGGAACTGGATAGCGAAGACCTTAAAGACTACACCAACGTGATCATCGAAGAGGCCGATCGCCTCCACAAATTGGTAGACCGGCTAGTTGGCTCTAGGCAGCCACTCAAGATGCAGCCGATCAACATTCACGAAGTTTTGGAGAGAGTTAGATCTCTGGTACAGGCCGAGATCAGCGGAAACAGCATCGAGCTTATTAGAGACTATGACCCGAGCATACCTGCCGTGCTTGCCGACTCCTCGCAACTTATTCAGGCGATGTTGAACATCGTTCGCAATGCAATGCAGGCACTGTTCAGCCCAAAGGTGGAACACAGCCTGGGCCGCATTATCCTGCGCACTCGAATCATTCGCAACGCCACAATAGGCGCCAAGTTTCACAAGTTGGTTGCTAGCATAAAGATTATCGACAACGGACCAGGAATCAAGCCAGATATGATCGACTCCATTTTCTATCCGATGATTAGYGGACGCGCCGAGGGAACCGGTCTCGGCCTTTCGATAACACACGCTATTATCAGCCAACATAAAGGGCTCATAGAATGTGAGAGCAAACCTGGAACAACCTGTTTTACGGTGCTGTTACCAATTGCTCCTCTTGCTAGTTAACGAGCTAATTTAGATAGGCAATTAATAGTTAGCCCAACTACATGCATTACTTTTAGTCTAACTCTGGGCATAAGCCCAATGTTTCAGAAGGTACTGATTTATGAACTCAAGTAATTCTGTCTGGATACTAGATGACGATCGATCCATTCGCTGGGTACTAGAAAAGTCACTCGGCAAGACCGGCCTCAATACCGAGTCTTTCGACAATGGTAACGACTTACTGCACCGTCTCGAGAAGGAGTTGCCCGACGCCATTATYAGCGACATCCGCATGCCAGGAATCAGCGGGCTGGACTTGTTGTCCACCATCAAGGAACAACACCCACAGATTCCAGTCATCATCATGACTGCACACTCAGACCTCGAGAGCGCGGTTTCATCTTATAGTCGCGGCGCATTTGAATACCTGCCTAAGCCATTCGATATAGAAGACGCTATCGCGATGACGAATCGTGCACTGGAGCACTCGCGCGAACAGAACCAAGAAAGTAGCAAAAGCCGTGAAACTGAAACAGTAAAGAGCCAGGAGATAATCGGTGAAGCACCAGCAATGCAGGAGGTCTTCCGAGCCATCGGCAGACTCTCACAGTCGAATATCTCAGTACTCATCAATGGCGAGTCGGGAACCGGCAAGGAATTAGTAGCACGCGCCCTGCATCAACATAGCCCTCGCAGCGGCAAGACTTTCGTACCACTTAACGTCGCTGCAATTCCTAAAGAACTTATCGAGTCGGAGCTCTTTGGACACGAGAAAGGCGCGTTCACTGGCGCAACCTCGCGGCGCACCGGACGCTTCGAACAAGCAGATGGTGGCACCTTATTTTTAGATGAGATCGGCGACATGCCCGCCGAAACACAGACGCGATTACTGCGCGTGCTTTCCGACGGCGAGTTCTATCGCGTTGGCGGACATACATCCATTAAGGTAGACGTGAGAATCATCGCGGCTACGCATCAGAATTTGGAGAAGTTGGTAGAACAACACGCATTTCGCGAGGATCTCTTTCACAGGCTGAATGTTATACGCATTCACATACCACGCTTAAGTGATCGCCGAGAAGACATACCGAAACTGGCGCGCTTTTTCCTGCACTCTGCTGCGAAGGAACTCGATGTGGAGCCGAAAACACTGCGACCAGAAACCGAGAAATACCTTACTGAACTCAACTGGCCTGGCAATGTGCGTCAGCTGGAGAACTTCTGCCGCTGGATTACCGTCATGGCATCCAGTCGTGAAGTCTATTTGGCTGATCTACCTCCGGAGTTCGCTGCACAGGAAACTGTCGTAAGCCAGAGTGGCGACTGGACCCAAGGATTGCATCAGTGGGCTGATCGGCAGATCAGCCTAGGCAACATAGGCATTCTCAATCAAGCGACTCCGCTGTTCGAGCGCACGATGATCGACATAGCTCTGAAGCATACGGCCGGACGCAAGAGAGATGCTGCGAACTTGCTTGGCTGGGGTAGAAACACCTTAACCAGGAAGATTAAGGAACTAGACTGCGCTGAAGAGAAGGAAGAAAATCCCGCGAGCCAATTAAGCCCGCTCAAGAAGCAGCACTAAAAAACCCGCTACTTTAAGGCGTGGGGCCTATGTAGATTTCCTGCCAATTAATCACTCGGTCGTGGCCTCTATAGCTACCGAAGTTAACCTGACCACGAGGATTATTGACATAGTTGCCATCTTCTATCTCATCCAGAACATCGATCTCAACAGTTGAACGCCAGTCATAGGACAGAAAGTCCAGGGAATATAAAGTCCCGTTATTCAAGTCAAATTCCACTAGAACACTGCCCTCAAAACCTTCGCCTGGGGCAGATGTAATCAGCGGCCTATCATCATCCACATCATCACCATTTATATCGACACCAGATGACTCTCCAGTTAGCCCACCGCTTATGCTGATAATGATATCGGTGTTGGCAATTACTGCGTCATTTTCGATTACGGTTTCACCATCATCTTGACCGTTGCCGTTTCCATCTAGGGCATCTTCCCATGAATCATCAACGTAATAGGCAGACCTCAGAGTAGCGTTATCCTCAGAGGCGTTGTAAGACAGCACAGTACAATTGTCTAAAGTATTAATTGCCCAATCGGTTCCAGTCCAGTATTCGATCCTAAACGGTATCGCCAATTCCTCAGTTTCCGGGCCAAATGTATTGTCGATCATCAGCCTGCCATAGCGAAAAGTTTCAGTCGCTATAAGCGCCACATCATCCGCGAGAGGCCCAACCTCATCTATATCTATGTCTAATTCCAAAGCAGCTCCGTCGCTATCGGAAGTAGTCAAACCAACACTGAGCATAGTGTAGGGGCCGTCCTCTGAGCCATCAGCTTGCCTGTTAAAGACCAAATTTCCACTAAATAACCCAATGCCTCGATTCGCCTCGGCAGCTCCCGATCCCGGCCACGAAACATCGGGCGCGCTAGCACCAATTGCCCGACGCGCGGACAAATCGTTGTCCATCCCTACTAGTTCTTCGAAGATGAAAAAACTAGCTGCGGGTAAATCCGTGGACTCAAGTTTCGCAAAATCAGTACCACCCACGCCCCCAACGTAATTCTTGGTACGAACTCCCAAAGCATTCTGCGCCTCCAGCAGTGCACTAACCTGAAAATCTTCACCCAAATAGGTAAAACTACTTGTTGGATTAATGCACATAGCCTGCATGCTTGCTTGTATTCTAGATTGTATTGCACCCGCAGAGAGCTCGAAGGTAGCGGGATAGAAGCGCCCCACATTGCGAACATGACCTGTTAACTGGGTATTGGACAGAAGATAGTCTACATCGGCATTGGCTAGATCTAACAACTCGGCTTCAAGGTCGATAATGCCCACCTCGTCGAACGTCATGGTATGTACTTGGGCGCCATTGGTGAAGGTAGGAAAATCTGTATTCGTAAGCGCACCGAAGCCACCCACGGGCGCCGTAGTCGTAGACGAAATCTGGGCTTTGTAAGTGCCCGCTGTCGAATCGGCACCAAAGTTAGGCGTTACCAAATTATCCCAGAGTTCAGAATCGGTATCGGGTATGCCATCAGGTAAACCATCAATAGTGATATCCCCAGGCCCATCAATCAGATCGTCACCGGCTTCGTATCTGATTCCCTGCACGCGCGTATTGAAGCCAACTCCAGCTACGGCAAATCTACTACCGTCTGCATCCAAAGCATAAGACGCATCCACAATGCCGTTTATATCCCGACCTTCGCTTTCTAGCATAGCCAAAGGAAAATCTATAGCCACACCAAAAGGACGCACCGTAAACACGTTGCTGGAAGTTTCTAGCGGTGTATCAACCGTAGTATCCGGATCGATCGGCATAGCCAGCAAGTCGTTGTCCGCCGTGATATTTATGGGCGGATCAAACTGTGCGTGTAATTGCACGTTACCAGCATCTTCGTACATCAAAATTATCGGCGCTGCTGTTCCCGAATTTGGGTAGCTGGCGAAAGTCAGTGGCACGACAGCATATGCCGATGCTCCGCTGCCACCATTGCTGTCAACATCAGGAATTTCTGTACCGTTGATAGTTGCTACCGGCGAACCCAGCGTAGGCGTGAAACAAGTAGCAGAATCGATACATTCCAGCGAAAAGGAAAAATCCAGAGTCTCTCCGACGTCTATCAAAGGTACACACCGATCAGTCAGACCCAGAACATCATTGGTCAATACTTGCACCGTTAACACGTCAGCCGTTGGTGCCGCTATGTTCGATGCCTTGTCAGATATTTGCGTTCCTATGTCATTCACATCATCAGTGGTTTCGTTATAAAGACGAAGAATCACATCCCTCATCACTAGCGTTGGGTCATGCGTAACATGAACTGGAAAAAGAGAAGTGAGGTTGAAATTTATTCGCTCTGGGCTCAGCGTCGGCTCAGTGTAGTTGAAGTTTAACTCCACAGACGTATCACCAAGCGGGAAAGTATAAGTAGAAACACCATCAGTCGCAGTACCCGATTCAGTCCAGTTGACAGGATTTCCTACTGTGGTAGGAGCTGACCAACTACCTTTCTCAAAGCCTGTTTCGCTAAGAGCACGAATCGATATTGACTCCTCCGGTGCTGCAACCGCATGAACGGCATCATGTCCGGTAATGGTAATCCTCGACGCGAGGCAAGAAATGCCGTCGACCTCTGTTGCGGAGGTTCCTGTTACGCTGTCGATACGAATTTCGTAATGGTCCATTCCAATGCTAAAACACTGTGTAGTGCCTGTTTCCAACAACACATTGTCGATGAATATACGGCTAGTACCCGTATAACCAACATCGACTCTGAAGCGAATTTCGGTGGTATCCGACCAGGCATTGAAGACGCGGCTAAGCTCGATCTCTGTCTTTAAATCAATCTTGCCACTGCCCTGAAAAGTACCATTGGTTCCGCCTATATCTAAAAACCAAACTTCTTCCCAAGCATCTAGATTGCTTTCTCGCACCTCGGCGACAAACCTATCAGCGCCTCCATTTAAGGAAGAGTATTTATAATCAAAACTCAACTCCACTAAGTCGTCGCTAATTGGAAACACAAGACTTAGGTCAGCATCTCTGCTCATCTGCGCATTGGTGTTACCAGGCTCTGTTGTAAATTGCATTGAGCCAGAGGCAATTAGTACGTTGCCATTTGAAACGCCGGTATCGGCGGCGGCATTGTCCAGCTCTATCCATGAATTCTTCCAGATCGCAATGCCATCATTGTTGTCGAAAGCAGCGGCGGTAAACTCGTCCTTGTATGAGATATCAGTAACCACATTGCTGAAATTAAACGCCGGGTCTTCTTGCTCTTCAACTATTTGATTAGTCACATTCACATCAAGGGTTATGGGAGTGGTCTCAGTAACATACAATGTCACCTCACCAAGATCCGAAGGCACGAAGGTGTATCTCGCTTCCAATACTCCGGGACTCGTAGTTACAACAGTCAGAGTGCCGTCGCCATCGGCAATCGCCCATCTGCCGGTTTCATCTGTGCCGTCATCCGTAGTTATCAGTATGGAGCCTACATAGTCAGTATCCACGTCGTGATTAAACTCGTGTTTGCGGATGGTGATCTGGCCAGCTTCGCAAGTAGTACCAGCTTGAGATTGGCTAATAGAGAAATGGCCGTGGTAGCCATCTTCCTTAACGTGTATGGCATCGATCTCTCGCGTTCCACTTGAGGGCGTGAATACGCCGAAGGGCACATTACCAACGAGTAAACTTTGCGTGACAGGGTTCACGCCAGTCAGATCAACCTCAATAATGTCATCCGGTGTAACACCGGTGCCTGGAATAGGGTCACATGACGCACATGCGCCAACCTGCTCCGTGCCATTTATCGACAGTATGTAAACTTCTTTGACGTCATCTGGGTCAGTGTCATCAACCCGGATATAGATGCCATTTACCTGAACTTCGGAAGTGAAAATCTCATCGTCGCCATCAGTCGAATCATAACCGTCTATCAGGATAGTTACGCTGTCGTTAGCCGGATCATACTGAACCACGTCCGCCTCACTAAAGCACACATCCGGCCCTCCACCGAGCAACAAATCTGGCTGGCGAATGCAGACATCATCATCCGTGAGCGGGTTGCCGTCGCCAAAGACCGAGAAGACAATCTTTCCATCTTCTTTAACGAACACCGCATCGATATTGTGCTGGCTTCCAATCGCATCTTTAAATATGGCCGAGCCATCGAACAGCACCGTAGCCGTGTTTAAGATGGGGTCGTATACCACAATGTCTTCCGGCTGAAATGAAAGACCACCCACAGTGCTAGTGGCCGGACCTTTAGCCGAAATCGCGATGTGGCCATTCTTAAAGACATGCACTGCATTGGCATCTCTAACGTCGCCGGTGGAACTGTCGTCATAGAACCCAGTGCCAATATCTGTCTGTGGATTGTAGTTTATGTAATCATCGTTCTCGAAAGGGCCCAAGCCGCCGATTGTCGAAGCATTGCCTCCTACGGATACTGAGATTAGGAACTCTTCCTCTGAAGCTACTGGAGGCGCAATGATCACACTAGTATCGGAGTCGGTATTGTTTGCTGTATTGGTCGTGTCGAAATTGTGTATGCCTGTGCTCACTTGGGCTGTATTAGTTACTGAAACGCCTGCGGCCCCAGTTACGTTAACGGGCAAGCTTAAGGACGGGGTTATGCTAGAGAAGGCAGGAATTACTGCTGCATAGGTACAATCTATTTCGGCTATTGTATTCGTCACACAACTCCAACCTGCCGGAACAACAAAGGCAAATTCAATGCCGGCAGGTGCAGTGTCTTGCACTCGAATAGGCTCGTCTGTGGCATCAGGACCGTTGTTGGTCACTGTAATGGTGTAAGATTGTGTTTCACCTACCTCTAGATCTCCATCGATTAGTTTATTTATAGAGAGGTCTGTTTCCAGCCCGATAACGTTTGCTATGATGCTATCGATGTTATTGTTCTGGCTATCCTTATCATCAATATCATTGGCGTCTATAGCACCACCGTCGAGATCGTTCTTGTTATCGAACTGTGGAGATCTTGCGCAGTCATCCGGGTTAGGCAGCACACCAGGATTGCCCGAGATCAAAACGATGCAGGCAGGCTCAAGCGGGCTGTTGGCGCCATTATGCTGAATGCGCGCCACATTCTTAGTTGGATTGGATTCGTCTGGAAAGAAGGCAAAGCCACCTACTTGGACGTTTGCGGTAATATCCGGCAAGCTTTCACCGGTAGACAGCTCGTTCAACACTGTCTCGCAACCGATATCATCGCTGGCCGTGCCATAGTCGACACAGTCATTCAGAATATCGAACGTACAACTGTACCTGTCCGCACCGGCGTAACAAGTCCAGTCAGTACCGGATACTGAATTTAGAGTCATACCGTTAGGCAATATGTCTGCAACAACGATGAGTCCAGTAGCCTCGCCGCCACTACTGGCATTGTTACCGTTGTTGGTAACAGTAACCACGTAGTCCTGGGATTGATTTACCTTCAACTCACCGCTAACATTTTTGAATACTTCCAAATCAGCAAGATCGAAATTGGTGACGGAAATCACCTCTGAAATTAACAAGACCAAATCTTGGCCAGAGCTGTACTGTGTCGTTATTTGTTCTGCTTCAACACCTGGTTGCGCGAAATTATAGAGATCACCAGTGGCGTCATTGCCGGTGATATAATGCGTGTCAATATCGAAGCCCCAGCTATCACCCTGCTCAAGCACGTCAAGCGGAGTGTAAGGTAGCARATCAGGATGGTTCGGCACTTCGGCATCGTTTTCATAACCCGCACCGTCATCGCCACCGGTCGAGTCAAACTGATAAAGATTGGTGCCGCCGGGGCCATTGTCGAGAAAGAAACTAGGACGAGTAACCGTAGAGTTAAAATCGCCCGTTACTGGATTGTAGCTATTCGTTAGAGCATTGAAGACATCGGAACCAATGTCAGACTGAATAGCCAACGCTTCGCTACCTCCTGCGCCACCTATCAGAGTCTCATCGCCTTCCACYGTGATATGGGTGATTTGGCCGTTCGGCTCAAATAACAAAGGATCATCGTCCGTCGTCTTCAATCTGAAATTTCTTGGCACCAAGGTGAATGAAGAATTTTGGAACGGTTGAAATCCATGAAATAGATTTATCACTCTAAACGCTTCCGCAGGATTGCTGTACACAACAATTAGCCCCCARCCACCYGCACAGGCCGTCGCCGCCCCGCCCCAAGGTRCCGCGGTTTGCACAGTTAACTGACGGAATGTATARGTRCCATCCCCCGTACTGCCAATTACAGTCGTTACATCTTTATACGATGCGAAGTAGTCAAGGTCTCCGCCACCTCCAACACCGGTTATCATGAATAACTCTTCGCCGGTAATAGAATTTAAGCCAGGCAGCTCTGAGCTATGCCCAAATTCGATATCGAGATCGGATTGTATTTCTGTGCCGGAGCCGGCCCAATACAAATAGGCGCGCTCTACTGTTGACCCTGCCGGTAAAGCAAGCTCTGCCGTAGTGCCTGTGCCAACAGCGGCGAAATTACATTGCCCACCTGCAGTATTCGAGGTGAGCCTCAGCGTGCTGCCCACAGCACGGTAGCTATAATTCCCAGACAGTGTCTCGTGCAATAGCACGGGTTCAAAACCAGTGGCCTCAGGGTCACCCGCCACTAAGGGATTCAAACTTACAACGATATGAGACGCGCTTACTGC
>JAESUT010000025.1 GCA_016762995.1 Gammaproteobacteria bacterium | reverse complement strand
TATGATGCGCATCTGATTGAGATAGGTAAAGGCGAGCAGTTTGGTAGTGGCTTCGTGGCTATCAACCCTAACTCAAAAATTCCTGCCTTGCTGGATCACAGCACCAACCCGCGAACGCGAGTCTTTGAATCTGCTGCTATCTTGATCTATCTGGCGGAGAAGTTCGGGGCTTTCATCCCTGTTGATCCTGCCGAGCGCGCTGAATGTCTTTCTTGGCTCATGTGGCAGATGGGAGCGGGTCCTTTTCTTGGTGGGGGCTTTGGGCATTTCTATGCCTATGCGCCGGAAAAGTTGCAGTATCCTATCGATCGCTATGCCATGGAAGTTAAGCGGCAGTTGGATCTTCTCGATAAGAACCTCGCAAACCGGCGCTTCCTAAGCGGCGATGAATATAACATTGCTGATATGGCCAGCTATCCTTGGTATGGCGCAGCTGTACTTCATAATCTCTATGACGCCGCCGAGTTTCTTGACGTGGCCTCATACAAGAACGTAATTCGCTGGGCAACGGAGATCGAAGAGCGTCCAGCCGTGCAGCGCGGCCGYCGGGTAAATCKCACTTGGGGGGCGGAAGAGTATCAGTTAGCAGAGAGGCATGATGCGAGTGATTTTGATGCGTGAGTTCTTTTAAATAGCCCTAGGCTTTAGTTACTTTATAAGTCCAGCGACCCCCAACATAGAGGCCAAGACATATTCAGAAAACGTAGGAGAGGGAGCCCGGTGCAGGTGCTGAGTTGCTCGACGTCTTTGACCGTAGTGGTTTTATTGTTGTCGTTAGCAGTCATCGATGCTTAGGTCCCGTAAATTTGTCGCTAGGGTAGGGTTGCGCTATCTAGGGAGTAAGTCTATCCAGAGGTCTATCCAGAGGTCTATCCAGAGGTCTAACGAATCGAATAGCTTGGACACCTAGTTAAATAGCTTCTATTCTAGAACGAATCAATTCGAGGAGAACTCATGAAAAACCTAGCAATTCTTCTGTCGTTTTTTAGTTTCCTGCTGCCATCTCAGAGCTACGCTCAGCAGCAGGATAACTATGACTATTGGGCTCCGCAGCGGGCATTGATTGCTAGAGGGCAGCAAGCTGTGTTCATGTGCAATGGCCTGTTCACTGGCAGCCGTACACTAGAGCAGGTGTTCGAGCAGGAGCTCGCATTCCTAAGCAATCCCATCGGCACGGCTGATGGTGGGGACTACAATATTGAGTGGGAATTACAGGCGGTTGAAGTAGGCGCAGCGGATGCTGTGCCTACGATGCGCGCTGTATTTCGCGAGGGCATCGGCTGTGTGATATTGCCGCCGGATCAGACTCTAGCCGATATCGATAGCCTTCCCGAGTTAACGCTGCCTTACCCTGTCGGTGACCCGGCACAAATACAGTGGCCAAATGGTGACTTGATCCAGAACACCGGTTCCCATGGGAATGTTGATTCAAGTGCCTTGCAAGCCGCAGGTGACTGGGCATTCGATCGAGAGTCGCCGGAGCAGGATACTCTGAGCCTTATTGTCGTACACGATGGCGAAATAATTCTGGAGCGCTATGGATCGGGTATCGAGATGTCTACACGTACCCGTACCTGGTCGACTGCAAAGAGTATCGCCTCTACGCTCATCGGTGTGTTGGTAGATGATGGGCGTATGGTGCTGGACGAACCATTAGGCTTTGGTTGGTATCCGGAGAATCGCTCGGCGGAGACTGATCCTAGAAACAAGATAACGCTACGTCATGTGTTGAATATGTCCAGTGGCTTGGAACCTATCGACAACCGCGGGATGGAATATGCCACGGGCTCAGGATTGTCTTACTGGGCGGGCTCAAGTTCGGTAGTCGGTGCACGGAGCCGCGCCCTGATTCGCGAGCCTGGCACGTATTGGGATTACGAGAATTACGATAACCTGCTCGGGGTGTATGCAATGAAGCAGGCGCTTGGTGGTGAGAAGGCCTATGCGGAATTTCCTCGCAAAGCCTTATTTGATCGCATTGGTATGCGTAATACCTTAGTAAGCACAGACCGCTTCGGTGATTTTATTCTGAGTAGTCAGGTCTATACAAATGCGCGCGACCTGGCACGCTTTGGTTTGCTTTATCTGCAAGGCGGTCTCTGGGACGGTGAGCGGATAATTTCAGAAGAGTGGATCGACTTTTCACGCACGCCAGCTCCGGCGACGGTCGGCATCGGTGGTATCTATGGTGGTCAATGGTGGCTAGTGCCGGAAGGTCGTACTGATATACCTGCGGATGCCTATTCGACGAATGGGAATCGTGGTCAGTACACGGTTGTAGTCCCCTCGCATAATGTGGTGATCGTTCGCCGAGGCCTGGACTATGGACGACAGGGTTTCAGTCAATGGGATCTAACGCGTGAAGTATTGAAGGCGATTCATTAGCGCGCTTCATTAATGTGACAGGAGAAAACATGAAAAATTTGCTCATTAAACTAACTCTTCTAGGCTTTCTAAGTTTTTCTGTAGTCAATGTTATAGCTGCAGATGGGCTGCCGCTAAATGTTGCTTTGCCTGCGTTAGCGGAAAATCAAGAGATGTTAGTGCTGGAGGTTAATCTCGAGCCAGGACAAGGCTCGGCTCCGCATCGKCACAATGCGTATGTGTTTGTYTATGTGTTGGAAGGTANGGTCAATATGCAGGTAGCAGGGGGAGAGATGGTAACTCTATCTCCCGGCGAAATGTTCTACGAGAAYCCWGACAATGTTCATACGGTTTCACAGAACGCTAGCGACACCGAGACTGCGAAGTTTCTTGTTCACATGATCCGGACAATAGGCACGCCGGTCAGTGTGCCAGTTGAGTAGTGAGCAGCAATCTGTCCGGAGTGAAGATGAATATCCGTCCTAGAAAGTACCGTTAACCTTGAAACTGACTTCGCGCCCCGTAATCGTGCAGCGTGATTCTATTTCTTCGAGGACATTGGCAGATATGCGGCCCACGAAGCGGGAGCGCCTCCTGCATTGTGAACCATCGGTCAGCGCGCCCAGGTCTAGGCGATAAGTGATCCCGCGTGCGTCTCTAATTTCGGAGAAAAAATTCACCCGCGGCTCTCCAACATTGAACTCGATATCGTCTACGTCGTAGCGGAACATACCGCCATCGATTCGATCGAAGTACTGCATGCCCCAATTCATTCGCCACTTGGGTATGTCGTGTCGGAAGGTTAGAGTAAAGCGGCCACGCTGATACAACTGAAAGCGGCGATCGATGCCAAGGAAGGGGTCTGTTACTTCAGAATCTTGAAGATTTAAGCCGGTGGTAACTAGTAAATTGGGCAGGTTTATCATGCCCATGCGGATACTCGCATTCAGATTCAAGCCGTATTCCACGCCATCGCCGATATTGCCATTTGCCGAACGCAAGTTGGTCTCATCGGTGGTGACATCCAGTCGGTCGATGACATCCTCGTGCTCTGCATAGAAAATCTCGGCAGTAAGTACACCGGCATCGTTAGGCAGTCGATATTCAGAATTGAATGTATAACGCCACTGCGATTGCTGTCTAAGCGAAGCGTTGCCTGCCAGTGTGGCGGCATCGTTGTCTTCCTCATCGTTCACCGCTACAAAGTCTGCGAAGCTAAGCTGGTTTACGATTTTCTCTATGCCGCCGCGTAGTTGCAAGGATGGCGTTAAGTTGTAGCGAAAGTCGATCTTCGGTTTCACAAAATCGAAGTCCCGCGTGTTGGATACGTCACCAGATTGAGAGATTTCGGATGTCTCATACAGGAGCGTACTCTCCAGAGACATCTTTGAATTGATGATCCAGTTATGAATAATGAACGGCTCGTAACGAATTTCTTCAACTGTAGAATTCGCATTCGAAACACTCTGAGGTGTTAACCCGCCAGTTGCAGTCGAGGTAGTGCCGCCATCGACCAGCAGTCCTAAGGCGAGCGACGAGTCCAATGTTGTTTGCGCGCGCTCAACTCCAAATTCTATATTCTGGCCATCGAAGATATCCATCGTGTAAGAGCCGCGCACAATCTTTTCTTCAGTGACGCTCGTGGCATTCAGAAAGAGGTCTTTTTCTTCAGCGCCAGCGGCATCAAGCAAAAATCGCTCTCTAGTGGTGTCGCGGTTGTCTTGATTCGCAATAGCTAATAGTTTGAATCGGCTTCCATTCGCTCGTGTGAATTCATAGTCGCCGCCGATCTCCCAGTTGTCTCTATCTGACGGAAGGTCTTCTCGTTCGATGGTCAGGGTTGTGGGCTGAACTCGCAGGTTTGTAGTGAAACGGTCTACGTCGGTAGGTGCGTCCTGAACCGCGTATAGAGCATTAACACGAAAGCTGCTGTTACTGCTGAAATCGTACCCGAGGTTCATGCTGAGTTCGTTGTTTATCTGGTCGCGTGTTCGTTCTTCAACGACTCGGTCGTTGATCGAATAATCGCCCAGCCGACTGTTTTCTCGGTTAATCGTGTTGCGGTAGTTTGGGCGTGCACTTGCACTGAGGAGATAATTTAGTTTGCCACTCTGACCGCCTATCGACGCCGCACCACCTGGAACATATTTACCATCCTGTGCTCGGCGTACATTCGCCTCATAGGAAATGCTGCTCGATGATAGCTCTTCGAGAAGAACTACATTGACGACCTGACCGCTACCGCGTACATCCAGATCGCCGGAGGTGCCACGTATAATCTGAAATTCTTTTACTTGGTCAGCACTGATGCGAGCCAACAAGTCGCTGGTCTGATTATTTTTTCCTGCGGTTCGCTTGCCATTGATGAGTATCTCGTTGCCACCACTATTACCACCGCCTAGACCGCGGCCTCCAGAGGAAGGGTTGCCGCCGGGAATGCCGCCACCACCACCGCGAGGAGAGGAGCTGTCCTGCCCTGGTATGCGCTCCAACATGTCTTTGGCAGTGATAGGAGCCCACTGAGCGAAATATTCAGCAGGGTATACGACAGTCGAACTCTCTCCATTGGTGTTTTGAGCTAGCAGCTGTTGTGGTACTGCTAGTATCAATAGAGACAGTAGAGTCGCTCCAATATGGATCGCCTGGCGCTTACTCGCTTTAGGTAATGAGGCTGTTAGGAAGTCGGTAAATCGAGCAAAAAGAAACATACGAAAAAGGCCTGTTTGCAATAGCGAGTCGTCATGTCTCGCTTGAACTATCTGGGACCGAATTGTACTGCTAAATGGCTCAAAAATTAATACCTCTGTTACAAAGTGGCAAGAAATAGTGAGCAAGTTTGGGTGAGGCGCTATTTCGCGCGATACTGGTTTCTGTGTTACATCGAAACAGTAGTCACTAATGCTTTAGCAGGAATTATGCTAGTTTGTATCTCAGTCAAAGATCACTAGTTAGGAGCTTTAACAGTTGAGCGATTCCGTCTCAGATCCAATCCACTATCGCAGCCTTAGTAGCGTCGCAGAGGCGATACGTGGTGGCGAGATATCTCCTGTCGAGCTGACAGAAAAGCTGTTATCCCGCATAGGCTCTGTCGATGGACGACTTATGAGTTATGCCACTGTTATGACTGAGCAAGCGCGGGAGGCGGCGCGCGAAGCCGAGCAGGAAATACAAGCAGGCAATTACAAGGGCCCGCTGCATGGCGTACCCATCGCAGTGAAGGATCTCTGTTTTACGGCTGGAACTCGCACGATGGGCGGACTGAATGTGCTTCGCGAGTTCGTGCCAGATTATGATGCGACGGTAGTTCGTAAGCTGCGTGAGGCCGGCTCCGTGATTCTGGGTAAGTTAAATCTCACCGAAGGCGCACTATCCGGTTATCACCGTGACTTTCCTATTCCAGTTAATCCCTGGGGCGAGGATCTGTGGGCTGGCGTTTCTTCTAGCGGATCGGGAGTCGCTACCGCGGCTGGACTATGCTTCGCCTCACTTGGCACTGATACGGGAGGCTCGATTCGCTATCCGGCAATGGCAAACGGCGTGGTTGGCCTCAAGCCTACCTATGGAAGAGTGAGTAGATATGGCGTCTTGGAGCTGGCAGCATCGCTTGATCATATTGGCCCGATGACGCGTTCCGTTAAAGATGCGGCAATTGTCTTTGAGGCGATCGCGGGTTTCGACAATTGCGATACCAGCTCGCTTCGAGATTCGGTTCCAAAAATTACGGAATCGTTGACCGGGGAGCTTACCGGTATGCGAATTGGAGTTGATGAGCATTATCTCAGCTTTGGGACTAATCCAGCTCTGGTGGATGCTATTCATGAAGTTATTGACGTGCTGCGGCAGCTTGGTGCAGAGATCGTTGCATTGACCATGCCCAAATCTGATCCAATGGATCTACGTAATGCGTGGTTACCAATCTGCGCCTATGAGGCACATAAGGCACATAGCGCTACTTACCCTTCTCGTTCTGATGAATACGGTGGGTATTTTGGCGATGCACTAAAAATGGGCGCAGCTATGAGCGCACAAGACTATGCCAAGTCCACTAAGCTTAGAAAAAAAATTAGTGAACAGTACGATCTTTCTCTAAAAGCGGTAGATGCGGTTATCTGTCCTTCGGGTGGCTCAGTTTTCCCTGTAGAGAAGGAGGTGCAATACGGCAATATGGAAACACTTAGACCGGTCATTCAACATTTTCAGGGTCAGTTTACTATTCCAGCGGACTTGGCCGGCACTCCCACACTAACGGTACCCTGCGGTTTCTCGGATGAGGGGAGCCCATACGCCGTGCAGTTTCTGGGCAGTCGCCTCTCAGAGCTAAGTTTATGCCGCATAGCGCATGCCTATGAGCAAGCTACACAGTGGCATCGGCACCATCCCACGGTATAGATAAGAAAATTTATTTATCTAGACCTCTTTAGTCTTCTATTTTCTCCTTCATCAAAAATTAGAGCTACAATCATTAATGTATGCTGTTGCATAGAATGGTAGTGTGGGTAGGAATTATTTTAGAAGATTCGTTTTAGTTATCGTTTCGATGTCTGGATACCATCTGGATAGGCTTCGGTCGCCAAAGTGCGATAAGCTAATGCACTATAAAAACAACTATAAAAACAACTATAAATGGTTTCAACACAATGATTGTAACTGGCAGAATCAGTACAAGAGTCGCAATTGATGCAGACCTACCTTATATTCAAGAACTTTATGCAATATGGGGGCAAGCATTTGCTTATTTACTGAACGATCAGACTTTTGTCGCCGAGGTGAATGGGGAGATCGTCGGGGCCATACGCCTATCGTTCGAAGACTCATCCTTTGTTGTGCGAAGCCTCTTCGTGCATCAGGATTTCAGAGGGGCGGGCATAGCGAACGCCCTGTTGCAAAAGGTCGAAATGGAATTAGGCGTTGCTGAAGCCTACTGCCTGCCGTTTCCTGAGCAGGAAAAACTATTCTCAAGTATTGGTTTCAATCCTGTCGCTGGATTAGCCGCTCCCGACTTCCTGATCTCTCGGCGAGAAATTTTTCATCAAAGTAATCAAGACGTGATTATTATGAAGCGTTCGATTGGTGTGGAGATTAGGCCGCTTCCTGCAAAAGATCTGCCTATGGCGATGGACCTCATCTATGAATTCGAGTTGCCGGAGCTGAAGAAACTTCGAGCGAATGATGTGCGGTCTATCTACAGTAAAATTATCGCAGCCGGTGGCACGGTGTTTGGTGCCTATCGCGGATCAAAAATAGTTGGCATTTGTACATTGAATATCTGTGCGAATCTGAGCTGGTCAGGCCGACCCTATGGAATAGTAGAGAACATCATTGTGACCAGCAATGAGCGCGGCAAGGGTGTTGGCAAGAGCTTGTTACTCTTCGCGCGAAGAATGGCCGAAAGCAAGAATTGCTATAAGGTCTTATTGATGACGAAGCAGGAAGAAGCTGAAACAGTATCTTTCTATGGGTCAGCTGGGTTTTCTGATAACAAGGTCGATTATCAGCACGGAATCAGTGCGGAACAATAAGAGTTCTATTTCTTCATTGAAGAAAGAAAATAGAAAACAAGTCCTAACGCTATTATCCCCAAGCCAAATAATCCTTCGACTGGCCGGCTAATTAGGACGAAAGCGAGTGTCCAGCCTGTTAGTGCTAAATAGATTAGTGGCGGCAATGGGTACAGGAACGTTCTGTAGGGGCGAGGGAGATTTGGTTGCCGCCAACGTAACACAAAAATTCCTAGAACGGTTGTAAAGCTACTTAGCGCAAGAGTGAATCCAGAAAATACCAACACCGATTCGAAGGTCGACGAAAAAATAAATAGCAAGGCAATAGCCGATTGTATATAGATAGCAGTTGCTGGAATGCCGTTCTTGTTCTTCTTGGCTAGCGCCTTCAGCATGGGGAAGTCTTCACCGATCACTTGAATGACCCGCGGGCCAGCCATGGTCATAGCGCTTACCGTCGACACCAATAGCATCGCCAGTACTAGCCCGGTAAATCTGCCGCCCAATTCACCGAAAGCCGACTCTGCAGCAATAAATCCTATCTCAAGCTGGCCAGCCATGGAGTCCATTGGCGTGGTATAGAGGAAGGTAAAGTTCAGAGCTACGTAGAGTACCGTCACTACTAGCGTTCCACCCATTAGAATCCAAGGAAGTGTTCGCTGCGGATTTTCTAGTTCGCTGCTCAGGTAGGTGGCAGCATTCCAGCCAGTATAGGCATAGCTGACATAGATAAGCGCGACGGCGAAGACGCCGCTGGTTAGTAAAGCCCCGTCCCCTGCGACGGGCAGGAAGTTGATAGGTTGCGGTGAACCGGTCGCGAAGAATGCGGCGAGGCAGAAGATGACGATTATGCCTACCTTCAAAATAGTGAACACGACCTGCAGGCCGCCACTGTTGCGCCGATTACTCGCGTGCACCAGAGCCAGTAATATGACTAGTCCTGCGGCTAGGCTCTTCTCCAGCCAAGCATTGTCGGCTACTTCGAAAACAGATGTGGTATAGGCTGCAAAAGTCATGGCGGCGAGTGCGGTAGGGCCGGCGAAGCCTGCGCTGGCGGAAACCCAGCCCGACACAAACCCAACTGCAGGGTGATAGATGCGCGATAGGAAATTGTACTCGCCGCCAGAGCGAGGCATCGCGGCACCTAACTCGGCGTAGGTCATCGCTCCGCATACGGCGGCAAGGCCGCCCACTGCCCAAAGGGCCAGCAGTACAAATCCGGAGCGGATATCCAGCAGCTGAAAACCAAGGCTCGTGAATACGCCGGTGCCAACCATGTTGGCGACAACGACGGCCATAACCGTGAAATGACGAAACTTACCCTGGGACATGGCGCGCAAACAGCTCGGTAGATGAGTTAATCAGACTGCATTATTGCGGTGATAAGGCGCCACGTCTATGACTGAATGGGCTAGCCTTAAAGGCTGAAGCTAGCCTGGACACCGTTGACTTTCACGGTGTAGGTGCCTGATTCTAAACCGATGACGTTTAGAAGGATATTGGTCTCAAAAGGATCCAGCACTGCAATACAGGACTCTGCAGGCCCTAGTGCTGTCTCGGCTAGCACGACCGTGAAGGTGAATTCATCTCGGAAAATAGCTGGAGTCTGTAATTCCACACAAGGTATGGACTTGTTTCCAGTTACTGTAAGGCTCACCTGAACAGGAAACGGCTCGGCTATGTTGACTACAACACTATCGACGCTGACAAGGCTGCTTTGCTGTGCTGCCAGTAGCGTGAAGTTTCCTTCGATGTTGCTAATCAGCTGGATGTCATTGTAGTAGACGGGTTCGCCATCTACGATAGCCGCGCCTTGCGGAATGTTGAAGATGTTGTTCTCGAACGTAGCTGGCTGCGCGGTAACGAGTTGGCTGGCGATACCAAAACACAGAATAAATAGAGTCTTTGATAGCTTGAGCATGGCTTACTCCTGTGGCTAGAATAACTAGGAAACTCCAAGCTAGGGCGTGTTTAGCAAAGGCTGGAAAATCTGTATTACGCCTAGTTTGAGCTTTAATAGAGAGTAGCTTAGATCGCCCAGTTCGTCTTCTCAAGCTGAATAACCTCGCGCTGTGATCGCAGACACAAATACTTAGAACTCTGCTATTGTTGGGCTCTGTTCACCTTTAATTGTCGGGTTCCGCCCTCCAGCTGACTTTATCTGTGTGCGTTACGCTTTTTCCCAAGGGAGCAGCCATTGCTGGCAAGACGAGCCTTGCCATTAACATGGATAATCTCACCCACCTGCCAATTACAGGTGGATTGAGTGCTAGTTCCAATCAACGTGATTACCGTGGAGTCATTCATGCGAAAAATATTTCTTGCCCTCGCTCTGTTTCTGTCACCTACTTTGCTTGCACAGGTTAGTCAGCCAGATTGGCCCTCTGTCGAAGAGGAGACGCTACGCCATTTTCGCGCTTTGCTGCAGTTTGATACCAGTGATCCACCGGGCCGAGAGTTGCCCGCGGCCGAATACATTCGAGACGTGCTGGAGGCCGAAGGCTTTGAGGTTGAGATGTTGGCCACCGATCCAAACCGGCCAAATGTAATTACGCGTCTCAAAGGCAATGGGAGTAAGGAGCCGTTGCTTATCATGGCTCATACCGATGTCGTGAATGTGGATCCTGAGAAATGGACCTTTCCGCCATTTAGTGCAACGGTAGACAATGGCTATGTTTATGGGCGTGGCGCGGTAGACGACAAGGACAACCTAGCATCGGCACTAATGGTGATGCTGGAATTAAAGCGGCAGAACGTGCAGCTCGATAGGGATGTCATCTTTCTTGCTGAATCCGGTGAAGAGGGCGCTACTCAGTACGGCATCGAATTTATGGTGAACGAGCATTTCGAGAAGATCGAATCGGAATTCTGTTTGGCAGAAGGTGGTTCGGTCGCGCGAGTAAATCGCGAAGTGCAATATGCCGGTATACAGACTGTTGAGAAGCTACCCTACAGAGTAGATTTACTGGCTACGGGCGTGGCGGGCCATGGTTCTGTTCCGCTGCAAACAAATTCCGTGATACGACTTGCCAAAGCAGTTGCTGCGATCGCGGATTGGCGCTCACCGATTCGTTTGAATGAGACAACTGCTGCTTATTTCCAGAGGCTCGCCTCGATCTCACCAGCGGATGCCGCGCAGCGATACTTGGACGTTCTTGATCCGGATTTAGCGAATGAAGTGGATGAATATTTTCTTGCTAACGAGCCACGCCATTCTTCGATGCTGCGTTCTTCTTTGTCGCCGAATATTTTCAACGCAGGTTATCGGATAAATGTCATTCCATCTGAGGCTACAGCGAGCGTCGATTTTCGCGCACTTCCTGATGAAGATATTCCCGCATTTCTAGACGAAATCCGTCGAGTGATCAATGACCCAGCAGTCGAGGTGAGTCTTGGCGATCGCAATACTCGACCACCAGGTGAGGCAAGGCTGAATACGGCCGCATTTAGTGCGATTGAGGCAAACATCACTAAGCACTATGGCGTTATCACACTGCCTACAATGAGCACTGGCGCTACAGATATGGCTTATCTGCGTAATAAAGGCATTCAGTGTTATGGCATTGGGCCAGCTATCGATCGTGAGGACGCTGCGCTTGGATATGGTGCGCATAGCGATCAGGAGCGAATTCTGATTAGCGAGCTGCATCGCTTCGTGCGATTTAATTGGGATGTGGTGGTTCAGCTTGCTGCTTCTGGAAACTAATTTGGAAAAGAGTCTTAACATTAGGAATTTCAACAAGGGAAAATACAGATGAAAAATAGTAAAATGATTCGAACGATTGTTGGCGTAGTCGCATTGAGTTTCAGTTTTTCTGTAGCTCAAGCACAATCAGATGCGGCCCCTGAGAGATCTATTGGAAATGGATCAAAGAACTGGATTACAACTGAAGGCGTGCAGCGACAAGACGGAACACTTACTTTTTCTGAAGTCCAGATCGATGGGAATGGCTGGTTAGTTATACACCCATTCGAGGATGGCGCGCCGAATGGAGATAAGTACGTTGCCTCGACGTATGTGAAGGACGGCTCGAATTTGAATGTGAGCATTGAAGTTCATAAAGGGCTGCAGACGGGCGAGATGTTCATTGTGATGCTGCATCGAGACGTTAATGAAAACCAAATTCTAGACTTCGTGTTCGTCGATGAGCTAAACGTTATGGATACTGCTGTCTTCGAAGGTGGCAGGATGATCGGTCATGCGATTCCTGCGCCGTAAGGATTCGATATAGGGCTTATACAAAGAGAGGCAGGTCTCTCTCTTTGTATGCTTTATCTCTTCAATTAGGGCTAGTTGAGGTGCGTCTAAAAGTTCCCACTAATCTTGAATGAAATAATACGCCCCGTATTCGAGCAGCGCTTCTCGAGCTCTTCGAATATTCCATCGCGAACATGACCCACATAGCGCTCTCGTTCCCGACACTGCGGTGAGTCGCTTAGGTTGTCTATGTCTAATCGAAGAATTGTATTTCTAAAAGCGGTCACTTCCAGGAATGCAGTCACGAATGGTTTCTGCGTGTCCGATTCGATGTCATCGATATCCCAACGCTTGAGGTCGCCATCGAATCGGTTGTTCCACTTGAGGCCGTAATTCATTTTCCAGGCGGGAATATCGTGCCGAAAACCGATGTCGAACTGGCCTCGATGGTAGTTGTTGAAACTGCGGTTTTCTTCGAGGAAAGGATCCTTTACATCAGAATCCCGTACGCTGACTAACGTGGTAACTAGGACGTTAGGCATGTCGAACATAGACAGACGTACACTACCCTTCAAGTCCATGACATGCATTACACCTGAACCGATATTGCCCACTGCTGAAGCTAGATTGCTTGCTGAGGTTGAGACGTCGATACGTTGCGTAAAATCTTTATGGTTGTGTTGATAGATATTTGCGCTAACCACGCCGATGTCGTTCGGCAAGCGGTATTCCGCAAGAAGGTTATAGACCCACCAAAAGTCGGGGCGCAGATCGGCGTTACCAGCGAGCGTGTTGGAATCATTATCTTCGCTATCGGTAACAGCGACAAAATCGACGAAATTAATTTGACGAACAAATTTCTCAATCAACACTCGCAGTTGCAGTTGGGGCGTTATGTCGAAGCGATAGTCGAGCTTTGGTTTAAAGAAGCTAAAGTCTCTCTTGTTGCTGGAGTCTCCACTTTGATCTATTTCGGAAAATTCATAGACGAGTGCAGTCTCGAGCGACATGCGAGAATTAATGCGCCAGTTATGAATTAGAAACGGCTCATAACGAATTTCCTCAACGCGAGTATTTGCATTAGACACGGTGGAAGGAACTAAACCGCCAAATTCTTCAGATGGTGTGCCTATACTAAGCGGCAGGCCTAATCTCAATTCTGATTCCAGAATTGTCTGTGCGCTCTCGGCACCAAACTCCACATTGTGGTTCTCTACTAGGTCCATTGTGTAGGAGGCCCTAAGGATTCGTTCTTGAATGATGTTAGAAGAATCGAGGAAAAGATTTATTGATTCAGTGCCGTCATCAAATAGGTCGTAGCGTTTGCGTGTATTCGACGTGTCGTTTTCATTGGCGATTAAGAGAGCTTTCAGCCTCGCCCCGCTGCTGAATCGATGTTCGAAGTCACCGCCTATTTCCCAGTTGCTGAGTTCGCCTGGTAGCTCTTCCCGCTGGAAAAAAGAAGTGTTTGGTGTAGTTTGTAGGTTGACCGTCAAGCGTTCAATTGTGGTTGGGTTGTCGTTCTCTGCATACAGAGCGTTGAAGCGTGCGCTGGTGTTATCGCTGAAGCGGTAGTCTAGATTCGTCGATAATGTGTAGGTGGTCTGATCTCTAATACGGTCCTCGGTGATCGTGTCGTTTAGCGAAAAGTCTCTTAGTACGCTGCGCTCAAAAGATTCTTTATGTTCATACTGGGGTTCCGCGGAGGCGTTCACTAGGATGTTGAGGTCTCCAGTTTGCACACTATAGCTTAGAGAGCCACCGGGCTCGGTCTGACTGTCCGAATAGTAGTCTGCATTTATGTCGTAGGAAATGCTGGATCTAGACTGCTGAGTTGACATGACGATGTTGGCGATTCGTGTGCTGCCTCGAACATCAAGATCCCCGCCAGTTCCACGAATAATCTCTATGTACTCCACTTGATTCGCGTTGATGCGAACAAGCTGGCTCTGTGTATTGTTATTTTTTCCCGCAGTACGCTTGCCGTTGATTAAGATAACCGTGCCACCGCCGCCGCTTCCTAGGCCGCGTCCACCTCTGCTGGCATTGCTCCCSGGGGARCCTGCGGARCTCTCTATGYTCATSCCAGGRATTCTGTTAATCATATCTAGCGCGGTTACCGGCGCCCACTGCGCAAAGTATTCTGCGGAGTACATGATGGTGGAATCATTGCCTACGTTGTCTTGTGCAAGCGCGCTGCTAAGTGGAGCCAGCACTAGAATCGTTAGGATGAGTGACCTGATGCGACAGAGGAGAAATCTATGAAGTGTGTAGGTTTTTTGTTGATTATTATGCATTGAGTGGCAACGTCCTGATATTTGTGGAAATCACGGYCTGAATTGTGTCCGAATTATAGATTAGGCTAGGGTGCGAACTTGTGACAAATTGCAATTGAGACAAAGACATAGATGAAATTCTGAGCTAGATCAATATGTACCGTGGCAGCAGGGAAGGGGATCGGGAGCTCAGCGAGGATAAAGCCTAAGCCTAAGGATAGAATGCTAGAGAGCCGCAGAAGCAGCTCATTGSTGTAGTCTCACAGCGCCAAGCCGGAGAGGTGTGTTCAGTCTTTCGCCTGACTCGCTAGTCTCTCTTCGGCGCGATGACCTGAGAGAATATTTGCCATGCCATAGTTGCCTTCGTGGCAGGCATACTCGTAGATGTCGTCGGTTGTATAGTCGAGAATAATCTCTCGAGTATAGGGCGCCGTGAAACTGCCCGGATCGTCAGACGTAAATTGGTACTGAATGGCACCCTGGCTGGTTCGAGTGAGGCGCTCGACATTTACTTTTCGAGAAACTTCAGGGCCTGTGCTACTCCTGTCTGAATAATTCGTTGTCTCGATTACCAAAGTATCGCCGTCCCAATAGCCGCGCGAATCGCCATGCCAAAGTTTGATGTCTTCATGGATATGCGGCTTGGCAACGAGTGGAATGATGCGTACATCGTGCGCCATCTCTTGAATGATCGCGACAGTGTCTCGTGTCTGCACAATCTGCCAATAACTGTTATAGCCAGAGCTTAGGCGCGGTGCGCCAAAACTTACACAGCGCTCGCCTAGGGGGCGGTCTGTGTAAGAATCTGCAGGGTGGTCTTGTCTATGCTGAGCCAAATCCCTAGCCGCGGCAAGCGCTTGTTCGGTGCGGGGTGGATACTGTCCATTTGGAGGGTCGATGATCTGAGATGTTCGGCGGTGAATTTTTCTATCGACCATCCATTGTGAGTCATAGTTTCCTGTTGTGGGGTCATAGGAATTGATCTCGCCACTAAACGCAGCGGCTAGTACGCCTTCACCGAATAATGCATCGCCTCCCTCTTGCATGATTTGGGTCATGCGTTGCTGCAGGAATACCACGTCTTCATCGGTGAGCATTTCCTTGTCGCCGAAGACTTCTGGCCGCTCTATTGGTGTGATGGTGTTGTTTTCCCAGACACCCTGTAAATCGGGGTGGCCATTGATGGTTCTGGGAACCTCCCAGTCGCTACTGGGTTGGGCCAGACTGACGCTGTTGATTAGCAGTAGGACGGCTGCGACTCCGCAGCGATTTAGGACTCTGATCATGATAAAAATCCTTGGAATAGACTGTTTTTATAGGGTTTGKAACGTAGAGTGCCTTGTGTCGATTAGGGRACAATYTAACGCTTTAGCTTAAAGAGTTCAAGCGAGTTTGCGGTTTTAGGAACTTGCCCTAAAGCCCTTCTTTCGATAGTCTCAAAGCTATTCTTGAGCCTGATACAGGGTTTTCCTGCGCTTAGCTAAGCTCGGGAAGGACTAAGGAGAATGACGGTGCAAAAATTGCTATTTTCTCTACTACTGACCAGTTTTCTCGCTAGTTGCGCAGSTTCCGACGCGGGGAGTCGGCCAAGRCTGCCAACCGATGCTGAGGTCGTCTATTACAACTCGATYGCTCCYGAAGAAGAGCATATCGCGTGTTTTACTCGAATTGAGCTGGGCAGTCGTTTTCCGCGACGCTCTTGTTATCGCGTCRCAGACTTAGAGGCTAGTGAGGGTTTGGAGCAGAACATTTTCGACCTGATGAAGATCGAAGGACTAATAAATAATCCGCTTGGGTTCTAAGCGCTGTCTCGGTATTGCGCTAACGATGCCGCAACATCTCCCTGGTTATTTGCGAAATATTTGAGACACCAAGAAGCCTCATGTCGCGTTCGATCTCGGTTTTGAGATTATGCAATGCACGTTCAACCCCGGGTTGCCCTGCGGCGGCGAGTGCGTATAAATACATGCGACCGCCAGAACACGCTTTCGCACCTGCGGCAATAGCTTTGAGTACATGCGTGCCACGTCGAATGCCGCCATCGAGTATCACATCGATATCATCACCAACTGCATCGGTAATCTCAGCGATCTGATCAAAAGGCGACCGAGATCCATCGAGCTGGCGGCCGCCATGGTTTGAGACCATGATTGCATCCGCACCAATATCCACTGCCTTTTTCGCGTCTGCGACGCT
>JAESUT010000024.1 GCA_016762995.1 Gammaproteobacteria bacterium | reverse complement strand
GCGATTGGCGCGTTCCCTGGGGAGAAGTGAATCGCTGTCAACGACTGAACCGCGATATCGTGCAAGATTTTGACGATGAGGCAGAAAGCCTGCCGGTAGCTTTCGCCTCTTCGCGCTGGGGCTCGCTAGCTTCATTTGGAAGTCGTACTTATCCGGGCACCAAGAAGATGTACGGCACTAGTGGAAATAGCTTTGTCGCAGCAGTACAGTTCGGCAACAAAGTGACTGCAAAGGCGATAACGGTCGGTGGATTGAACAACGACCCCGATTCACCTCATTTCGATGATCAAGCCGAGATGTATACACGAGGTGAGTTTAGAGACGTGCTGTTCTACAGAGAAGACATCGAAGCGAATTTAGAAAGAAAATATTCTCCCGGAAATTAGCCTTACGCTGCCAGAAATCGGCAATCGGTGAGATGCACACGATTGTCTGGCTCGGGCAGTTTTGGAGGAGTACCGGTTTATCCGCGCGCGTTGCTGACAGCTAGCACAACCTTAAGATCGTCCGTCTTGTTGTTGAGTGCACTTCAGCGCGACGGCGCTGTATTCATCACGGTTCCAAGTCGACGCGGGTCAGCGGCACCTTCCAGACCATTTTCACCCACTAAAATAACATGCAAGCCAGAGTTCTCGCCCTGACTTTCCCGTACATCGTAACCATATTCCGTCAATGCGGCTGACAAAGCTGGGCCTGGCTCCACCCCAACTTCTACACGTACCGATTGTCCACGAGCAATGATATTGGGGAAATTGACCGCTTCCTGCACTGACAATTTCCAGTCGACAATGCCTATTAGAGTTTTAGCGGTATAAGCGGGGATAGAATTGCCTCCCGGGGAGCCGGTGACCATAAACAATTCATTGTCCGCGTTAAGTACGATAGTTGGTGACATGGAAGAACGGGGCCGGGCACCTGGGCGCACCATATTGGCAGCTTCCGGCTCGTCTGGATCATACACCCTAGCAAAATCTGTCATTTCGTTGTTGAGCACAAAACCTGCCGCCCAACGTTTGGAGCCAAAGGCAGACTCCACAGTCATGGTGGCTGAGACTGCGTTGCCTTCACTGTCCACGATAGAAAAATGTGTAGTGCCAGCAGGCTCGCTGGTACTGTCTTCGGCGAATATTGCTGCACTGCCATTTCCTAAGACAAGCTTAGGATCACCATGGACTGGCATGGCGCTAGGCGCAGTAGGGCTGCTGGCGCGAGAGTCTAAATAGCGTGAATCAAGTAACTCCGCCACTGGTACATCTACATGATCCGGATCACCAAAATAGTAATCACGATCGGCGTAGGCTAGTCGCTGCGCATCCACGAATGCCCTGACTCGCTGAGTAGTCGTAGGATCCACTGGCAATAATTTATCATACAGCTTGGCTATCATTATCTGGATAGCGCCGGATGAGGGCGGGGTTGCGGCGCAAATGTTTAACTCACGCCAGACGCCACATACAGCAGGCCGCTCTATTACCTTGTAATTGGCCATGTCTTCCATAGTGAGAGTGCCACCATCATCTCCTGCCTGCGTGGCTGCTACTATGGACTCTGCAATTTCACCAGAATAGAACGCCATCGGACCTTCGGTAGCGACGCGGCGAAGAGTCGCTGCATACTCAGGATTTCGAATCAGTGCTCCAGCTTGAAGTGGCTCCCCATTAGGGTAAAAATATTCTGCCGCACCCGCGTTCTCATCAAGTCGGCTACGGCTTGCCAGAGCAGGGAGATAACTCGCCATTTTGCTTGTTACTTCAAAACCTTGTTCGGCAAGTTGGATAGCTGGCTCAAATAAGTCGGCCCAAGGCAGCTTGCCATATGAGTCGTGCGTACTTTTATACAGAGCAATAGTGCCAGGTACACCAACTGCATTACCACTTTGGTTTGCATCGTAATAACCCATGGGGCTGTCATCGTTCATAAACATATCGGCACGGGCGCCGCTAGGCGCCGCTTCGCGCCCGTCAAAAAAACGCACTTGTCGGTCAGCCCGGTCGAAGACCAACATAAAGCCTCCGCCTCCAAGTCCTGAACTTTCAGGTTCAAGCAAACCAAGTACTGCATGCGCAGCGATGGCAGCATCGACCGCGTGCCCACCACGCGACAACATCTCCGCTGCTGCCTCGGTGGCTCTGGGGTTAGCTACAGCGGCCATAAAACCATGAGTCCATGAGCCTTCCTGCGACGATTCGCTGCTAATCGTGGTCGTCTGTGAATAGGCAGAGAAAGAACTTGCTAGCAACATTAGGACAACAGATTTTGAAAAAGGGACTCTCATATTAATTCTCAGCACATTTAGCTATTTTCATCATGTTATAACAGTACTTAACCCACGCTGTATGGACGAGCGAGATATTTACGGCGAGTTTATCACAACTTCTAATCGCGATTTATAGCAGGGTCGTCTACAAGCTAGTAGTACTAAGCATGTTGCATCGCTTAGATAGATTTAAAAAGTCGTAACCCCCATCAATAGCTCGCACGGCCTTATGTTCACGCCATAACACCGCGCTTACTGTCGGGGTAACATCGGTTTAAAGGACTGAAACCTGCTCTTTATTTGGCTAAATCCACCCCAATTTGCGAATTTAGCCAGCTTTTGCTTAGCTAAGACCTTCGAATCGATCATTTTTCCGCTAATTCATTGTAATCAGACAATTCTAAGTGCTAGCTTTACCGACTCAATTCATCAGCAATGACTGCATAGAACATACAAGTAACTACCCCACTACATACCAACGAGACACTAAAACTATGGTTTCCTCTCTTAGATCAATAAAGCTATTTACGGTGATTGCATTTCTAGCGGCTTTTCTCGCTGCATGCAGCGAAGATGCCACCCCTACTCAGAACTCAACACCAGCAGCAGAGCCGATCGCGAGCACTGCCGTTGAGACCGAGCAACAGCTAATTGAACGAGCTCTCGGTATTCACGAGCGAGTAATCACTCTGGATACCCATGCCGATATCAATACAAGCAATTTTACGCCCGAGAATAACTACACTTCCGACATAGACACCCAGGTGAACTTACCAAAAATGGAGCAGGGCGGATTGGATGTAGCTTGGTTTATCGTTTACACCGGTCAAGCGACACTCGACGCAGAAGGCTATGCGGTAGCGTACGCAAACGCGATCGACAAATTCGATGCCATTCATCGCCTAGCGGAAGAAATTGCCCCGGAGCGCATCGAGATTGCCTACACCTCAGATGACGTAAGAAGAATTGTCGCAGCAGGCAAGAAAGTCGCAATGATTGGCATAGAGAACGCCTACCCCATTGGTTTAGACATGGCCAATATAAAAGACTTTCAGGAACGCGGCGGTCGCTATATGTCACTTGCACATAATGGACATAGCCAGTTCTCTGATTCGAATACCGGTGAGCGTGACAACGTTTGGCTTCACGATGGCCTGAGCGAAATGGGCAGAGAAGCCGTTGCGGAAATGAACAAGTGGGGAATCATGATCGATGTCTCTCACCCGTCTAAGAAGGCAATCATGGAGATGTTAGACCTCACTCGTGCGCCTCTAATCGCCTCACACTCTTCCGCTCGCGCGATGAGCGAACACAGCCGCAACCTGGATGATGAGCAATTGCTGCGCATTAAAGAAAATGGCGGCGTCGTTCAAACAGTTGCTTTCAGCAGCTACCTGAATGCCGACAAGAACACTCAGTTCAGTGAGGCACGAAGAAATCTGATCGCCGAAATAGCCGCAGGTCTGGGCGTAGAAGTTCTCAGCTTTTCAGAAATTAGAGCCTTGAGCGAGATAGAGAGAGCGAGCTACCGCGCTCTTATGGATGAGGTCAATGAACTAGCTGCACCACGACTGGAAGCCGAAGTTAATGCAGTCGCGCCACCGGTTGATGTTGTAGATTTCATCAATCACATCGACTACATGGTCGAATTGATCGGACTTGAGCATGTGGGCATTAGCTCCGACTTCGACGGTGGCGGCGGCATAAGTGGATGGAACGATGCGTCAGAAACTGCGAGTGTGACTATCGAACTGGTTCGTCGTGGCTATACTGAAGAACAGATTAGCCTGCTATGGAGCGGAAATCTTTTGAGAGTACTTGACGATGTACAGCGCATAGCTGCCGAGATTCAAGCGGAATAAACATTTCAAAAGAGCCATGCTTTATTGCACAGCAGTCACTGACAAAAACAAAAAGTCGTTGAAGTGTACAAACGACTAAGGAGCCAAACATGAACACTTTTACAAAATCGCTTGTCACTCTAACTCTAAGCTGTTGTTACATATTTGCTAGCTCCGCCGACGATGGCGGCTCTACTATAATGAGCAAGGCAGAAGTTGATGCAACGCTGAAACAGGGTCTCGCCAACTTGGCAGCTGGCAGGACCATAAGTGATATCGTCATGCGCCATATTGGAGTTGGCGAAGAAAACATGGGGGTGTCAGTTGTGCAGCGTAGCAAGGTTGAGGCCAATGGCATCGAATCCGGCATCGCACACACCGACCTCGATGAGATCTACTATATCGTCGCTGGCGAAGGCACCATGGTTACAGGCGGCGAGTTTGTCGACAAGCAGACCAGCGTTAGCTCTTTGCTTGGCCCGATGGAGCGCGGAGAGATTCGCGGTGGAGTGCTACAGAAAATTATGCCGGGGGATATCGCGATAATCCCCAAGGGTATGCCACACGGCTGGCACGAGATAACGACCGACACGATCAGCTACATCATCTTTCGCGGCGACCCCAACAAGGTGATGAATATCAAGACTAGCGCAGAATAAAAGCTGTTCGAGTTAAAAGGGGGTGCCTGCAATAGACATCCCTTTGTATAAGGTATTCCCTAGCCATTCAGAGGCAGCAACTCTAGTATAAACCTCTAAACTCCACCGTTTTTCACTTATTTTATACTTACCGCCGCGCTATTAGGGGCTATGCGACTAATAGAACAATTCCTCGAAACACCCCTTATCCAGAAAAATAACGTCAATTATTTGGCACTTTAGAGCTATTTTTGCCGACTTCGTCACATAAATAGAGGCATAATGTGGGTTCCGTGAGACTTCTGTCACATATTTCCCTGCTGAAGGATTTATCATATCAGCCTGATTCACTGAATTAATAATAGAATTTGTTCCAGAACGATAACTGGTAAAGAAGAAGAAAATGGCTAAATACAACCATCGACAAACCCATTCCCCTAGAACTAGGGTTGCAGCCTACCTGCTTTCACTGGTGTTCGCTCTAGGCTCGTCTATTGGTTCTGCACAGTCAAACGGTGATGGAAACCCCGAAATAGCCGGCCGCGTAATAGTTGTTAGTGGCAATGTGATCGCAAGAGGCCCAGGCGGTGACAGACCCCTAAGTCGAAAAGAAGCAATCTATGTTGGTGACACCATCTTTACCGATGAGCAGGCATCCACCCAAATCAGAATGGTGGACAATGCCATAATCGCGCTGCACGCGGAAACTGAATTCACAATCGTTGCCTATCAATACAAACAAGATGCCAGTAGCGACGTATCTACCATAGAGCTTATTCAGGGCGGGTTTCGAACAATAACTGGCAACATCGGCCAACAAAACAGAGCCGCCTATGAAGCCAATATAGCCGACTTCGCCACAATAGGAATTCGGGGCACAGATTTCGAAGCGATAATTACAGCAAACGGAGCATTTACCGGCGTCACTGATGGCGGCACTACGGTCTCCAACCCAGCCGGCAGCTTGGATCTAGGTGTTGGTGCAGATTTTGACTTCGCACAAATTGCCACACCCAACTCTCCCCCTATAGGTTTGCTGCTGCAACCGCCAGGGTTGGGCGACATTCTATTTACGGCCACAGCAGGTGAGGATGAGGAATCTGAAGACGAAGATGAGAATCAAGGCGACAGTGTCGGCAATGACGACAGTGACGATTCAGATGCGAGTGACGACGATACTGCTGATGAACAGAGCAGTGATGACACAGATAGCAATACTGGGGACAGCAATGCCGACGACGGCAACAATCCAAATGATGTAGCTCAGGGAATCGCGAGCACCAATTCCAATAACAACGGCAATGCTCAGGAAGAGTCCAACGACACGCCACTAAGCTTGGAGAATCCTTCCACTGAACTTGCAATCGCTGCAACTGAGAGGGGAAATACTAGCGCCATAGTCAGTACTAATGAGGAAGATACCACTTCAACAGTCAACGTTAATCCCAGCGAAACAAGTAGAGTCGGTTCAATCTCCTGCTCCACTGGTTCTTCGCTCTGCCTGCAATTGGTAGATGGGCAAGTTATTGATGATGACACAGGCAATAATACTGCGGGCGACAACGCGAACGGAAACAACGGAAATAGCGGTTCCGGGAACAACGGCAATGGCAATTCTGGCAACAACGGCAACACAAATTCCGGCCGCAACGATGACACTACCACTAGCACCACCACTACCATTGCCACCAACGACGATGACACCACTACCACTACCACGGTTATTGTCACCACCATCACTACCACTAGCGGTGATGACACCACTTCCAGTAACAATGGTAACTCCGGAAATAACGGCAATGGCAATAACGCTGGTGGCGACGACAGCTCAAACGGCAATTCTGGTAACAGCTCTGGAAACGATAACGGCAATGGAAACAATGCCAGCGACGATGACACTACCAACGACTCTACCGACCCAGCTACCGACGACAGCTCAAACGGCAACTCTGGAAACAACTCTGGAAACAACTCTGGAAGCAATAACGGCAATGGAAACAATGCCAGCGACGATGACACTACCAACGACTCTACCGACCCAGCTACCGACGACAGCTCAAACGGCAATTCTGGAAGCAACTCTGGTAACGATAACGGCAATGGAAACAATGCCAGCGACGATGACAGTTCCAGCGACTCTACCGACACAACTAACGACGACAGCTCAAACGGCAATTCTGGAAACAGCTCCGGAAACAATAGCGGTAGCAATAACGGCAATGGAAACAATGCCAGCGACGATGACACTTCCAGCGACTCTACCGACCCAGCTGGCGACGACAGCTCAAACGGCAACTCTGGTAATAGCTCTGGAAACGATAACGGCAATGGAAACAGTGCCAGCGACGACGACACTACCACCACTACTACCATTGACATTGCTACCAACGACGATGGCACTACCACTACCACTACCACTACCACTACCACTACCACTACCACTACCACTACTACCCGCGGTAATGGCAATTCAGGCGGCAATGGAAATGGAAATGGAAATGGAAATTCCAACAGCAATGGTCAGACTCTGCAAAAACCTGCATTGACTGTCGATGACCAGGGCATAAGCTGGGGCAGATGGATTAACACAGTCGACGATAATTTTGTTGTGATCAGCCGAATAGATAATGACCTAGTGCTGGTGGCTACTAGTGAATATCTAGCTCAAGTTAACCCAACACCTATCGGAAAATTAACTGGCAGTCACAACTATGCCACCACGATCGTCTCTTCTTTCATCGGCGGTGGAAGTGCGGGTGATATCTCAAGCTTGATAGCAGGCATGAGTGTCGATTTTAATACCGGCATCATCGATCAGGGCACACTAGATATATTGGTTGCAGACCAAGTATGGTCTATCGGATTTTCTGGCTCCGTCAACAACGGCACGGTCAACTTAAATGCCGATAGCGGGCAGCTGCTGAATAGCACAGGCATTATCAGCAATTCTATCGATGCAAACCTCGGCGGTGTCTTTAGTGGAAATACTGGCTCGGCGTTCGTAGGGGGATTCGACCTAATAGACGAAATCAATACCTACAATACTGTCAACGGCCTGTTCACCATAGAACGATAGCGTTCAATAGGCGGGGTCTGCCCCGCCTATATTTCACAATCAGTCTACGTAAAACCCCCTCTAAGGCGCTACTCGCGCGTGTGCCGCACCTCTAAATATCGCATTCATCAGCATCACGTTGGGGCCATCCAAATGAGCACGCACGGTTGGGTCTTGTGTAAAGTCAATAACCTCACCCACGCCATAAGGCTCTAATACAACGAAAGGCTTATAGGCGAGTTAGCTACGATTCTTCTCCCGGATATAACCGCCTCGAACCAGAACGTTGAGCACAGGCGCCACACCCGCGCGGAGCCAATGCTCCTGATCAACGTCGGCTCTCACTAACACACCAGCAACAGCACCTGGATAGTGCTCGAAGGCATGGCTCTGCACCTCGCATTATTAGACTAGCGTTTTTCCGGTCCTCCACCTACAGATTCCAGAGAACTGTTCAGCCAACAGAGTATTGTGTCACTACTATGCAACCGGTATAAACGAAGTCTCAGAAGAATATTTAGCTTTAACGGGAAGACAATGACAGAGCATACCCCTAATACGATCGAACTCGCTTTCGAGGAGCTGTCCACAGAGGAAATGAAAGCACGGGCCTTAGACTTTAATGCGCTAATGCAAAGAAGGCGGACTGTGCGTGACTTCTCCTCCAGAGAGCTCCCTAGGGATGTGATCGACGCCTGTCTTACCGCTGCCGGTRGCGCACCTAGCGNAGCGAATAGACAACCCTGGCACTTCGCCTTGATCAGCAACCCCGCTATCAAGCGAGAGATTCGGTGCGCAGCGGAAACAGAGGAAGAAGAATTCTATAACAAGCGTGCTCCGCAAGACTGGCTGGATGCCCTAGCACCGCTGGGGACAGATTCAGACAAACCGTTTCTCGAGCACGCGCCTTTTTTAATCGTGGTCTTTGCACAGAAATTTGTTGTAGATGCCCAGAACAACAAACAGAAGAACTACTATGTGACCGAGTCAGCTAGCATTGCGACCGGCCTCTTGATTGCGGCACTGCACAATGCCGGGCTCGCGACGTTGACCCACACGCCTAGTCCGATGAAGTTTTTAAATAATATTCTAAAAAGACCAAGTACAGAGAAGCCCCTGATGGTGATCGTAGTTGGCTACCCCGAAAAAGGAGCTAGGGTGCCAGATATACAGCGCAAATCGCTGAACGAGTTTGTGAGCGTACATGAAGCGTAGAAAATTAGTGCCACTAGCCAATGTCAGGACAACAAGCGCAGCTTTCGGCGGCGCTCTAGGCCTGGCGACTTCGCCTAAAGCCGATGGAGATTGATGCAATTAAGATTAGTAAAAAGCCGATCAAAAAGGGCAAATACATGCTTTTTATTGTCGAATCTGAATCCAGCACATCGGGGTAACCCGTCTGCCATAGTACCCAATGCGAGCCGATGTTGGTTGCTAGTGACGGGTGGCCCGTTTCCAACATTATGATTGCATCCCCATTCTCAGGATTAATTCGAGCCGTGCTATTGATCGCGGGATCATTTCCCCCATCATGCCCAAATAGAAAATCATTACTTCCCGTTGCCGAATATAAGATCGTACCTAAACCCCACACATTGAGACCTAGCGTCTTACCATGAGGCTCGCGCATGGATTCAATGATGGATGGATCCAGAATATTGACAGCACTTGCATTCGGTATTTGAGCAATAACAAATTTCGCCAGATCAGAGCTAGAAGTCGCGAACCCAGTAGCAGCGCTTGAAGCATACCTGTACATTGCTGCTGCCTGACCATCCCTATCATAGGACCCAGCATTGTTCTCAATACCGCCAATGTAACTGTAGGTAGAGCGAGTCATACCAAGAGGGTCAAAAAAGGTGACTTGCATATACTCCTCAAAAGGCATACTCGTTACTTCTTCAATAAGTAATTCAAGAATATGATAGCTACCCCCTGAATAGATGAATTCAGATCCAGGCTGTCTTTCGACAGCAATCTTCACTTCGCGCTCACTCGATGCTCTTGGGCTAGCTAGAGATTCTTCCAATGTGGGGAGCTCTTCGTCTAGACTATAGTCGCCAAATCCTAATCCATCTGTGAATCCTGCCGTGTGGCTGAGCAATCTACGAATAGTGACTTCATTGTTATCAAATTGGCTGCTGGGAAGCTGCCACCGCGTAAGGTAATTTGAAACCGAATCGTCTAAGCCAATACTCCCGTCCTGAATGAGTTTCATTACTGCAGATGCGGTTAGCCATTTGCTCATTGAAGCAGTTGAGAAAACTGTATTTCTATCTACATCTTCACGCGATTTCGAATAGTATTCTGCGGCTATCTCACCGTTCTCGATTAGCAGCAAAGCAGCATTCCCTTGATTCTCCGATTCTATAATCTGAGAAACTGATTGAAAAAACTCCTTAGTATCACCAGGGGACGCGATGGGTTCCATCCACCACCCATAGAATGCTCCTGTAACTACAAATCCTAGCCAGAAAAATGCAGCAATGAGAGTCCCCATGGTCAGCTTTATGTAATACATTCGATTCCTCTTTGGCAGGTTTTCACAACACTCCTAAACSTCTCTCACCTAAAATTACTAGGMCTAGCGRTACTTAGGYCRACTASGTTACGTTTTATTATCAATTACTTCTTAAATTATTCGATATAATACGCGAGATGTACTTATTACCTGTTGAAATGCATAGATTAGACAATCCTAACTGGCGCACCGTGGCAATTGGCGTTATCCCATTTTTGGCAACAGTACTATTGTTGCTGCTGCCTTCGATACTCGAATCAGATCAATCGCCCCTTCATGTTTCCTCCTCCTCGCTGGCGCAGTCAATTTCTGGACCCTGGGAAGAGACTGAGTTATCACAGCTGCTATTACCGGATGACAACGCCTGGCTAAAAATAGTCTTTGATGTACCCGAACACATAATCGACATTGGGGAGCCGCTGGGTCTGTATTTGTCTGGCACGTTTTCCGCTTCAGCTATCTGGAATAATGAAGCAGTGGGCACTAAGGGGCTGCCCAACATAGACAAGTCAGCTGAAATCCCAGGTCCAATAGACGCTGTAATACACTTGCCTATGCGCAATACTCGAGTCGGCAGCAACACACTATTGCTTAAAATGTCTTCGCACTACAAACCGAACGACGTGGCGTCAATAGTTCACCGTGAAAATCATTTAATTGGACTAAGAGTGGGTGCCTATTCAGCCGAACAGCGACGATCTATTGGCTATTATGCTGCCCCTTTTCTTGTCACTGCATTGCTGCTGGTTAGCTTGATTGCCTTTGTCCCCAGTCCGACTTCTAGCACGAGCTTTAATCCCAACTCATTAGCATTAGTGAGCATTCTCTGCCTCGCGGCTCTGGCAGAATTGTCTCGCGCTGTTTTTAACTACAACTATAGCCTTCATACCCCCCGGCTATGGACTATTACAATAGCTACTGCGTGTTTTGGTGCGACCTTGCTTTTTTACGCGTTGGGAAAATCTGCCTTCAATATATCGAAAAGAATAAAGCTAGGCATAGTTCTAGTAGCCATATTAATAGTATCCACTCCACCAAATTCTTTTACAGAAATCCCATTAGGGATGATTATTATTGCGTCTTTAACTGGAGTATTTTTTACCGCTCATGCAGCGCTATTGAGAACGCCGCGCTTATGGGGATTATGCTGCGCATTTGTTCTACTCGCTGGGCTCTCTATCTTGGGCTCAGACTTATTTTTTGACCGAGGGCTTTATGCAGGCGCCTTGCCTCTAATAGCTTTCCTTATTAGAGATCGGAACGAATCAACCCCTACAATTGAACCAACTCCTACAATCGAACCAACCCTGCAATCATTTTCTGAAGATCGAATTGTTGTCAAATCTTCCTCCACCCAAAAGCTTGTGCCCATAAAGCTAGTCATCGCTATTCATGGGGCAGGGAACTACAGTGAATTTGAGTTTGATTCTGGTGAAAAAACACTAGACGACCGAGGACTTAATGTTATTTCCAGAGAGCTACCATCGTCTTTTTTTCGAATTCACCGTTCACATATTGCCAACCTAGAATACGCAACAGCAATGCACTCATTAGGTTCGGGAAAGTATCAGCTTGAACTGAAAGGTCATATTGTACTGCCAGTGTCTCGCTCAAAGGTTAAGGTGCTGCGAGACCTGATAAATCTTAGTTGACCATAGACTACTAAGGCATCGCTAGTGTCGGTAAAGCAGAGACTGGCCTGCCACTTCGTCTATCCCCGTTATATCAAGATCAACATCGTTGTCGCGATCGCCATCTAGATCGCCCAAGTCGACGCGAGTGGAAACTCTTTATCATTTTCGGCTAAATTGCAGCTAATCGGGCTGTTTAAAGAGCCACCATAAAAACTGTTAGGCCCTTCCATTTGCATTCGCCGCTATCATTTCAATATCACCACTAGAAATATCGGTAGCAGACGGAACTTCTGGTCAGTCGAGATACAAGTGATTGAATATTGGACTATTTGTATATTTTTATACCCATAAAAAAGCCCCGATAAAGTTTTTTATCGGGGCTTTTAAAAACAAGAACTTTAACTTACTTCTTGGCTTTCGCTTCCTGTCTTTCTTTTTCAGCCTCAACAACGGCCTCAGAGACTGACCTTGGGCATTGCGCGTAATGAGAGAACTCCATAGAGAACTGACCGCGACCWGAGGTCATTGTTCGCAGGGTGCTAATGTAGCCAAACATYTCTGCAAGAGGCACATCGGCTTTAATGCGAACACCTGTGGTGCCAGTGTCCTGATCTTTAATCATGCCGCGACGACGGTTTAAATCGCCAATTACATCGCCCACGTGATCATCCGGCGTAAAKACATCTACTTTCATCATCGGCTCGATTAACTCGGGTGAGGCTTTAGGCATTGACTGACGGTAAGCGCCTCTTGCCGCAAGCTCGAAAGCTACTGCTGATGAATCCACTGCGTGGAAGCCRCCRTCATATARTTCGATTTCAACGTCCAGTACCGGAAAGCCCGCTATTGGGCCTTTCTCCATCATGCCTTTGAAGCCTTTCTCAATAGCAGGGAAGAATTCTTTCGGTACGTTACCGCCCACAACAATGGAGCTAAATACATAGCCGGTACCTGGTTCACCGGGCTTGATACGGTAATCGATCTTACCGAATTGACCGGAACCACCTGACTGCTTCTTGTGAGTGTAGGTATCATCRATTTCTGCAGTAATTGTTTCACGGTAGGCTACCTGAGGTGCGCCAACTTCCAGATCCACACCGTAAGTACGATTCAAAATATCGACTTTAATATCAAGGTGTAGCTCGCCCATTCCTTTGAGAATGGTTTCGCCGGAATCATCGTCTGTCTCAACCCGAAAAGAAGGATCTTCCTTTACCATTTTGCCAATCGCAATGCTCATTTTTTCAACACTGCTCTTGTCTTTTGGTGATACCGCAATTGATATAACCGGCTCAGGGAAGATCATGGGTTCCAGCGTACAGGGGTGAGTGGTGCTACATAAGGTGTGGCCTGTTTGTACATTTTTCATGCCAACAATGGCAAAAATGTCACCGGCTTGCGCTCTATCAATTTCATTACGGTCATCGGCATGCATTTCTACCATACGGCCAACGCGCTCGCTTTTACCTGTATACGAATTTAAAATGGTATCGCCTTTGTTTAGCACACCGGAATACACCCTAACAAAGGTTAAGGCGCCAAAGCGGTCATCCATGATTTTGAACGCCAATGCGCGAAATGGCTCCTTCTCATCAACCAGGGCGAATTCACCATTGGGCTCGCCTTCCTCATCGGTTAAAGGCTGAGGTTTAACGTCGGTTGGATTAGGCAGGTAATCAACAACCGCATCCAATATCAATTGAATACCTTTGTCTTTGAACGCAGAACCACAATAAGTAGGGAAGAAATCTAGGGCGATTGTGCCCTTGCGGATACAGCGCTTAATATCATCTATCGACGGCTCTTCGCCATCTAGATAGGACTCCATCAAGTCATCATCTTGCTCAACAGCCGTTTCAATTAATTTTTCACGGTATTTCTCTACCAGATCAACCATGTCTTCCGGCACATCGCCAACTTCGAATTTTTCAGGGTTGCCTGGATCAGGCCATATGTGTGATTTGCGTGTAAGCAGGTCCACTATACCTATGAAATCGTCTTCAGTGCCGATGGGTAAAACCATGACCAGAGGGTTTGCGCCGAGAACCTTCTCGACCTGACCAACAACTTTGAGGAAGTCTGCGCCTACGCGATCCAGCTTGTTAACGAAGATAATGCGCGCTACTTCTGACTCATTGGCATAGCGCCAGTTAGTCTCTGACTGGGGCTCAACACCGCCCGAGCCACAAAAAACACCTACGCCGCCATCCAGCACTTTTAGTGAGCGATACACCTCAATGGTGAAATCAACGTGACCCGGGGTATCTATAATATTTAAACGGTGATCTTTCCAGTAACAGGTGGTCGCCGCAGACTGAATAGTGATTCCGCGCTCTCTCTCCTGATCCATGAAATCCGTTGTTGTTTCGCCATCATGCACTTCCCCGATTTTATGGATTTTACCGGTTAGCTTAAGAATGCGCTCTGTGGTCGTGGTTTTTCCGGCATCAACGTGGGCGAAAATACCTATGTTTCTATATAGTGATAAATCAGTCATTGTGCTGCCCAAGGGTTAGTTAATAAGTTAGGTGGAAAAACGGTGCGGTATGATACTAGAATTTCATAGTTAAACGCGAGAGGAAAATAACGAAAAGATCAACATAATATTCTGAATATGGCTTAAAGACTTGTTCCTGCTATGAGAAGCATGTGAGGACACCGCTAAATGATCTTCAGCTAAAGAGAAGGGAGAGTAAATAGCGTACTGTATTTATTTTCCCTCCCTTTTATTTACCTACTTTCTCCACAACAGTCAGATTTGAGAAGATATCAGCCTGGAGTTGACTACACGGTACGAAATCCAGCCTTCTATTCAACAATCGCGACCAAGTGGCCTTCGCTGAAAAGGACTTTGATATCTAAACCTAGCGATTGAACTAGTCGGGCAATCATCCTTACTTCAGGACGGGACAGGGCATAAAAAAGGCCTGAAACTTACGTTCCAGGCCTTTTTTACTGAACTAACACCTACTGAGGTGGGTTTCCTCGAGGCGTACCTGGCTTGCGCCATTCGCCGTACAAGAACTCCTCAGAAAATTCAGCGCACTTGAATTCGAGTAACTGCATATCATCCGCAACGTGGCGATATAGCGGAAAACTAACTGTCCACGGTGCTGTAAAAGTATTTGGATCGGTAATAGTCGCCTGGTACTGAATGTGATCCGCGCCTGTCGCAGTCCATCGCTCCTCGACCACCATTTCGTAGCTGTGGTGATTACCCGAACGATCGAACCAAGTATCAGGCATCTGACCCGAAACTCTAACTACCAGCGTATCGCCTTCCCAATGCGCATTCGAATGTCCCATCCAAGCGTCAACTTGCGATTCCAGCTCCGGCTGATCAACGTAGACGATGCGATTCGATTCGGCAACTTCATAGGCCATAAGAATGACGCTTTCTGACTGCACAATCTGAAAAGGGAAAGGCATATAATTTGCACGAGGAACGCCAGGCATATAACACTTAGTCAAAGGATCATTTTCTAGTGCATTCGCTTTGTTCTCATCACGAACGCGTCGCGACTGCTCGTTGTAAGGAATTCTCCCACCCTCAACAATCCCTAAACCGGCTGGCGTTGCAGAGAGCGCTCCCATCAAACCCGGATGAGGGCCTTCCGATGCCGCATGAGGCTCAACGTCATAATGCGCAGAGGTCATTGCCTGCCAAATGCCACTAAGGTCTGGCTTGCCGCTGGGTGTACGTGGTATTTCTCCGCTCTGCGCTACTGCCTGCGTGATCGAGAAAATGCCCACTAAAGTTAAAAGTCCAAGTTTCGCTGCTTGTTTTTGAATTAGGTTTTTCATTTACTGCCCTTAAATTGTTTTTGTCTTATAGCTAATATTTAGGATTCAATAATCCAGTTCCTAACTTTTTCTTACTGTGAGCCTTCTGCTTCCCGGCGCTCTTCCATGCGCTTGCCACGCAGGATATTGAACATGCCATAGTTACCTTCATGGCAGGCATATTCGTATAGCTGTCCCGCCACTTTTGTCATTGGTACGACAGCGGTAATCTTGTCGGTGAACGTGGAAGGATCATCAATGGTGAATTCGTAGTCGACGGTGCCAAATGCTGTGCGTGTGAATTTTTCCGTCAATACTAAGTCCGTGGTGTTGCCAGTACTCGAAAACGTCTGTCGCAGCCCATTGAAATTCTTCGTCTCTACGACAAGTGAATTGCCTTCGTACCATCCGCGAGAATCCCCCGACCACAGTCGAATGTCATCTGATAATTCTGGCTTGTCGCCGAGACGAACGATGCGCGCATCGTGAATCATCTCGGTCATAATGACAGCAGTGTCCTTGTTCTGAAAAATTTGTACATTGTTGTTGTACAGACTCGGTGTAAACGGAGGACCAGAATTAAAGCCAACTATGCATCGCTCCGACGTGCCCCGATCCTCAGGTCCATCCTTAGCTATGCCGCCAACGACGAAACGAACAGGCCTAGTGCTTGGAATATCGGGACCTAAACCGCCAAACTGTCTCTGCGCACCTTCTACGGCAGGAGGGATTCGGCCGTTTAGCGGATACACAATGTGCGAAGTTCGAACCGTATCGCCTATATTCGCCATCTCAAGCCAGAAGTCATTATAACCACCA
>JAESUT010000023.1 GCA_016762995.1 Gammaproteobacteria bacterium | reverse complement strand
ATCTGTTGGTGTGCTGTAATAGTTTGCGGCCGGCTCATAACTTATTATCGCCCTCCCTATCATTGGTGCCTGTGGTGTTAGCAGGGCAGTTAAATTCGTGTTCCAATTGAATTTAGGACTGATCTGAATTAGTCTTCCTGCGCTTGTTGAAACGCTGACTATTTAATCGCGCAACAGGTCTGTAGGACCGCCCTCACCGTAGTTTGCACATTAACTTCAGAATGGCCAAAAATGAAACTTCGATCAGAACATTCCATCGGGATATTTCACATCCGCATCAACTGGCTATTCGCAGCCGCTGTGTTTATGACCGCCACAGCCTTTGCCCGACTCGGTTTGTGGCAGCTAGATCGAGCCGCGGAAAAGGTCGAAGCCCAGAACGCCCTCGTCATTGAATCCAGCCTGAATGCCGCTCCTATAGAGAGCATACCTGAGGGGCATTTGCACCGCGCTAACCCAGAATTACAGAACCGACATGTCTCATTAAGGGGCGAATTTGTGAACGACCGCACCATCCTCTTATTGGCAGAATTTTTCCAAGGAATGATTGGCTACGGCGTTGTGACGCCATTTCGGCTAGAAAGCAATAATCAACTCATACTGGTCAGTAGAGGCTGGACTACAGGTCTTCTACCGCCGGATACTCCGCCGAATCTACGCCCCGCATCTGGGCAAGTAGAGATTATGGGGCAGATCTTCGTGCCCCCCGAAAATGCACGGGTGCTGGCTAGCCAGATCGACGCTTCAGTCTGGCCATTACGAATGCGCAGCCTCGAAATCGACGTAATTGCCGATATTATCGATGAACCGTTGTTTCCTTTCGAGGTTCGGCTCACAGAGGAGCAGGATGGCGTGCTGGTACGTCACTGGCCTGCAGTAAATGTGAACGTTGGACAGAACTTATCCTATTCAATTCAATGGTTTAGCCTCGCCTTGCTAGTTGTTTTCGCAAGCGTACTCGCTAGCAGCAACCTCTGGATACTGCTGCGTGGCAGTAAGCGCTAAAATGGCTCTTTCCCCGCTTCTCGCCCTAGAATTGACTGATTCCTGAAAGTTTCGAAAAATTCACCAGTTATCTGGTCTACTTACCCTACTTAACAGGGTCGAATCACTGATTAGTGGGCCCTTCTGAGAGCTAGAGGAATTCAACTACTAGCCGAATAATGCTATTGTTCGCTAGTCATTTTAGCAGTACCGAATTCAATTTTAATTATCAACAGATAGTCGATCGAACCAGCTATTGAGGAGTAGCATCATATGCGAATAATTTCCGCAAAATCACTGCTGAGCGGTATAGCAGTAGCAGCAGCAATGTCCATTCCGGGTATATCACTAGCACAATCTAGCGAAGTCACATTCCACAAGGATATTGAGCCAATTCTGCAGCGCAGCTGCCAGAACTGTCACCGAGACGGTGGCGCTGGTCCCATGCCTTTAGTGACTTACGACCAAGTCGCTCCATTCGCCGGTCTGATTGAATACAAGACAGCTCTTCGTGACCGCGCAGGCGCCATGCCTCCTTGGTACATGGAGAAGGACATCGGTATTCAGGAGTACAAGGATGATCCGTCGCTTTCCAACGAAGATCTCGCTCTAATTTCTACATGGGCGCGCAGCGGCACACCAAAAGGCAACGAAGCCGACGCTCCTGATGCCTTGGTATTTGATGACGGCATGAAGTGGAAGGCCGGTGAGCCGGACCTTATTGTTGTCATGAACGAAGTCACTAAGCTAGCAGGTACGCCTGACTGGTGGGGTGAGATCGATTACATTCCTACAGGTTTGAAAGAAGACCGCTACGTTAAATCTGTCGAGGTCGTGGAAGTTAACGATGTCGACAATCAAGCCGGAACTGGCCGAGATACTGTTGGCGGGGCGTACATCTTCCACCACATGATCTGGGGCACAGCCCAGCTTGACGAAAACGGCGAACGTGGCCCTGGAATTTCAATCCCATGGCCTGTCCATGAAGTTGGCAGAAACGCTGACATCTTCGACCAAGAAGCAGGTCGCCTTCTGAAGGCTGGATCATCCATCGTTTCCGACTCCGTGCATATGCACTCCAATGGTCGCGATACGACTGCGCATATGGAAGTAGGTTTTCGTTTCCATCCTGTAGGTTATGAGCCCAAGTATCAGAACGCCTTCATCGGCTTAGGTAACGGCGTAGACATCAGCATTACTGGTAACGCGAAAGACCAGGAGCTTCATGCCTACACTGTACTCAGCCAGCACACCAAGGTTGTTACTTTCGAGCCACACCTGCACGCTCCAGGCGAACGCATGTGTCTCGAAGCGATATGGGGCTACACGGTAGAGACTCTTTCTTGCGTTGGCTACGACCACAACTGGGTGCGCGGCTATCCTTACGCAGAGAACGCAGCACCACTTCTGCCTAAAGGCACCATCCTGCATATCGTTGGCTACATGAACAACACGGAGACTAACCCGAACGTTCCTGACCCGCGTAACTGGCAAGGTTCGGGCAACCGCTCTGTAACGAACATGTTCATCGATTTGGGCATTCGCGTTACTTTAACTGATGATCAATTCTTCGAAGCTATGGAAGAAAGACGTCAGGCACTCAATTTGGGCCCGAACGATCACGTGATCGGCTGCCCTCTTTGCTTAGCACCTTTAGTTGCTCCTGTCGCAGAAGCTGAAAGCGAAGATGCAAACGACGTAGCTAGCAATTAATTGAGGCCGTTGTAGAAACATGAGCAAACTAAGCAGTGAAGCAATCAGTAGAGTTAACGCTCTGCTGATTGCCGTTTTTTTATTGAGCGCTTCAAGTGCAGTTATCGCTGATACTTTTCAGCATGGGCAGCACATCGAACCGGCCTACGAAGGCTGGCGCCCCAATGGGGATGGCACGTTCAGCTTCATGTTTGGTTACATGAATGAAAATTGGACGGAGCAGCCGGATGTAGAGATCGGAGACAATAACTCCTTCTCACCAGGGAATGCTGACCGAGGCCAACCTACTCATTTCCTTCCGCGTAGAAATCGCTTTACGTTCGAGGTTGTCGTTCCCTCCGATTGGGGTGAACGCGAATTGATATGGACACTCAAGGTCAATGGAGTCGAGCGAAAAGCCTATGCGACTCTAAAAGCCGATTATCTTGTCGATAACATGGTCATCGCGTCTGAAACTGGTTCATTGGGTCCTGGCACTAGCAGCCCTGAGTCCCGATCCAATACCGCACCTACCGTGACAATTCAGGGTGATGATATTCGCACTGCCCAGGTTGGTGAGGAGATGACCTTCGTCACTCAAGTGGTAGATGACGGACTGCCTGTGGCTCGCAGAGAGAGTACTATCGATGCAGACGCCCTAAAACGTCGAATGATGCGACCTCCAACGCGCATCACAGTAGGCAAGGTAAATGGCCTGTTCTTATCTTGGAACAAGTACCGCGGCCCAGGTAATGTCACTTTTGATCCGCCAATGCCGAAGCCTTGGGAAGACACGCGAACTTCAGCGAACTCACCATGGGGGGCGCTTTGGTTGCCACCCGAGCCGCCTGAGGATGGCTTTTATGAAGTCACTGTAACTTTTGACGAGCCTGGGACGTATGTACTCTGGGGTCGTGCAGATGATGGCGGCCTTTATCACGACGGCTACATCACAGTGAATGTTAGCGAATAGTTAACACTCAATAAAAAGGGGCGACATTCGCCCCTTTTTATTGACTAAAATTTAGCAAGTTTCAGACAGGATGAAATCAGCAGCGATACTGGCAGACTTTATTTGAGCCAATATGCCGAGCTGTTCCAATCATGAGTCTTAAACAGGGCATTTACTAACAACTAATAACAAGAAATCATTATTGGAGGAAGGCATGAATCATTTCTCGAGAAACAAAATAAAATGGCTGACAGGATTTTTCTTCTTTTCAGTTCTGAGCATGCAATCTGCTTCCGCACAACTCAGCTATCGCTCTGGTGCTGAAATCGAACCGGGCTATGAAGGCTGGCGCCCCAATGATGACGGAACATTTAGTCTACTTTTTGGATACATGAATGAGAACTGGGACGAGCAACCTGACATTCAAGTTGGCGACAATAATTTTTTCACACCAGGGGTTATCGACCGAGGCCAACCAACTCACTTCCTGCCAAGGCGAAATAGATTTACCTTTGAAGTGGTGGTTCCCTCCAACTGGGGCGACAGAGAACTAGTGTGGACCATTACCCACAATGGCGAGACAAACAAAGCCTACGGCACTTTAACGACCGACTATCTAATAGATAACATGGTGATTGCGTCGGAGACTGGATCTTTGGGCGCCGGAACCAGCAGCCCGGAGTCACGCGCAAACATGGCTCCTGTAGTGAGCGTGCAAGGCGAGACAGTCGATGGATCTCTACTTAGAAATGCGAAAGTTGGTGAAGAAATCATACTCATCACAAAGGTCGTCGACGATGGTCTGCCAAAGCCACGCAGCAGCACCGCCAGGCGAAACAAAACAACTGTTCAAGAACGCATGATGCGCCCTCCACGTCGTACCACTGTTGGTAAGACCAACGGCTTGTTCCTCTCTTGGAATAAATTTAGAGGGCCCGGTGAAGTGAGCTTCGAACCAGCTCAGGTCAAGCCTTGGGAGGATACGCGCACGTCTGCCAACTCACCTTGGGGAGCTCTTTGGACCCCTCCTCCTATTCCAGATGATGGCATGTACGAGGTAAGGGTGACGTTTTCAGAGCCTGGCGAGTATGTTCTTTGGGCACGCGGTGACGACGGAGGACTTTATCACGATCAGTATGTCACTGTGAATGTAAGCCGCTAAATTCTAGGCCCTAGGCTTAGCGAGGCTCGGCAGAAGAGCCTAATGATTGTTCTGCTTGCCCGTTTTCCAACTTAATCGTAAAAGGTGGATCGTAGTTCGGCTGATCTTGATTGAGGATAATATTGGTACGCGGCGGCGTAACAAAGCGCGTATTAGGACCCGCACCTATAGAACCGAGCACCAACGCCTCTGCCGCCTTAATCGCCGAGGGTGCCTCCGCCTCAGGACCGAAAGAAAAACTAAAACTTCCTCTTATAAGGCGGTCATTCGCTGCAAGAATAGCCCAGTCAGCGGTGTAATACGTAGCCGCCATCAATTCAGGAATATTCCATAAAAATCTTTCTTGCAGCGCAGGGTCGTAACGAAAATTAATATCCACCCAGTCTCGAAGTTCATTGCGAAGGGTCAATTTGACTAAGCGCACATCATAAGGGAACTCCAATTGGAGTTGGCCGGGGGCTTCGAATAAGACACTATCATCCACCGGCACAGTTTCTGTTTCTATGCTTATTCCTGTAACATCTTCATCATAAAGAGGCTGTGCGACGGCAGAATGCCACATCCCTAGCCCTAACAGGGCAATACTTAATTTCTGGAAAGAGTATGATTTCAATGCTATCCCACTATTAATCACGTCCATAGCAACAAAACCCATTACCACGACAACGAAAAACTGATGACGAAGAATATCATCGTCAATCATATTTGGGAAATATGAGAGCGTGATTTACAAGAATTAGAAGGTCTACGAATGCAAGATACAAATCTAGAAGACATACTTACAAATCTCGAGAATAGCGACTCGAATAGCACACGATTTAGTGAGAATTGGTCGCAGGGACGCTCTGCATTTGGTGGTTTATCAGCCGCGTTTGCGGTGACCGCAATGCGGAAAAGACTAACTCAGCCGCAGACCATTCGCTCCCTAATGGTTTCCTTTATTGCTCCGGTAGCTCCCGGAGAGGTCAAGGTAGAGGCCAATATCCTACGCCAAGGTAAGAACGTCACACAGTGCAGCGCGAACGTGATTTCAGGCGGACAAATCGCACTACAAGCCATGGCGGCATTTGGCAATTCTCGCAAAGCCTTCAAGCCAGCCGCTGCAGCTAATAAGGAATTGCCGAGCAGAGATAGCGGCATATCATTTAGTGACAATGCCAAACGCCTGCCGCATTTCCTCCAGTATTTCGATGGCTGCTGGACCGGTGGTGGCATCCCATTTTCTGGAAACTACAAACCTTCATTGAGTATGTGGGTACGCCACAAACAAGATGTCTCGCGCTTTCCTATCGAGAAGCTAGTTGCCATAGCAGACATCCCACCGCCGGTTCTGCTCTCCCATTTTGAGAAGCCTCCCGTGCCGGCCAGCTCATTGACCTGGTCATTGGAATTCGTCGAAGCGCCAGAAGAAATAGCAGGCGAGTGGTTCTATCTGGAATTCGAGGTGGACGCCGCTGCCGATGGCTACACACAGCAATCGGGTAAAATTTACGATGAACTGGGTCGCTTGGTTGCTCTCACCAGACAATGCATGGTCTATTTCGGCTGACTAATATTGCAGTTATCCATCCCCCTTCTATCAATTATCTAATAGAGAGCGATGACCGTTTTTGCTAAGATTGAGGCTATGAAACCCAGTAGACGGATTACGCAATCGATGAACCCTAAAGCATTCCACAGAAAAGTAGGTGTACTGCTGTTTGGCACATTACTTGGGCTCTTAGCCTCTACCGCGTCGCTAGCACAACATGGTCACGGAGTTTTGACCCCTGGGGTAACGTTCCCTCCGGATGATTCCGTCCTTACTGAATCTCCGCAGATGATTACCATGAGTTTTCGAGTAGATGTACGGCTGCTTAAACTGGCACTGTATACCGCGGATGGCAAATGGATCAGCATCAATTTTGAGTATGACCCCTCTCGAATGAGTCACAGCTTTGTCTTGCCCATTCCSGGTGAATTGCCCRAGTCGGAGTACTACACCGCGCGCTGGTCGGTAACAGATGACAGGCGCGGGCTGGTAAACGGTCAGTTCAGTTTCGCCTTTGGCTCAGGTGCAATACCGCCCTCTGAGACAATCGACGCTATGGTGAGTGATAAAGTCGAATCATTGCCTTCAACAGGCAACTATCGATACCAAAGGCCCGATTGATAAGGATCTAATCTAACTACCGGCGGGGCTCTATTGCCCTGCCGCCCCTTCACAACCTAGCGAAACTTGAATCCCTGATCAGCGAGGAATTCTTTCATATGTGGCCGGGCCTTCCCAGCCAACAGAGTGGACACCTGCTCGGTCCAACTTATTCCATGCCCTCCCCCAGTCCTGGTTCGATAGTATTCGCGAATATTTTCGTCATATTCCGCGATGGCCTCCGCGTCACCTACTTCGTTGTAGACTTCTTCCTTAATGATCACCGATAGTGGGAGTCGTGGTTTTACTTCAGGGTCTTGATCTGGATATCCGAGACAAAGACCRAACACTGGGTAGACACCTTTGGGCAGCTCCAACAACTGCGCCACCTGAGCAGGATCRTTTCTGATTCCTCCTATGTAACAAATACCGAGCCCGACGGATTCGGCAGCGGTAACCATGCTCTGYGCCATAAGGGCAACATCCACAGTCGCAATAATAAAGTGCTCTGTATAGTCGCCTTCGAATGACTTCTCATAYTYATCACAATAGTTACTCGGGCGTTTTAGGTCCGCGCAGAAGATCATAAAYTCYGCAGCCGATTCTACATAAGCCTGACCTCCKGCCAACTTGGCTATAGAGGCGCGTGTTTCAGGCTTCTTTATTCTWACGACAGTGGTGCCCTGCAAGAAGCTTGACGTTGCAGCCGCTTGGCCCGCAATAATAAGCTCGTTAAACAGTTCTGGCTTTATCGCTTGATCGGTAAATTTTCGAATACTACGATGGGACTTCAGCAAGTCAATCACTGAGCTCATGAGAATACCTATTATTGAATGAAATTAGTTGATCGGAATTGCTGCAGCTATGCAACAAGCATTAATGAGTTGTGCTGGTCAGATTATCGAGGAACGCAGGCACGATGTCATTGGCTAAGTTCGATTCCGCATTGAATAACAGTACCAAACCTACATTCGCCTCGGGTACGAATGCCATCTCCGATCGATAGCCACGCACACCGCCACCGTGATGGATAACGCGCTGACCTTCATAATCAAACACTCTCCAGCCAGTTGCATAGTAAGCTTTTTCAAGCCCAGACCAGCGATTGAAATAGTTGCCTCTGGGTGTCGCTATAATAGGCTCGTGTAACTGAGACAGAAAATCAGCAGACAAGACTTCAGGAAAAGCGCCAAGATTAGCTCGCACCCACATGCTCATATCAAAAATGCTCGCGTTGATCCCTGATGCGGGCGCAACAGAATAGTACGCAGGGTTCGTAGACGTAGTACGCCAAGACCCTCTCGATTTGCGATGAGGTGCCGTCGCTTCATCATTGTTCAGATAGGCTTCCATACCAACAGTAGCCGAGATCATTCCTAGCGGTCTAAAAATTTGATCGTAAATAAACTTCTCGTAGCTTTCCCCAGTACTCTCTTCAACTACATCCCCGATAAGCGAAAATACAACATTCTGATAACCATAGCATTCGCCCGGCTGACACACGGTTGGGATTTTTGAAAAACTGGTTTTAATTCGATCGTAGGAGATACCATCATCCAATAAATTGGAATAAGAGTGAGGCATTAAGCCTGTTGAATGACTAACAATATGCTTTAGGGTGATACCGCCAGAGGAACTTCTGGTGCCTAAGCGCATGCTTGGAAACAAGTCGGTAAGTTTGGTATCCCATGATTGGTATTGTTGATCGACTAGCAAGGCTGCCGATGCACCCGCAAAAGTTTTTGACATCGAGGCTATGCGAAAAATCGAATCGGTATGAACTGCCTCCCGCGTATCGATATTCCTAACTCCCCAAGTCTGCATATGCATGATTCCCTCTCGGGACACGATTGCCAGCGCGACACCAGGGATCTTCTTTTCTCTAATTGCAGCTTCCATCCAAGTAACAAATTCAGAAAAGTCATAGTTGTAGTCTGCATACAATTCGAAATCATCTGCCGATGCAGAAGTCACGCTTAGCGCAAGAGCCAAATACGGGCCTAGTAATTTACACAGTTTGGTTTTAATGAATTTGTCCATATTAATCCAGCAAGTAGCCACAATGTGACTTCTACTAATTCCTCTATTTTATTAGCTTGCAGCTTTGGAAGTGACAATAGCGGCGGCTCAGTTTAACTGCGTTAGCCCTTGCATGAAACTGTAGAAAACAGATGGTCACTTTTTAGCTTGCATCAAAGTAAGCGCTTCTCACTAACAAGGGCGCTATCAAAGTTACAGACAAAAAAAACCGACTTAACTCTCATTAGGTCGGCCAAGCGGGGGCACTTATTTAACAAAAAAAGCATTCACTGAAACGGCGCTAGGACCCCATGCAGCACCACCTCCTTTCTACTACAGAAACATCAGTAGCCTGCGTCCCTCACGAATCACCGTCAGAGCTGAGATGCTGCGCCTTGAATCCACAGAGTTTACAGATGTCGCATTATCGAATGCTTCCAGGTCTGCGATCGACCGACGATTAACCGCCACTATGACATCCCCCTCTCGTAATCCCGCGGCCCATGCATCCCCCATTTCACTTAAAGAAACAATCTCAACACCTTGATTTACAAATCGATTATTACTATTAACATCTTCTAGTTTCGCGCCGCGAAACTCGCTTCTACTGCGCACAGCGGAGTTGCCCATAATGGCCTGACCCGTAGAGCCGCCTATCCTTGCCTGTACTGATTCTCGGATACCATTACGGTATAGCACCAACTCTACCTGCTGATCTTGCAGCATTAGCCCCACCATATTGCGAAGCTGCCTGCTGCCACGCACCTCCTTGCCATCTATTTCTACGATAACATCAGATACCTGCACACCTGCCTTTTCTGCAGCGCTATTGGGCAATATGCTAGTGATGACAGCCCCATGCTCCACATTTATTTCTAACGCAGCAACGATATCCGGTGTCGCATCGGCTATTGTCACGCCTAGAAGGCCGCGCCTAACCTCTCCATCTCGCTTCAGGTGCTGCATAACGCTAGCCACCATGTCAGCCGGCACAGCGAACCCTAGGCCATTGCTGCCGCCGCTGCCGCTTATTATTGCCGTGTTAATACCAATCAGCTTCCCCTCCATATCGACTAGAGCACCACCTGAATTGCCAAGGTTGATCGCTGCGTCGGTCTGAATAAAGTCTTCATAGTTATCGTTATTGATGCCTGCACGGCCCAAGGCACTGACTATGCCCGAGGTAACAGTTTGGCCAATGCCAAAAGGGTTGCCGATTGCCACCACAAAGTCCCCTACTGCCACCGTGCTAACGTCAGCAAAGGCGATCTCTATCAAGCCTTCTGCCTCCACCTGCAATAACGCCACGTCCGTGCTTGGATCACTGCCCAATAACCGTGCTTCTAAGGTTCTTTCATCGCTCAATCGCACGGTAATACGCGAGGCATCAGCTACGACGTGGTGATTAGTAATGATCAAGCCCTGGGCAGCATCCACGATGACTCCCGAGCCTGCCCCTGTCGCGTAAGAACGCCCCACTTGCTCGCTGCCACGCCCTAAGCTCGGCATGGCTTTATGCACTCGAATACTTACTACCGCAGGCGTTACCTGCTCTAACATCGGTGCCAACGAGGGTATGCCTTGTGTCAATGCTGCAGAACTTATTGCTTGGGCCTGAGCCATCAATAACACTACCGCCGCCGTAGCAATAGCTTTGCCGAATCTCACTGATATTCCATAGATCATCTTGAAATCTCCCCAATAAACCCTATGAATGAATCTAAGCCGCAGAATTATTGCCCAGCGGTCTCAATGACTTGAAGTTAGCGCTAGAAACGACGAATAACCTGAAATTGCGGTGAATATTGTGTCCAGAAAACCTGCGGATGGAGAAAATTGCAGTTTGAGCGGTCTTAATAAATTAGAATAGAGCCATGAAGTTAGAAACAGGCGCTTCATAGCAATGTTGAAACAAGTATTTGCTTTATTGATATGCAATAGGAAACATTAGCGGATTAACCATGCCTACACTGACCACAGAACAGACAGAACAGAATAAAACGACAGCGGATCAGAACACTAAGCCCGCACTTTCTTGCGAATTTTTCGTAGGAGAGTGGTGTGTGTTGCCTCAACTAAATCGAATTAAATGCAGTAGCAGCGACGAAGAACGTCAGTTAGAACCGCGCCTGATTAAGTTGCTTTGTTTTCTAGGAGCCAACGAAGAGCGAGTTCTCTCCCGCGAAGAGCTAATAGCGGAGTTGTGGCCCCGCGTGGTCGTCAACGAAAACTCTCTGACACGAGCAATCTCCGAACTGCGCAAGCAACTTCAAAGTTCCGACTCATTAGTACCGAATTATATTGAGACCATCCCCAAGCGCGGCTATCGCCTCCTAACTAGTGTAGGGCGCAGAAAAGCAGGAGTTAGTTCTCCATCACTACCCAAAGATTCGCGCGGCGCTACCCTGTTCGCACTGCCCACTCTACGAGTTGGTACTGCCGCTGCTGCCTGTCTATGCTTACTCATTGCCGGCTGGGTTTCTCTAGCGGGTGATAGCTTATTTGATCGGGGGTTCGATAGAGTGAATCCTCCGACCCTATTAAGCGACGAACTCCTCGACAATAAGCCGGATTACCTCGGCGGCAAGTTGCAGCTGAGTACTATCGATAGCAGTTCTAGCGTCGTCGATTCTATCGCGACACCCGTCATGTCCCTAGACGAAAAAAAATATGCATTCATTCAATACGATACTAGTGGCTCAACCATTTTTTTAGGCCGCTTGGGCACAGCCGGTGAACCTATTCCGCTCTATTACAGCAGCCAATACCTTTTCAATCTAGCGTGGTCACCGGTAGGAAATAATTTATTGTTCGCAATGAAGCCATCCATGAGGACAGCGGCGGTATTTTCAACAGCGGGAGAGACAGCCGAACTGATAACCTTAAACATCAATACCCTGGAGACGAGCCGTCTAATAGAAGACATCAATCCATCTGGCTCCAATTCGCCCAATGGCCTCAACCTTACTTAACGTTTGCGCGGGCACTGCCCTGCATGCTCTACATTTGGTGCCCTGCAGGGCCTACTATCGTGGATAGGTAGGAAGTGACGACTAGTATGGCAACAGCAACTGCCAATTCGAAGCGAATAGCTGATTGAAGTCTAGCAGTGCTGCCACTGCTAAGCAGCACCGGCACTATGACCAGCTTATTCATAGCAGCAACTCCCAGCACGACTAAAACCAAACCAAGCTTCAACAGCAATGCCAATCCATAGTCGGTATTAAGCAAATCCATGGGCGATTCAAGCAGCTCGTACAACATCAACGCTCCCCCAAGAAAAAGCGCAATGAGGATCACGATAGCATTATCACCAAACCGCTTTAGCGTACTCTGAAGCACTTCTATATCCAAGCTTCTACTCAGTTGCAAGAAGGGATAAAGGCAGCCTATCCACAGCGCGAATGCCGCAAAGTGCACCACTATAGACACTTGTGCCACTGGACTTAAAACAGATATATGGCCGGTTATTCTATGAGAAAAAGCCAATGCTGCTAGAGCGACAAATTGCAGGAGAAAAAATAACCGAGTTCGGTGATCCTTGATATCTATATTGGAGCGCTGGAGCTTCTTGAGCACGATCACGCTACCTACACCTGCGAGCAAAAACGCGAGCAGCCTCAGCAAGGTAACATCGCCAAGACCCGTATCAAGTAGTAGCGATATCATCGACCAGTCAAGCATTCCTAGCAGACCGCTATCGTTTATCAATCCCACTTGCACAAGGAAGCCCAAAAGAGTCCCGTGAAACCCAATAACCGTGCCGACAAAAATATAGGAGAAGTTTGAGAAGAGTAGCGCTCTGTTTGCATTTGAATAGCGCCACGCACTCAGACAACCTCCAGCAATACTGAAGGCACCAAAGTAGAGGAGTAATTTAGCTAGCAGGCTTGCTAGCTCCCAAGTGCTAGGGAGTATAAACATCAAGCTGGCTATTTAGTCGAGTCTAAAAAAGTCATCCATGACTTTTTTAGACTGTAGTGCGCCAAAAGCTTGGCGCAGCGTGTCACTTCATTTACTTTTGGCACGCTCACATTGCCCTTTACAGGCAACGGTTGAACCCGTAGTTTTTTTCTCGAAACTTTAGCTACACACAAAGCGAAGTAATTGATATCCATATCAAGATGCATTTTCAGAATCAACTATTTAGGATTAGTGGCTGCCGCTTGCAGATTCGCCAGCATGTTCTTCGGCAACGCTAGGATCGACAGTAAAGCTATAGCTATTGGCGACAGTGTGACCGTCTGCACCGATTACAGCCCAGTTAACTGTGAACTCACCCGGATGCATGCCCGGCGTTTCGATCATAAAGGCGGCTTTAGCTTCACTATTGCTCTCGAAGTTAGTTGGCATCTCGTGCCCTACACCCATCAGCTGCAATTTCACTAATTTAACGGGGCCATTAAAAGTCAGGTTGATATGTGCCGGCCCTTCCTTGATGACCGCGCCATCACCTGGCGTAGCCTCCGTTAGCGCAGTGTGTGCAAAAGCAGTCGCTGAAATCATCAACGAAAATAACACGCAGACTACGAGTCGCGATGCGCTCAAGAGTGAGAATTGTGAATACTTCATAGAAACCTCGGTATAAGAAAGATCAGTTAGATCATGGAACTATTACTGTTCTAGGCAGAATAGGCGATTTAGGCCATCCACGTCAAATTGCCAACGATGATGCCGCACTGGAAAAATTAGCGCCCCTCCCATCCCCTGTCTCACCCTCTGTCTCACCCTCTGTCTCACCCTCTGTCTCAACTATGAACCCGCGTCTTTTTTCTTCCAAACCTGACACCGAGGAGAAAGCGTGATCTCGTCGAATACAGTTCCTTGTCTGGACGCCAGCACCATAGTCACAGCGCTCGCAATATCCTCAGGCTCGATTGCATTTTCCGGAGCGAGCTCTGGCTCAAACTGCAATTTCTCGAAGAATGGCGTACGCACAGCGCCTGGGTTAATCAGCGTCACCCTCACTCCAGACTTACCACATTCATCGCGCAGTGCCTGCGAAAAGCCACGAATTGCGAACTTACTGGCACAGTAGATACTGCCCTGCCTCGCTCCTTTCAAGGCAGCCTCCGAACCCATAAACAAGATATCTCCCTCTCCCTGCTTCTTGAGTAGAGGCAAAAATGCCTTAGTCACAATAATCTGACTAGTTAGGTTGGTATCCATAACAAGGCGGATATCTTTTATGGAGAGCTGTTCTAGGAACCCCATACGTCCGATGCCGGCGTTGTTGATCAATGCCTTAACCGGGATATCAATTTCATCAAGCAATGAAGACATAGCCTCAGGAAGCGCATCAAGGTCTGCCAAGTTGATACTCCGGCTGCTGAAATCCGGGTGGTTCAATCCCGCCTTCTCAAAATTATTGGCGATGCCTAATACCGCATACCCTTGTGCCAATAATGCCTTCACCAAGGCCAAGCCTATGCCTGAGGAAGCCCCGCTAACTACAACCAATTTTTTGTTGCTAGGATTATTCAAATTCTCACTCTCCATAATTTTCCAAACAATTACCCGCAGCGATAATATTGCTCATGAGATACATAACTCAACAGGAGCTTCTCTATCGCCACCAAGTGCGAGCTTTCCTGCGCATTCTTTAAAGCAATCATTCCGTTTTTTATCTCTGTCGGCCGTGCAAACAATTCTTCATCCGGATAGAGCTTAACAATTCTCTTGTGGAAATCGACAGGCATTCTAAACAAGCCAGTGCTAATCGAATGCAGTCTCTGCCCATCGAGCTTCGAAAAAACTTTCGCAAACAGGGCCTCGTAGGGCGCCAGTCCTTCAACGCCGAGGACGAGAGGCTCAAAGCGAATAGCGACCTTCCAACCCGCGAGCTGCAATTTGTGCAACGCCTCCAATCTCTTTTCAATCGAAGGAACTTTATGCTCCCACTGCCTAGCAGCCTCGTTGGTGGTAAAACTCATTGCGATTACACAGTTTGGCACCACCTCCGTGTCGAGCAGACATCGAATCTGCGTGCTCTTGGTTCTGATTTCTAATTCCGCATCAGGATAACGCCTGAACACAGGCAGGAAATGACTACAAAAATCGCTGACCGGCTCTAGCGCCAAACTATCGCAATCGTAGCCGCTGTAATAAACACCTCCTCCATTATTTTCTGCTATCTTTTCAACGATTGCTTCTTCGAAGTCCTCGTAATTAACAAACAAGACGTAGTTCGCGGAACTGTACATTCCCTGTAAGAAGCAATAACGGCAATCGTACACACAGTTCAACATGTGCGAAAAATAGTAACTGTTACTGTCGTTATAGCCGTAGCCAGAGGGGGCGGCTAGCACTTTGTTACCGTATTTTTTTGCGAGTATCAGTGCCGGTGCCATTTTCTGCAGACGGAAATTTTGTGACTTGCGATTGAAAACCTCGCCATAGCGATCGCAAATAACTTGCGGGACCTGCGGAAACCTGGCTAGCAAGTTTCTTACTCGCTCCGATTCTAGAACTTCTTCTTCGATATAAATTGTAGAAAACATAGTAGTTTCTCGCGAGCTCAGGCCTCGCTTATCCCGTCAATCCGCTCTGCAAGCTGCCGTAAAAGCTGCCTAGCATCGCTAGCCTTCAGATTGGCAACACTACTCAGCTCTTCCTCCAAGCCTAATGCTTTATAACGCTGACAGAGTCGCTTCAATTGCAGTGTTTGATTTACAGTTAGGTGAATCTTCGAACAACTCTCGAAATAGAAACTCGGTAGTCGCTGACTAGAATTATACTGCTGGGCGATCGCACTCATTTTTTCGATCAACATTAAAAATTGCGGTGCCTGTGCTGCGATCAACCTTGGGACGCTCTTTATATCGATCTCGCTTATCGGGTTTTCCAAATTGTCCGAAATTACCTTAAAAACCTGCACCAATTCTGCGGTTGAATATTTAGTCGCCTCGGCATAAAACGCAGAAGCCTCCATTTCATAGGCGGCATTCAATGGATACGAATTTTCAGGTTCATCGACAGTGACTACACAACCCACTTCGAGTCCGCCAATAAGCTGTGGCGGATACGCACTAACTCCTGAGCTCTGATCCGTAATTTTATTACCGAGCCATGCACTACCTAACGGAGCATCGCGGTGGCCGGCAATACCAATATTCAACCACGCTCTAACCTCGCCATCATTAGAGGATTGTTGCTCACCTAGATAAGTTACTGCTGCCGCTACTGCGTCCTTGCCCACACCAGACACCAGAAGACGCAGCCTACTAGAATTACTGTATTCAACGAATTCGGTAGAAGCTAGATCGCGCTCTAGCTCCAGCACTTTAACTAAAGCCTTAGCTTCAAGCCCATGTGCTACGACTATATTCACAGGCATAGAATATCCCATTTCTTCGACCATTTAATTATCTTAGACGACACTTCCATAGACGACTATAAGCTGCTCGTAGTATTCGGCACTTTCTGTCTTGCCCCTCTTTGCTGCCCCGTTTTGTAGAATCTTCGCCTTCTCAAGCAGGGTCGCCCTAGCCAGCTGATCTTGCTCATTATTCAGTACGCCACTGTTAAGTAATTTTATTAGCGACTGCACTCGAAACCGATCCATCCCCCAATACTGTCTAGACAACTGGTCTTCATGCCCGCCATACTTCTTGAGTAACGGTGAATCAATAAAGAGGACTTGCTCTCGACTACAGAGCCGCAGCCATAGATCATAATCTTCACAAGCTGGCAATAATTCGTCGAAGCCACCTAACTCATCAAAGAGCAGCCTTTCCAGAACTACGGCAGATGGCGAAATCACACAGAGCGGTAGACACCGGGCAAATAGCTCTCCGCCTGTTTTCCTGTGTTTATCCATTTGATTGACCCGCTTGCCATTGCGGATCCAAATTTCATCGCTGTGCACCACCCTAAAGTTAGGCTCTGCCTGAAGAGCGGACAGCTGAGTCTCTAGCTTCTTTGGCAACCACTCATCATCCGAATCTAGGAATGACAAGTACTGAGTAGTCGTCGCTGCTACTCCTTTATTTCTTGCCGAACTAACTCCGCTGTTTTCTTGCTTGATGTAGATCGTGTCAGGATATTGGTCTTTAACGAATTCTTCGGTGCCATCTGTAGAACCGTCATCGACAACACAGACCTCATCAGCCTGCCGAGATTGCGTAAAGACAGATTTCAGCGCACGCCCCAGCGTGGCTACCCTATTGTAGGTTGGTATTATAACTGCGACGGTAGCATGCACGGTTTTCAATCTAGATAGACTCAGCCTAACGACACTATTCAATAACTGCTCAAGAGGTTTAACTTCACTTACAAAAAAGGGAACCGAAGCTCCCTTTTTTGTACTACGTTATTCAAGCCAAATTCTTAGACCTGCTCAGAATCAACGCTCTACTGGTATTTTGCCAATTCCTTTCTTGCGATCACACGGCGATGCACTTCATCCGGTCCATCAGCAAGGCGTAATGTACGCTGACCTGTCCACAATGCTGCAAGTGGAAAATCTTGCGAAACACCTGCCGCTCCATGCATCTGTATAGCACGATCGATAACGCGCAAAGCCATATTTGGCACCGCAACTTTAATCTGAGAGATCGCGTCACGTGCAGCCTTGTTGCCTATAGTGTCCATCAACCACGCCGCCTTGTAGGTAAGCAGCCGGCACATTTCTATTTCGATCCTGCTATCGGCAATAATATCG
>JAESUT010000076.1 GCA_016762995.1 Gammaproteobacteria bacterium | reverse complement strand
CAGAGAGGTATCTATGCTTGTTTCGGTATCGCCGTGGTTCAGAGAAAGCTGCATACCTTTCTCAGTTGCCTTCACGGAAGACACCAGCGCAGGGCACAGTAAATTTATCTTTCCCGATTCATTCAATCTTGCATTAAGAGCCTGACCCAGCAGTTTGTTCTCAACTACATAGCCAAGGGCTTCTACGTTCTGCTCATCTCTGTTAATTTCAACCGAGCCGAGACGCCCGCGATCGGAAACGTGAATCTCATGTATAGCGGAAACAGCATCGCCTAACGCTTGCCATAAATCGATGCCTTCGAAGAACTTTCGCGTACCGAACGAGAGAGCAGTAGATCTCGCATCAAAGCTAGATTGCTCCGCCAAGTTAGCATTCGACGGAATTGCCTCTATAACTAAAATTGAAAGAGAAGTCTCACCCAGCGCCTCTTCCAATGCGCAGCAAAAACTCGCGCCCACCATACCGCCGCCCACTACGACAAGATCATAGAATTTATCTGGTTTTGATATTTGCACCGACTAAACTACGCTCGACATAAATGATTCTATCTCTTCTACTGTCTTTGGAATTCCTTTACTTAGGACCCTGTTCCCTTGCCTGGTAACCAACACGTCGTCTTCTATTCGAACACCGATTCCACGCCAGCGTTTCTCAACTTTCTTATTCTCTGGCGAGATATAGATGCCTGGCTCTATGGTCGTGACCATGCCCGGTTCAAGCAGTCGCCAGTGATTGTCTATCTTGTAATCTCCAACGTCATGTACGTCCATACCAATCCAATGGCCTACACGGTGCATGTAGAAGTCACGATAGGCCTCGGCCTTGATGAGCTGACTCACCTTTCCTTTTAACAACCCCAAGCCTACCAGGCCTTTCGTTATTACTTTAACCGAAGCGTTGTGCGGCTCGTCCCAGGAGACGCCAGGGGCAACCGCATCAATCGCGGCATTCTGCGCAGCCAACACAATTTCATAGATTGCTTTTTGCTCTGGAGAAAACTTTCCTGTTGCTGGAAATGTACGAGTGATATCAGAGGCGTAGTATTCGTATTCACAACCTGCATCTATAAGTATCAGGTCACCCTCTTTTACCTCGGAGTCGTTTGCGCTGTAGTGTAAAATGCAGGCATTCTCTCCCGTCGCAACTATAGAATTGTACGCTGGTGCCCGGCTACCATTACGAGCAAAGGCATAAAGCAATTCCGCCTCCATCTCATATTCTTTAATCCCAGGTTTGCAACAAGCCATAGCGCGCTTATGACCTTCTGCCGAGATTTTCGCCGCTTTTTCCATTAACTTGATTTCGCCAGCACTTTTAAATAGTCGTAACTCATGCAACAAATGATCAAGCACGAGAAACTCTCCCGGCGGATGCGCTCCCATCTTTACCTTGTTTCGAATGACTTTAACCCAGTCCATAACCTGATTGTCGAATTGGTCATCTTTGCCCATCGAGTAGTACACGCGATCACGCCCTTCGATCAACCCTGGCAAGATGTCATCGATATCACTGATTGGAAACGCATCATCGATTCCTAATTCCTCTCGCGCTGCATCGGGGCCCATAAGAATGCCAGTCCAGAGTTCTTTCTGCTTGTCCTTCTCCTGACAGAACAGCACGGCTTCGCCCCGCTTGCGCCCCGGTATCAGAGCCAAGAATGCATGCTCCTCTTTGAACCCTGTCAGATAGTAGAAATCACTATTTTGTCGATACAGGTATTCGGCATCGCCGTTGCGTATATGCGGCGGCGCCGATGCCAGTAGCGCTATGCTATTCGGTTCCATCTGCGCCATTAGCTCCGTCCGGCGGAGCTTCATCTCACGGTATTTACTGCTCATTTCAACCTCAGGTACCTGTATTTAAATTCAGCGCACAAGCATATAGCTGTCTTATAGGGGAGCCAAGTACCAATTTTCGCAATTCCATTATTGACCCCCTTCCAACTCAGCTCTATAGTTAGGGGATTGTTAATGTAAATCCTAAACTAACGCCAATAGTGCGTTGCGGGCATTGAGAATTAGCACCCGTTAGGAATACCGATAGTAATAAGAGAAACTGCAAGATGAACGAAGACAGATTCCAAACATTGAGCGAGAAAGTCGATGACCTTATCGACCTTTGTGCTGACATGAAGCGCGAAAATCAAATCTTGAAAGCTGGAGAGAATTCTTGGCGGAGCGAACGCAAGCAATTGATGGATAAGAATAAAGATGCCAAGTCTAAACTGGAATCTATACTCGTACGGCTGAAAGCCATGGACCAATCCTAGGGCGCTTTGCCTCTTATGGCCCGTTAACCATAGCGCCGTTTTGATATTTAACCTTAAGTCGTTTTGATAATAAGTACAATTATTTAGGTAATGTGATGAGCGAACAAAGTACATCGGTACAAGTAAAAATCCTAGACAAAGAGTATCAGGTAAATTGCCCACCCTCTGATCAGGAAGCGCTGATTAAGTCCGCACGGTACCTAGACGAGAACATGCGCAAAATTAAAGGCCGTGGAAATATTCACGGTGTCGAAAAGATCGCCGTAATGGCCGCGCTGAACATTACCCACGATATGCTACGCAAGAACCGGCTCATCAATGAAACCCGCCAGAGTACAGCACAGCATGTGCAGGGCATAGAAGCCAAGATCGACTTAGCCATTGCCCATAGCCGTCAGCTAGAGATTTAAACAAGCATCTCTCTTCCCCCTCCCTACTAGAAACCTCTGTACGTTGTTACTCATACCGTAGCTTCATCACCACATCGAGCCCGCAGGGGGAGAGTACCCCAGCGAACAATCAGGGCCGAAGGTCCGTTCGCAGGGGTGCTCTCCCCCTGCGGGCGATGCAACAACAACAAAGCCTAGCAGAAAGAGGTTTCTGGCCCTCTTTCCTTATTGTCATCCCTCGATATATACTTAACGCGATAGTTCCCTAGAGCATTTGCCAATCAATACTTGTTCTTGAGCCGATACTTATATCACCGGAGGCAACTCGACAGATGTTGTTGTGCATGTCCGCTAGTCGGAAAGCCTTATACATCGCGGGAGCCACCACCTGAACCTTTGGGTTCAGGGCAAATTTGGTAGCGGTGTTCCGGGGGGCTTGACAATTTTTCACTCTAATTCATTGTTATCTTTCTATGTCTCATTCTCGGAATACATTACGTTCTTCTCTCCGCGCAAAGCGTCAGGAGTTAAGCACTGAGCAACAAATGGCCGCTTCGCTCGCCTTGTTCAAGATGCTCGGAAATCAAGATTTCTTTCGTGTCGCCCAACGCATCGCCTTCTATCAGGTTGCAGACGGCGAACTCGACCCGCGCATGCTGCTAGACCTAGCTCTCAGCGAAGGGAAATCTTGCTTCCTCCCTATCATTCAGAAAGATAGTCCCGAGTTTGTTTCTTTCGCCCCTTATGATGCCAACACCGAATTAGTACCCAATAAATGGGGAATAGCCGAGCCACCAGTATCCGAGGTCATCTCTCCAACCAAGTTCGATGTGGTTTTCGTGCCGCTAGTTGCGTTTAGTAAGGATTGTTTTCGGCTGGGAATGGGTAAAGGCTTTTACGATCGCACGTTCAGTTTCAAGATCTTTAATCGCCGCAGCAACCCGCTGCTTGTGGGTCTCGCGCACGAGTGCCAGTTAGTCGATTCTTTTCCAGTGGAAAGCTGGGATGTCCGATTGGACGCGGTTGCCACCGAGAGTAAAATTTACCGCCCCGAGACAGCATAGGGCGAAATACTGATACCGCCTATCCTTGGCTCATTTTTCGTTATCTTAAAACTGCTTTCACTCTAGTCTCACGCCACTGTCTGTAGCAGCTTTTCTGATATTGCTAGAGCAATGCGCTGTGAGCAACGCCGCTAGCCAGCACGCCCACTACGAATAAGGTGATAACAACCATAACCATGTCTGGTTTCTTGCTCATACTCGTCTCCATGCCGTTCAACGTACAAGAGCTTTAACGTCTTTTTCCGGCAAAGCTTTAATTTCCTCGAAAAAACAACCGACTAGCGATGAAAGCTCCGTTCAATTATCGATAATTTGAAGTTTCTATTGCACTGAGGAAATTGCCGCCTATAATACTGTATATCCATCCAGTACTATTTAGGTTGAACCGATAATGACTACTATTCAAACCCACTTAGACGCGCAGTTGCCAACTCAGAACCAATACCAATCAACACAGGCAGACACCCTTCATAGTGCGGGCTCTAGCGACATAGATGAGCTAATACAAGACAACCCAAAGCTATGGCGCGGCTGCGATATGGCCGGTCAGGGCATGCAAGCTCGAAGCACTGGTTTTACGCAACTGGATGCAATCCTTCCTGGGCGCGGCTGGCCCGAGAAAGGCCTAATGGAGGTCATCACACCTCACTGGGGCATGGGCGAGTTACAGCTTTTGATTCCGCTCATGCGTTCAGTCGTTGAACAAGGGAAATGGATCCTGTGGATATCGCCCCCTTATTTGCTTTATGCCCCCGCCTTGGTGCAAGCGGGAATTAATACCGACCAGGTGCTGGTGGTCAAACTAGACACCTCTTGTAAGGACGCTTTATGGAGCATGGAAAAAGCTCTACAGACCGAAAACTGCGGCCTGGTGCTGGCTTGGCAAAACTGGCTACCTACTAAAGTATTGCGCCGTCTACAGCTGGCAGCGGACACAGGAGACACTTTAGGCGTATTATTTAAGCATCATGATAGTGAGCACTCACCATCTCCTATACGTCTTAAAATACAGGATTCTTACTCCGAGAATGCAGGTTTTAATGAGTCTGAAGTGACCGTTATTAAAGCTAGGGGTAATTTCCGCTCACTAAGCGCGAATATTAACCTCTACCAACAAGCCTGACCTGTCTGGAGCAACGCCTTGAAAGACCCAGACAGTGAGGCACAGCTCCCCTTGCCTTGTATAGCGCCTGAATCCGGCGCTCAGCTTATTCGGCTTCCTACTGGGCCCAAAAGCTTAGCGAAGGGCCACTCCCCCACGGCCGCTACAAACGATACGAGTATTAAACCCGCCACAAGACGCAGCAAATCTAACAGCCTATGGTATGCACTTTATTTTCCTCAGCTTAAAGAGCTAGATTCAACACAGCAAAAGAAGTATCTCGATCAATTAGCCGATCACATGCAGAGAGTTAGCTCTACAGTGAGTTTCCACCCTTTAGCATTAATCTGCGAGGTACGCAGTAGTCTGAAATACTTTGCAGGCATCGATGCTATTCATCAGAAGCTGCAAAAACTCATAGAGGAACAATTACAGCAGTGGGGTTTAGCAGATGATTTCTTTTATGCCGCCAGCCCTACTGTCAGCGGCAGCTTATTACTAGCCAGGTCCGGGCACAATGTGCTGGTCTATCGACAAAAAAACTTGCGCTCAGCATTAGGGCGACTCTCCACAGATGTACTAGATTTAAACAAGGAACAACGGCGGCGACTTCTTAATATGGGACTTCGCCAATTACGGGACATCTGGCGCCTACCTAGYGATGGTTTATGTAAGCGCTTTGGYAGTAGCTTTGTTAAYCAGCTAGACAAGGCSTTAGGAAAAGCCGCTGAKCCRACACGAAAYTATATTCCTCCRCCAACATTCRTTGCATCCTATGAYCTRCCTTATGAACTTGAAAAYCTTGATCARTTATTGCCRATTGYCGATGAATTATTAGCGCAACTTTGCGATTTCTTGCAGCAACGAGACCTTAGCACCAGCAGCCTMGTCTTATCCTTGTTTCATGAGAGGCGCGACAATACCGAAGTTAATATCAGATTACGCATGGCAAGTCGTATGCAGCAGCATCTCATGCTATTGCTAGAGACCCATTTCAATAGATTATCTATTCCAGCTCCGGTAGTAGCCATCAAGATCGAAGTTAAAAAATTTGACGCCTTCTTTACCAAAAGTAATTCTTTTCTAAAAGATGAAGCATCAAGTCTAGGGCCTCATAGTGACAGTAATCTTATTCAGTTTATGGAACAGTTGCAGGCAAGACTAGGCGAGAATCATGTAAAGAGTGTTAGTAGTGCAGCTCAGCATTGTCCAGAATATTCTAGCCTGCAGATCGACTACAAAGAGAAACCGAATCGAGGAGGTAGGGTAGCTATGCCTGCAGAAATTTCTACAAACCCTAGACCCTTATGGCTACTGCAGGAGCCTAAGCAACTCAACATCAACAAGGGCAGGCTTTTTTATCGCAGGCCTATCACTATCGTCAGTGGACCTGAACGGATAGAGACGCACTGGTGGTCAGGAATCGATGTGCGTCGGGATTATTATGTCGCTAAGGAGCTTCACGGTAGCAAGCTATGGATTTATAAAGAAAAGAATAATGCTGAAAACTGGTACTTACACGGTATATTTGCTTAAACAGTTTCTTCGATCCATCCCTTCAGTCCACGTTTTAAAATCCATCGTCTTAAACCTACGGAATTTAAGTCCTAATGCCATGATTTACATTAATACTTAAACGCTCTATTTGTTGCACACTTATATTGTTATGAGGAACAACTACATAAACATCACGGGGCAGTTTTAGCATGGCCAGTTCACGCTGGACAATAGCTCTAGTTAGTAAATACACGGAGTATCTCTGTGTTTTCCTCGCTGTATTCCTCTTCAATTATTCCGTAGATGCTAGCGAAACCGATACGCTTACTGAGACCAATCCATGGCAGTGGCTGGAGAGAGGAAGGAGCCAGATTTCCCAAAACGTTACAGCTCTAGGTCGAAATCTTGATGCCTGGCTATCCGGCGAAAGCATCGGGGAGAATTCGAACGAAACCTACCTACGTATCCGCCTCAATCAACAAGTAGGCTCATTTGATAGCTACCATTCACGAATAAGAATAGATGGGAGCCTTGACCTACCCCAGACATCGAAACGCTGGAAACTGATATTCGAGTCGGATGCCGCCGAGCTCAATTCTCTGGAAGGCAGCGTGCTTAGAAATGACGCTTCAACTGAATCGATAGGAGGGCTCAGCTATCAACAAAGCACCAATGGCTCTTGGCAAGTAAGTCATTCGATCGGCTTCCGGTCTAGAGTGCCTGCTGACCCATTCTATCGCCTTAAGACGCAGTATGAACATCAAATAAATGACGATTGGTCACTCGGTTATCGTCAAAAAATTTGGCACTATCGAAGTCAGGGCTGGGGCTACAACACAGACGCCTCATTCAATCGGAAAATTAGTCAGGACAAAATATTACAAATTTCTTCGGAAGTAAGATACCAACAAGAACGTGAACAGATAGAATTCAGCCAAACTATCGCTCTTCACAGTACCCTCAAAGAATTCGAGACTATGAGCTGGGAGCTAGGAGTATTGGGCATCAACACACCCAGCGTGAGAATTGATGACTACTACATAGGGGCACAGTACCGACGAGCAATTCGGGGGCAATGGCTTTTCCTTGAAGTTAGGCCCCAACTAGTCGTATCACGTGATGAAAACTGGCGAGCCCAGCCCAAACTCATGATAAATCTAGAGATGCTTTTCTTTGATCTTTAGAAATACATTAAACCAGCTACATAAAGTCTCGTGACGACAAATTCATCGCACCCAACCAATGACTAAGGTCGACCAATTCTCTAGCAATGAGATGAATTACCCCTTCGCTCTTCTGCACATGACCTACTACACCTATTAGCACCGCCCTTCTTACAATAGGCCGCCGCTTCTCTCCCAGACTTGGCCAGACAACAACATTAACAAAACCGCTCTCGTCTTCTAAAGTTAAAAACGTAACCCCTGCCGCCGTCTGTGGACGTTGTCTGCTGGTGACGATACCCACCGCCTTGATACGGCTCTCACTCGGTAACGAAGCAAGACTACTGGCGCTCACCACCTTGTACGAATCGAGGTGCGGGCGTAACAAGGCAACGGGATGTCTGCGCAGAGTAAGCCCRGTGCTAGCGTAGTCWGCCATTATATTATTCGCTTCAGAAGGAACGGGCAGYAACACATCCACACCAAAGTCACTTTCYTCTATYGCGAGCGCCTGACTGCCTGCCTGATTATCTGAGAAAGACAGCGGCTTATCGGCCCCAGCCACAGTCCAGAAAGCTCTGTGTCTATCGCCGCTCAGCGTGTTCAATGCGTCGGCCGCCGCAAGGCTTTCGCTGTCTTTCTTGTTCAATGCCGCTCTTGTCAGCAGATCTTGCACCGATGTAAATCGAGCCGAGCTTCGCGCCAGGCAAATTGACTCGGCCCCTAGTACAGACAAGCCTTTTACCAGAGAGAAGCCCAAACGCAGGGCGGGCTTATCGTGCGGTTTTCTTTCAAACTCTAGAGTCGAGTCGTAACAGCTTTCATTCACATTAATAGGAAGCACCACAACACCGTGGCGCCTAGCATCCTGTATTAACTGTGCCGGCAGGTAGAATCCCATAGGCTGGCTATTGAGAAGAGCGCAGCAAAACGCGGCGGGGTGATAGCACTTCAACCAAGATGAAACATAAGCGAGCAATGCAAAGCTAGCCGAGTGCGACTCTGGAAACCCATAATCACCGAAGCCCTTAATCTGACTGTAGATGCGCAAAGCAAATTCTTCGCTGTAGCCTCGGGCTCCCATGCCGGAGATCAATCTATCTCGAAATGGCTCGAGGCCCCCTTTCTTCTTCCAGGCGGCCATGGCACGTCGCAGCTGATCGGCCTCGCCCGCCGAAAATCCAGCGGCCACCATGGCCAACTTCATAATCTGCTCTTGAAAGATGGGCACTCCCAGAGTGCGCTCCAGAGTCTCTCTCACCGCCTCACTCTCGTATTTGATCTTGCTAGGATTCTTACGCCGCTCTAGATAGGGATGCACCATGTCTCCCTGAATAGGGCCGGGCCTAACGATCGCAATTTGAATAACCAGGTCATAATAACTGCGCGGCTTTAATCTGGGTAACATGCTCATCTGAGCACGAGACTCGATCTGAAAAACGCCCACCGTGTCAGCCTCGCAGATCATGTCGTAGACTTTCGGGTCCTCCTTCAAAGAGATGCTATCCATAGCTACTTTTTCGATGGTGTAGCTATTCACCAGATCTATCGCTTTGTGAATCGCGCTCAACATACCCAATGCAAGCACATCTACTTTAAGTAGGCCCAAAGATTCCAAATCGTCCTTGTCCCATTGGATGATAGTGCGACCTGCCATGGCTGCATTCTCGATAGGAACCAGATACGACAAGTCTCCCTGACTAATAACGAAGCCTCCAACATGTTGAGACAGATGACGGGGAAAACCCATCAGAGACTTACTGAGCGTTATGAGTGTCTTAATCTTTGGTTCGGTATAATCGATCCCCGAATCCGATAGCTGCTCTTCCAAATCGCTTCCCCACCAGAAGATCGATTTAGCAAGTCGATTGATCAGCTCATCATCCAGATCCAATGCCTTACCCACATCACGCACGGCACTGCGAGAGCGATAGGTAATGACTGTGGCCGCGATCGCCGTGCGATGACGTCCGTATTTCTGGTAGATGTGTTGAATCACTTCTTCGCGGCGGCTATTTTCGAAATCCACATCAATGTCTGGTGGCTCAGAGCGCTCCGGGGAGAGAAAGCGCTCGAACAACAACTCCGCATGATCGGGACTCACCTCGGTTATCCCAAGGCAGTAACAGACTGCGGAATTAGCGGCGGATCCGCGACCCTGACAATAAATATTATTGGCAACGGCGAAGCAAACGATCTCATGTACCGTCAAAAAAAAATGTTCATAGGACAGCTGTTTTATCAGCCTCATCTCATGTTCGATAGTTTTTTGATTCTTCTTGGAGATTCCCCGCGGCCAGCGCTTCTTAATTCCTTCTCTAGTTAGCTGCCATAACCAAGAGTGAGCCGTATGTTCTTTCGGCACGAGTTCGGATGGATATTCGTAGCGAAGCTCATCCAGAGAGAAGTTACAGCGGTTGGCGATAGTGAGCGTCTCTTCGAGAAGCTGTGCTGGATATAATTTCTTAAGTTGCTCGATGGCACGCAGGTGTCTCTGCGAATTTGGCTCGGCGGCGAAGCCAATCTCCGCCAATGGCTGACCTAAGCGTATTGCCGTCAATGTATCTTGTACGATGCGCCGCTCGGCTTCGTGCATATAGACGCCACCTGCTGCGCACACAGGAATATCGAAGCTTTTGCCTAGCCCTCGCAGTCGCTTTAGTTTTAGTCGGTCGTATCCATTAAGAAGAAGCTCCGCGGCGACCCAGAGATTGTCTGTGGTTAGTTCGCGCAAATAGCCTGCCTGTGCTTCGATTCTTGCATCTAACTGCTCAAGATTTGGAACCCACAAGAGCGCGCAGTCGTTAGGAAATTTTTCCTGCAACAGCTTGCTATCGATTCGATACTCACCCTTATCTGCTCGCAAGCGCGCACAGCTTATTAGGTGACTCAGTTCGCCATAGCCTTTTCGATTGAACGCAAGCAGTACGATTCTCATTCCGTTGATCGGTGCATTGCGGTCTCTAGCAGGAGATTCAGCGAGGTCTTTTCGGCGCGTCTGTTCATCTTCTACAGAATCAATCTCTGCTTCCCGCAACACAAACTCACTACCGATGATCAATTTGATACGCCGCTGTTTAGCCGCCATATGTGCCCGCACCACACCGGACAGAGAGCATTCATCGGTAATAGCAATAGCGCTGTATCCAAGCGCCTCTGCTCGCTCTACCAGCTCTTCAGGAAACGAAGCGCCCCTTAGGAAGGTGAAATTCGAAATACAATGCAGCTCGGCATAAGTCTGCGTTCCTAGCGGACCAGCCTTAACATCTCTGTCTTTATTGCAGGGGCTAAGAGTCGCGCCCGCCTCCGCCTGAGGTATTCGGTTGCGCGCTATTGGGTCATTTGGAATCATGATGTATTGAGATATTATGCTGTATAAATATACAGTATTTTGAGAGCGACCAAAAGTCAACTCATTGAGCCAAATGCCACCGTAAATAAATTAATGCAAAGAAAAAACAACATGAAAGTGAGTTGTGTCACTGTGACGAGAGAGTGAGAGTGAGAGTGAGAGAAAAAGAAAAGGAGAGAAACAAAAACGGCCCAGAGGGCCGTTTCGTAAATCAAGAATAGAGCATCTAGTTAACGCCAGACTCCTGTGCTCTTTTCTCAGCAATGCGCTCGCCGCGCAAAATATTCTGCATACCATAATTACCCTCATGGCAGGCGTACTCATAAAGTTGACCTGCAACCTTCGTCATCGGCACTATCGCAGTGATCCTATCCACGAAGGTAGAAGGATCATCTAGCGTCCACTCGTAGTTTACTGTGTACGGATCTGTGCGATAAAACTTCTCGATGAGCAGTTTATCCTCTGAATCACCGAACACACTATAGCTCTGCGTAAGGCCATTAAAATTGCGCGTTTCTACTACTAGGGTATCGCCCTCCCAATAACCTCTTGAATCACCGGTCCATAATCCAATTCTCTCATCCAAAGGCGGACGTTCCCCAATCTGCACGATGCGTGCATCGTGAATCATCTCGGTAATGATAACTACCGTGTCCTTGCTTTGAAAAATCTGTACATTGTTGTTGTATAAGCTTGGCACAAAAGGAGGGCCAGAATTAAAACCAACGATGCAACGTTCCGATAGGCCCCTATCTTCTGGGCCATTCTTCGCGATGCCTCCCACTGTATAACGAACAGGTCGCTCACCGGGAACATCATCACCAAGACCGCCGAAGGAAACAGCTGCGCCTTCGACTCTGCCTGGTAGACGGCCGTTCGTCGGATAGACAATATGTGAAGTCCGAATTTGATCGGTGATACCGGCACTCTCTACCCAGAAATCGTTGTAGCCACCAGGGCCACCTTCGGACTGTGCGACGGCCTGATCTGATGCGGCATCTTGCGCTGCAAGTCGAGCGCGCATCTCCTCCACTTCTTCCACGGTCATGAATTCTCTATCACCGAAGCGCTCAGGGCGCTGCATGGGCACGTTGGAAGAGAAATTCCATACGCCTTGGAGATCGGGTTGCCCCCACTCAGTTCTCGGTGCGCTATAGTCTTCTGCGGCCAAGGCGTTAAAGCAAAAGCTTGAGCCTAGGATGAGAAGACCTAGTTGTAATTTGTTTTTCATGACTGTTCCTCGATGAATCAGTAATTAATCGTCTGTGCGAGCAGGTTACTCCTTTGCCATAGTGCAGGCAATTTCCAAACACACAAAAAAGGCCCCCGAAGGAGCCTTTATGCAGAAATTGAACACCGCCAAGAATAGATCAATTCACTTTGGCTTAAGCAGACCTCGCTCGGCCCTGTTCTTTAAAATCTCCCGACGAGAGATTGGCCCGATTAACTACCATCCTGTCGTATAGCTTATTCACAAGCTGGCTGCCGGCATGCTCGAACAGAGAAGGGAAAAAAGCATGGACGAGGCAGCAGGCTGCGCCGACCAGCATATCCAAGGTGAAGCTAAGCGCGTGTCGCATATGTTGGAAATAGCTTTCATTAACGCTTTCTAGATGGGAATTCATGCTCATTGCTACATTCCTGTTATTTCGCCTGATATCTGAATAGCACGAAGAATAGCAAAAGAATTAAGAACTAAGTTTGCGTATTTGCTATTCTATAGGTCTTATTTAGAATATATTTTCCTATATTCACCAATATTTAGAATATTATTTTATGGATAAGATAGATCTCAGCATTCTCAAACTCCTACAGGAAGATTCCACTCTATCCACGGCAGATATTGCAGAACAGGTGGGGCTATCCACAACGCCCTGCTGGCGGCGAATTCAGCGCTTGGAAGAATCCGGCGTCATCCGCAAGAAAGTCGCACTGCTCTCCCGGGCCAAATTGAACCTAGGCGTGAATGTCTTCGTCGCGGTTAAGACGAACCAGCACAACTGGCAATGGCTCGCGAAATTCTCAGAGGCGGTCAGTCAGTTCCCTGAGGTGGTGGAGTTTTATCGAATGGCAGGAGAGTCAGATTATCTGCTGCGTGTGGTTGTACCCGATATGCCGGCCTTCGATACCTTCTATAAGAAACTAGTTCAAACAACCGACCTATCCGACGTGTCATCCAGTTTTGCCATGGAGCAGATAAAGTACACGACCTCTCTGCCACTTGATTACGCAGTCGACTAAAGACCTACCTCGCTAACTTTATACTAGCCACTCGTCCCAGCTAACAATCATGCTGGGACATTCTTCCTATTTTGATGTAAACCGAATTTCTTCTTCCGCGTTAGAAGTAGTTAACACGCTTAGCTATTTGGAAATAGAATGAAAACGCTCAACTGCAATTCTCGCGCGCACAAACACAGCATTGCCAGTTTCAGCACGCTGCTGCTTTTAACCTTTTCGTCTATAGCATTCGCACAAGGTGGTGGGCCCGGAGGTGGCGGTGGCGGTGGCGGTGGCGGTGGCCAGAATTTACAGCCTCTCGGCGACGCGCCAGTCCCAAATGAAAATCCTATTACCGAGCCCAAGCGCGTATTAGGCAAGATCCTTTTCTGGGACGAGCAGCTTTCAAGCGATGATACTGTGGCATGTGGCACCTGTCACAAGCCAGCTGCAGGCGGGGCTGATACTCGCCTTGCAATCAACCCAGGTTTCGACCAAATCTTCGGTAATGCCGACGATATTGTAGGCTCACCTGGTATTCGAGCTCTCGATGAGAACGGCCTTCAGCTGAATGATCCGATGTTTGGTCATGACCCACAGGTTACAGGCCGCGCTACGCCTTCCTTCTTTACCTCCATGTTCGCGAACAGCAATTTCTGGGATGGCCGAGCCACTGATGAATTTATAGATCCGCTGAATCCTAACAACATCATCATCGAGGCAGGTGGCGCGCTCGAAAGCCAAGCTATTGCTCCCATTCTTAGCACTGTAGAGATGGCACAGCAAAATCGCGACTGGGGCGACGTTGTAGCTAAGCTTGAACAGGTAACACCGCTATCACTTGCAACAAACATACCTGCCGACATGGTCGATGCCTTGCAGGGAGGCAACGGCTATGGCCAACTCTTCAGCGCAGCCTTCGGTGATTCAGAGATAACCCCTGTCAGAATCGCGATGGCTATCGCCACGTATGAGAGAACATTGGTTCCCAATGAAACGCCCTGGGACCTGTATATCGCAGGCAACAACAATGCGATGACTAGTGAGCAGATTGAAGGCTGGGAATTGTTCCACGACACACCTTGTGCGAATTGCCATAGGCCTCCGTTATTTAGCGACAACAATTTCCGCAACATCGGCCTGCGTCCTGCGAACGAAGATCTAGGACGGTTTGAGGTGTCAGGGCAAAATAACGATCGCGGCGATTTCAAAACCCCATCACTACGAAATGTTGGCCTACGCAGCGCACTCATGCACGTGGGTTGGATAACCGATGTTTCCGACGCGATTGATTTCTATAACGCCGGAACTAATAACACAGGACATGTACAGTTCACTCAAAATCAATCGGGCATACCCGACAATGGGGTGGATATCGATGAGCTTGATGTATTTGGCGACGACCCGATTAGGCGTGGACAGATCATCGAATTCCTGATGAATGGGCTAACAGACCCACGCGTTGCCTCTGAGACGTTTCCATTCGATAGACCTACTCTCGCGAACGAGACAGACACCTCTGCACCTAGCATCAATACAGACATCTCCGGCCTGAGCTCAATAGGCGCCGCGACAACAGCAATATTTAGCGGGTCGGTAATCAGCACCGATAGAAGCAACAGCAGCGGCACATTTGCGTCATCTGAAGTCCTCGCCATAACAGCCAGAATCGAAGTCGACCCTACGGATATTGGTAGCAGTGGGAATATTTACTGTGTCATCGTCTACCAGGGCGCGTACTACGCGATGAACAGCAGTGGCAGCTATCAAGCGTGGAATGGTAATCCCGCTTCATTACCTGCGCTGGACACCAGAACGTTCGGTAGCATTGAGAACATCTCGGTAGCGGAACAGCTAACCCAGGTCAGTGGCGAATTTGCGATTTACATAGCCTACGATACCAACGATGGCGTGCTGCGCTACAACTCTGTGCCAATTCAATTCAACGTCAACTAGCCACTGGTTTTCACCACTTACAGTCACTAGCCAATGACCGCGCAAGAGGGTTACTATCAGCCCCTTGCGTGGTTTTTCTTGCCTATGTCCTTATCTACACACGGCTAGTTGAATCCGCCAAGCTAAGTAAACAATATTACTAAGAAAAAGCAGAGAACTAAAAATGACTAGATTCATGCGAAACAACTGGCAAAAATCACTTCTAACGATTGCGCTCACCCTAACCCTTGGCACGGGCGCTCACGCCGACTCGTCCTGGCCACAAGCAGAGGCAGGCGCTGCCGCTGCAGGCTTTACCGAGGAAGGCGTCCAAGCTTTAGACGCCGCCATGAGAAAGATCGTTGCGGATCAAGATGTGGCAGGTATGGTTTGGATACTCGCTAAAGACGGTGAAGTTGCCACCTTCGAGACCACCGGTCTTGCTAGAGTTAATGATCAAGCTTCGATGCAGATGGATTCACTGTTTCGAATTTATTCAATGTCTAAACCAGTCACCGGCGTTGCATTAATGATACTCCACGAGCAAGGCCTCTGGGATTTCGATGACCCCGTTAGCAAACACGTTCCCGAATTGGCAAATCTGCGCATCATGAGCAGCTATAACGATGACGGCGAAATGGAATTAGTTTCAGCTGCACGCGAACCCAACATGCGCGAACTGCTTAACCACTCAGCAGGATTCGGTTACGGCCTAGGTGGTAGCGACCCAATCAACAACAAATTTCGTGACACAGAAGTACTTGCCTCTTCAGACCTCGACGACCTTATAGAAAAAGTCGCCGATATACCCTTGCTATTTCAACCCGGCGAACAGTGGTCGTATTCGATCGCCGTAGACATTCAAGGCTACATTGTGCAGAAACTCTCAGGGCTCAGCTTCGGCGAATTTCTGCAACAGAATATCTTTACGCCTCTAGACATGATCGATACCGGCTTCTATGTGAAAGCCGAAGACGTCAGTCGCTTCGCCGAGGTTCACAATTGGGATTCCGAGCGTAATCGTCTAGTACAGAGACCACACCGCGCCGATCGACCCAGCTATCTTGACCCAGAACGATTAGAGTCTGGCGGCGGCGGACTCGTTTCGTCCACGCATGACTATGCGCGTTTTCTACAGATGCTAGTTAACGAAGGCGAGCTCGATGGCCAAAGACTGCTTTCGCCCGAGTCTGTGCGGATAATGCGTACTAATAGCTTGCGAGATGATCTAAACCTGCGCGGCACTACTACCAATGAAGGCCAGGCTGGCCAAGGCTTCGGTGTCGACTTCGCGGTTATCTACGACCCCGAAAAAGCCAATACACCGGCTAGCCCGGGCACCTACTACTGGGCCGGTGCTGCTGGCACTTGGTTCTGGGTGGATCCTGTCGAGGACATGTTCCTGATTGGCATGATTCAGGCACAAGGTGAGAGACGCCCAGGTGCTGCGAATATGAGAAATGTCTCCCGCGACATAATCTACGACAGCCTTGTCGATTAGTCATCTATGCACAAGAGTTAGGCGCTACACCTAACTCTTGTGATGTTTCGAATCTAGCGGGCCTACTCAGGCAACGGCAGCTCTAAAACATCTGGCACACCATAGCCCCTCTGAACAGCCGGCCGGCTCGCGATAGCTAAATACCATCGCTTCAGATTGGGGTAGTTGGATAGATTCATCTGCTGAAAATCGAAACGTGATATCCACGGCCAAGTTGCAATATCGACTATCGAATACTCATCGCAAATATACTCCCTATCCTGAAGCCTGTTCTCTAATACCTGATAGAGACGCGCATTCTCCTTACTATAGCGCTCCTCGGCATAAGGTGACTTACCTGGATTAAATTTTACGAAATGATGTGTCTGACCCATCATTGGTCCAATCGAGCCCATTTGTAGCATCAGCCATTCCATCTGTTCCCAGTACTTCTCGCCGATTGGGCTTAGTAATTTCCCAGTCTTGTTCGCCAAGTACAGTAAAATTGCACCTGACTCCATTAGATGAATACCAGTATCGTGATCAACAATCGCAGGAATTTTGTTATTAGGACTGAGCTGTAAAAACTCTGGCTGGAGCTGATCACCCTTCGTTATATCGATGGGGAAAACACTGTAAGACAATCCGATCTCTTCTAACATGATGGACACTTTACGCCCATTCGGCGTATTCCACGTATAAAGGTCGATTCCCTTCTTGTTATCTGCCGTGCTCACATCGTATCCTCCCCTATTGAATTAAACTCAGCTCACAGACAATAATTCGAAATCTATGTCACTCGACAAACCCATACTGCGTGTTAGCAGCCCAGCCAACATTCCCGGCCACACCATGTATGGAGATTGGGCTCTATCTGGACGTGAGTATAGCTATATTGCCTTGATCGATCTCGCAATGAAACACATGCCCGGAAAACAAGCAGAGACCATTCGCTTCAGCGACATCTGCGCGAAGCCTGGAGATTGGTTTGGTGGAGATGATTTCTGCGGAAAAAGGTATGAAGAAGCGGACGCCAAATATCCAGGAATATTGATTCATTCCATGCCCAACCCCTGCGATCTACCCTATCGCATGGTGGATGGACGGCGACGCATGGAGAAACTAAGACGTGGCGGAAGTGATTCTGGAAAGTTTTTCGTGTTCGAATTTGAGGACTGCAAAGAATTTATTTTCGATTTTTTAGTTGAAGAAAATT
>JAESUT010000075.1 GCA_016762995.1 Gammaproteobacteria bacterium | reverse complement strand
GCCAGTATCTGGCTATCGCTAAATCGTGATTTCTTCATGCAGAATCTCCTTCGTTCAGTTTACGAGAAAATTCTACTTTTGAGGTCAATTATTTATAGGGATGATTGCCAGTTGAATCCATAAAACACACCAAGCAAGACGGCCTAAATCAGCGCATCCAACCGTGCTAACTCCTCTTTTGGTGTTAGCAAAAATTTACACGATTTGTCATCAAACCTCGAAAACTGTCGATAAATTTTACACTCTGCTTATTTTATTTTCATAAGCTATTGATTTAACAGGCTCGGCATATTTCTTGCGGCATATTTACACGAACCCAATGTAAGTGTGAAAAAACAATGAAACAGATTATAGCCTCATCAATCCTTCTTTTGATTTCTACTGGCGTCTGGGCAGGTCCAGTTGATCTATCGACTTGGCTCATTGATGGAGGTGGTAGCTGGACAATACTAAGCGACCCAAACCCGAATGATTCTGCCTACCAAAGCATCAATGGCCCGCCCGCTATGTTATTTCACAATATCAATAGTCAGGGTCTGGAATTGTCTGGCACTATCGAGGTTCAAACCACCACTGATGATGACTTTATTGGCTTTGTACTCGGTTACGATGACAATGACAATGTAGGCGCCAACGCGACCACAGATTATATTTTGATAGATTGGAAGCAAGGAACTCAAGGTGGCTGGGGTGCAGGATTGGCAGCTTCGCGAGTTACCGGCAGCATCAATACTGGCTGCTGCGACACAGGCTCAAATGCCTGGGACCACAACGGCAACATTTCTTTCATCGAGAGAGCCGCGACATTAGGCACTACAGGCTGGGCCAACAATACAGTGTATGATTTTGATATTACTTTTACATCGACAAATATTAAGGTTTTTATCGACAGTGTTTTGCAGTTTGACTTAGACGACGTGTTTGAAGACGGTTCTTTTGATTTCTATAACTACTCGCAGCCTGGCGTTCGTTATGCTGGCATTACAGAAGACATAGTAAGCCCAGTTTCTGAGCCTGGCACTCTAGGTTTACTTAGTCTTATGCTGTCTGGATTGTTACTGACAAGACGCAAAAAAGCATAAAGAAGCTCTACAGCTAACCCTTCCTAGCAAGGGTCAGCGCCGATTTTGTGCATAAGCGAAATTGAATTTAAGCCCGAACCCTGCCCCGCCGCCTAGCTGACGACAAGCTCCTGTAGATAACTTTACATCTTCGCTGAATTCGAACAACGCCCTCTCTGCGGTGTGCGTCTTATGGCACATTTTAGGCCGAATTCGATTCCAGCAAGTCCAGATTAGCAAACTTCTACTGAAAATAGACCCATCCGCTGCTAATATCCGCCGATGAAGTCCCTATAAAATCAAGAATGGAATCAATAGTGGAATCAAGAGAGCCCACCAAGCAAGACGACCTGAATCAGCTAGTCTCACTGCTAGACCAAGCACATCAGTCCCTAGCTCAACATTGGCTGGGAGATGACTTCGTTATTGAGCTGCTGTTGGCCAGCATAATTGCCAGAGGTCACGTCCTAGTCGTGGATGTGCCTGGTGTCGGAAAAACAACATTGGCCAAGGGTCTGGCACTGATACTTGGGCTGGATTTTAATCGCATACAGTTTACCAACGACATCCTGCCGGCAGATATCATAGGTGGCAGCATCTATAACGCCAGTGAAGCCAAATTTACCTTCTCACCCGGCCCGATTTTCACTGACTTTTTACTAGCAGATGAAATTAACCGTGCGCCGACACGGAGTCAGTCTGCATTCCTCCAGGCAATGGAGGAAGGCTATGTGGCAGCGGATGGCGTAAACCACCCCCTTTCGAAATTGTTTACCGTGATCGCTACCCAAAACCCAATCGATTTCGATAGCACCAATCCTCTACCCGAGGCACAGTTAGACAGGTTTCTAACCTCGATCACCCTCGGCTACCCAGGTGTTGATGCAGAGCTGCATCTGCTCGGCGAATACGGCGAAGCGGCAAAGCGTGATCCGGTGGCCGTGTTAGACAAGGAATCTGTCACCGCTCTGCGCGATGCCTGCGATGAGGTGCATCTGCACGCCGACCTAGCGCGCTACATCGTGACGCTCGCAAGAGCGACGCGTGACGACCCAAACATCAAGCTCGGCATCTCTCCTCGGGGCTCAATGCATTTGGCGGCAGCCTGCAAAGCTTATGCCTTGGTCAAAGGTAGACAGCAGGTAATCGCCGAAGACATACAGAAATTGATACCGCCTGTGTGGAACCATCGCCTCCTTCCCAGGCACGGCCGTGACAACGACAGCAAACAGGCCCATGAGTTAATGCAAAATATTGTGGCTAATGTTCCAGTTCCCAGATAAACATAAGTGGGGTCAGAGTAAAAACTCTTCGCCTAAGTTATGAATACTGCTAGCTCTACAAATAGTTTTTACTCTGACCCTGGCTCTCACTCCGGCCTCGCCTTTGTCAGCTCTAGGTTCCTTCCATGAGTGAATTAGCCGACCGCCCGGTACGAGTGCCCGACGAGCTCCTCCTTATTCACTGGTGGCGGCTGATACGCTGGTTCTCGAATTTGCGCCTTGTTCCGCGCTGGTCCGAACATCGCGCGAAATTGCTGCTACGTCTAATTCGTCGGCTGTACTACGATGGCTTAACCCGAACTGGCAAGATCATCCTTATCTGTTCACTTCTTATCTTCCTATTTAGCTACAGGACGAATAGTGAATTTCTGCTATTCACCAGCACTTTTGGCGTAGGTCTATTGTTATGGAGTGTACTGCTGGGCTACATCTGCAGACCCAGGATATCCATACAACGCGAAACACCGAACACCGCAGTGGCTGGACAGACCCTCGTATCGAAGATCAAAGTGACAAACAATGGCCGCTTCAGCCTCTACAATTTCTCACTACGTGAGATGGTCGTGCCCTATGCTCGCTGGCCCAAGGAGTGGTCTCGCCCGCATCAACAGAGTCTTCCCAGCGGCCAAAGCAGCACGCTATCCGTTCACTGCGAGCCGCAGCGGCGCGGCATACTAAATCTCTCAGGCCTCGCGGTGCAAACTTACTTCCCTTTCTTCCTTACGCGATTTACCACTAGAGTAGAAGAATCCGCAGATATTTATGTCTTGCCTGAAACCTTGAAGGTTACGATTCCATCACTACGCAACATAGCGGAACAGGCAAGCAAACGACTAACCCTAGGCAGTGARAGCRCGCGTCAGGGCCCCTCATTAGATTACGCCTATTCRCGYCCCTACCAGACTGGCGACTCRATGCGCCGCCTRGATCATCGCGCCAGCAGYCGTTATGGCGAACCRATGAGCAAGGTATTCGARGGTGTTGAGCAGATACGACGCGACAAGGTCTGCCTTGTCGTGGAYCTAAGCCTAGCTGACTTTAARGCCTGGCAGCGCAGGCCTATTGATGAGGACCCCTTGGATGAGCGCCTAGCACTRGCCGTGGAGATTGGCCTCTCTGCGCAAAACGAAGGCTTCAACCTAGCGGCACTGGCGCTTGGGCCTAGCTGGCACACCCTAGAAGACGCGCCTCAATTCTATCAACACATAGCCACTTGCAAGCCGGAACGCGGCTATTCGGAAGAACTCAATACTCTCCCCGATTCGCCTCTATTGGATGAAGGTATACATGTGTTGGTTCTAGGACGGTGGACAAAGAAAGCAGAGGCATTGGTGGACCGCTGGCAACGCGCTGGCATCCTCGTGCTAGTGTTTCTTATCGGCGAAACTGCAGATGATAGTCATAGCCTTCCCGAAGGCAGCCATTTTGTTGAAGTGCCGACGTCGCTCACATCTAGCACTGCAGCCGGCTCAATAACTAAGCTCAAAGAACGATTGAAGGCAAAGTTTACGAAGCCTCTAAAGAAGGAGGCAAGCTAATGCCTCTGGGACAGATATTCCTCGCATTATTTTTAGCATTGGAATCCCTGCATCTGGGATTGTCTATGGAGCTAACAATCGTAATTTGGTTGGGAGCGGTTATCAGCGCTCTAGGCGCACTAAAATTAGTACAAGTAGAGCGACCCACTTGGGGCCTGACTTTTGTCCTAATAGCAACCGGGGGCTTTCTTGGCAGCCAGGTTCTAGAGGACTGGGCACTCGAAGGTTCTTGGGCGCAGACCAACGGCCTAGGTGCGGGCTTGGTACTTAGTTTACTAATATACCAACTGTGGCTATTTGCTTCTGATGAGAAAAGTGACGCTCATTCAGCACTGAGTCGAAATTCTCAAACGATTGTTGTATTGGGTCTACTCCTCATTTTGCTCATTGCGCCTCAAGAACAAACAGTAATGCAAATTTTCGGCGCACCCGTTGCTCTGCTCACCATCGTCGCAATCTTACTCGCCAGCCTCACCCTGATGGCAGACCGTTGTGTTGGTTATTTGTTCTCGCGCCTTCTATTGTTGCTGCCGCTGTTGTTGATTGTGCCAATACTAGGCTTGCTCCTAGGTATTGGACAGGGGCCAGTCATTGCTGCACTTGGAGACTTGTTTCCAAGTGGCAGCAGCTTTACGCCGACAGGGTTTTCCCCGCGGCAGCAGCTACGCGCCTCGGCATTCCTACAACCCTCAAATCGCGCCGTTATGCGTGCAACAACGCAGAACCGCCCCAATCCGTATCTCGTAGGCAATCGACTCGTTGAGCTAGATGAAAATTTAGTTTGGTTGCCAGAAGAGCGGCCTCTAACAGCTCTTACACTTTTGGACGCGAACATCGAAGAAACTGGCCAGCTACGCTTTGAGATGAACAACCATCAATTTCCAACGAATAACTTTACGCCGCAACGTATCGATATACAAAGCCTTGCCAGCAGCAACTTCGTATTCATGAGTCCCAGCACTAGCCATCTGATCGGACGCTTCGAGGCTCTTACGCGAAATGCGGCGGATGTCTGGTCCCCTGTTTATGACCGGGGCGCCGACAGACGCTGGGGAATTCAGACTAGCAACGACTCCATTCCTGATACATTCAATGAGATTAACTTACAATTGCCCTCATTCTGGGATGCGCAGCTGCAGGTGAAGAGCGAAGGCTTCCTTGCCAAGGACGATCAACAAACCGTCAACAATGTACTAGAGCATTTCATCAATCGCAGTTACTCGCTAGAAACAAATTTCAATCCAGAACAACCGTTCCACGACTTCTTCCTGAATGAACAGCCCGCTTACTGCTTCTGGTTCGCGACAGGCGCGGCTCTGGCGCTGCGCGCGAACAACGTTCCCGCCCGCATAGTCGGCGGCTATGTCATTCACGAGCAGCTCTCCGATGAGATGTGGTTGGTTCGCGAACGCGACGCCCACAGTTGGGTAGAGTGGCAAGACACGGAGGGCTATTGGCACACTGTCGACCCAACTCCGCCTGATATTACAAATTTCTTTGGCGGCTATGAGTCAAGCCCATTCAGCGCCTTGTATCACCGCGCGGCCGGACAGTGGCAGAAATTAATCGATGCTGTACTCGCCAATGAACTCATTGCTGACCTCATCCGCTATGGTGGCGTGCTGATTCTACTGTTCTTGTTTGTGCGGGAATACCGCCGCATTCGCGGCCGTCAAGAAAATCTCGATTCTCAAACTATCCGCTGGCAAAAAATATGGCAACGTTTCCTAAACTCGGCGAACTTGCCTGTGAACGAATCTTGGACAGCGAGCACCTATGCAGACAACCTACCCGGCCACTGGTCTGCAGACCGGACAGGAGCGACTAGAGTGTTTCTACAAAACTATGCGCTACAACGCTTCTCCAATAACGATGAGCGCGCTATCGAAGAAGTAGAGGAATCACTTGAAGTGTATTTACAAGCCTTCGCCAAATAAGGCCCTTGGAGCATAGCTTTTACAGACAAAAACTTTTAGTCTTTATCTAGACAATTCATAACACTCTTTAGGAGAAAAATACAATGCGTTCAGTCTACAAATTATCAGACTATTTTGGCCTACTCTTTGTAGGGCTAGCTACGGTGTTAGCGAGCTCTTTTATTCAAGCAGCTGACAACGACTGGGTTACCCTGATAGATGGCACTGATGGCATGGAGAACTTCAACATCGTCGGCGATGCGAATTGGTCTGCCGAGCACAATGCTATTCAGGCAACACAGGGTAGCGGTACTTCCTGGCTGGTCAGCAAGAAAAGTTACAGCGATTTTTCCCTGCGCGTCGAATTCTGGGCGAGCAATGATTCCAATAGCGGTATCTATATGCGCTGTGAGGATGCAAATCAGATTACGGACCGTAGCTGCTATGAGGCAAATGTATTCGATCAGCGCGGCGATCCTTCTTTCGGCACCGGCGCAATAGTACACATCGCGCCAGTAGATGAGCCTAGGCCTACAGCCGGGAATAAATGGAATGTGTTCGTCATTACCTTAGACGGTAATCACTTAGTGGTAGAACTCAATGGCAAGCGAACCGTGGATGTACACGATGATCTATTGGCAAGCGGACCGATAGCCCTGCAATGGGCCCGCGGTACTCTGCGTTTTCGAAAGATGGTAATTAGGGAGTTGTAAAACAAAAAAGGCGGAGAGAGAATCTCTTCTCCTCCGCCTCTTCTTCAATGGTTTTGAACTTATTGTTCGGCCATTTTCTTCATCGCGGCTAGTGCGCCTTCAAACATGCCACGTCGTCTAGCGACATCCGCATCCTTCGCCGCCTGGTCTTCCAGGTTAGACACATCCAGCATCAGCGTATACAGCAGCTTAGAGCTATTCGCGTTCACAGGGCGCGCCTCAAGAAAACCGTGGTAATGATCATAAAAACCCTCTTCGGGTGCCGGCTGTGTGTAGCCATAGGACAGTTCAGTCTCGGCGACAAGAATCTCTAAGATCCTGCCATTCAATAGCGAACGGACCGTACCTAGGGCGCCATTACCTGCCGTGATTTCACAGTCGAGGCCAAGCCATTCACTGATATCGCAATAACCACCCACTTTGGACCAAACTTCTGCAGCAGGCTTGTCGACATCGATCTCCATTTCGATTGCTACGTATTCCTGCGCGATTGCCATCGTAGCCATCAAGCTAGGTAGTGCAAGGAGAGTCAAAATTAAGCGTTTCATGTGTACATCCTTTTTTGATTATCTAGGTAGTTGTTAGTTCAATTAGGTAGTTATTAGTTCAATTAAGTAGTTATTAGTTCAATTAAGTAGTTATTAGTTCAATTAAGTAGTTGCTAGTGCAAATAGTTACTTCGAGTCCAGTCATTAGCAGACAGGATAACCAGTTAGTTAGCTTCCGTCATATAAATTCGTTGATTCGCAATATCCAGAGTAATGTTCAACTCTTCCAATATCTTCTCTCCTAGCGTGCGGCGCGGCCCAGATAGGCCTGAAAAATACGCTCCACATAGTCGTCAACGCCGGGTACAAATAATACGGAAAGGATTGTAACCATTACAGCAAGCGCGGTAAAAATGTAAAAGTTTTTCATCGTTTAACCCCGAGGCGCAGCTTCAAATACCCACACATCACCCGCTTCCACCGCGGCACGAGTTGTCGCCGACGGATACTTCGCGGTGATAGTGGCAGTCAGACCATCGAGCACATCGCCAGACTGTATGCGCCGAAGTTGACGCTCATAGCGCACTCCATTAATTCGAATCACCGCGCGGCCATCTCGCTCAGCCTGTATCGGCCACTGCTTCCAGATTCGCCCGATAGGGTTTCCCATGTAGCCTGACCAGACGTATATCTTATTCTCATACTCGGCGATCCAGATACGACGAGATTGTGCAGGGTTTACTAACTGCATCTCGATAGTGGGAATCTCGCTAACGAAACGCCAATCCGGCTCGGCGCCTGAATGCAGTTCACCGGCTACAAGCGGCCCGCCCGAGAAGACACGGTTAGGGCCATCCTCGAATCGCTGTTTCGCACCTGCGGTCGCGACCGCCGCGATCGGAATCAACAATAGACAAATTACGACGGCAACTACGTTTTTGAATAATTTCATAACTCACTCTACTCGGTTGTGAGGCGTACCAACTGTACAAATAAAAAAGGGGCTAGAGTAGTGATTACTCAAAACCCCGTTGTTTTCTACCAGATCGTAGTGCTACTGCGCTTCGGATTTCGCCATTGCATCCTGCACCCTTGCACCGCGCAATATATTCACCATGCCATAGTTACCCTCGTGGCAAGCATACTCATAGAGCAATCCTGCAACTTTAGTCATCGGCACGATAGCCGTGAATTTGTCGGTATAGGTTGATGGGTCATCGACGGTGAACTCGTAATCTACTGTGTAAGGCCCTCTGCGCGTAAAGCGCTCTGTAAGCACTTTGTCTAGCGAGGTTCCGGCCTGACCAAAGCTCGAAGCTAGGCCATTGAAGTTTCGCGTCTCAACGACGAGTGTATCGCCATCCCAATAGCCGCGTGAATCACCCATCCAGAGTCGCACCTCGTCGTTAAGCGAGCCCATCTCACTCGGCGCGTCGACAAGTGGGACGACGCGCGCATCGTGAATCATCTCGGTCAGGATGACTGCCGTGTCTTTCGTCTGAAAGATTTGCACATTGTTGTTGTAGAGGCTTGGTATAAAGGGAGGCCCCGCATTGAAACCAATTAGACAGCGCTCTGAAAGCCCGCGATCCTCAGGGCCATCCGTGCCAATACCGCCGGCTGAGATTCGCACCGGACGCAATTCGCCAGTGGTATCCCCGCCATATACTCCCTGACTGGCTATCGCACCTTCTTTAAGGGCTGGAAGCTTTCCATTAGTAGGGTAGACAATATGCGAGGTACGCACGTCACCACCAATACCGGCATTCTCAACCCAGAAATCATTGTAAGAGCCATCCACTCCTTCAACAGCTATTGCACCATCATTCGAGGCATCTCTTGCCGCTCGCTGCTCGGCGATTTCTCTGACTTCCTCAGGTGTAAGGAACTGACGATCGCCATAACGAGATGGACGCTGCATAGGTGTATTAGAAGAAAAATTCCAGACCCCCTGTAGATCAGGTTGGCCCCACTCTGTGCGTGGAGCAACATAGTCTTCGGCCGCGAAGGCGATGCTAGAAAATGCACAGCCAATAGCCAGTGCTGTAATAATTGGGAACGCCTTTATTGCTTTTTTCATGACTAGCCCCGCGAATAACTTGATCGGAATGGCTGAAAGGTAGCTTATTCACCCTGTCAGCACAATTTATAAAGAGCGACAAATTGTAGCTTATTCACCCTACCAAGCTACTTAATCTAAGAACAACCTAGCTCACTTAAGAGCTGTGCCGATAGCACAGGATTGCGCTCGGGAAACAAGTCCAGACCACTCATCAATTCGATTTGCCCAAGATCCGCCTGGTGTTCACAAAACCGGTCTGCCTGAGAAACATCGTGCGTAAAGACAAACGCCGCAATGCCACTGTCCGCAACAACTACTTTAAAATAAGCAGCTGGATTTAGGTTCGTGTTATTCATGACAGTGCTTAGCGGCCCATCAATCAGATAGAGAGGGCCGCTGATTACACCCAAGGAGTTCTCTTCGCTAACTATCTGATTCAGAGTCTGTTCGAGTTGCAACCAAGCTCCACGCCGTAGTGGCGCAGGCATCGATACCATATTGCTGAGATTGTTTAATTCTCTCCAATAAGGCGCCTTCGCGAAGCTAGTCATCGGTGCGAGCCGGACTCGCTCCTCAGCATTAGCAAGTGGCTCATTGAGACCACCGTAAGGACTCCCAGCACCGCTAATTTCCGCGAGTGAAAACCCCAAGGCTGCGGCTTCGGCTAACTCTCCAATGCCGGATAGACGCACTAGCTCATCGGGTTGCCAGAAACGAGGTAATAGGGATGCAACACCTATCGCCTCCTTGGTCAATCGGTAGGCGACCCAGTCTGCCATGCCGGTGTCACCATTCAGGCCGGCTGCGTAGAGATTGTGCACAACCACATTCGCTCGCGTTGCGGAAAGGCTGGAGGTATAACTAGGGCAGATTCCCTGACAATGAGCAATAGCAACGCTTTGGGCATGCAGTACCGGCGAAAGAAACAATGTACATACCGTACTCGCGAGCAGCACTGCCTTATATAGCTTATTTGTGATGATTAGTCGCATTGCTTAGCGTCTCATTTAATTTGTTAAAGGCTCAATCCCCAAGAATAACACTTCCTAATTGTTATTGATCTCTTCTAGCCATTTAGCGTAGCTTATCCTTCCTCAGGCGGATCCAACGCCTACCAAGGAGTTTTTAATGCACCGAACTACCACGCTGCTCGCAATTTTTTCAACGTTACTTCTTGTCGCTTGTGGTGAGCAATCAGCTACACAAGTCATAAACACTAGCGCCGATGAAGGCCCGATTCGCCCCGCCCTCGATCAGCTCAGCCAAGATGAAGCGATAGCACGCAAGGCGCGTGTTTCCGACATTTCGTACGTCTTAGACATAGATCTGGTCAGCTTCAGCGATTCTTATCAGGGCAGCGTGACCGCGAACTTCACTCTTACTGACAACGACAAGCCACTTGCTATCGACTTCACCGGTGGCAGTGTGAATGGCGTCGTCGTGAACGGCGAGGTGCTAGAACCTAACTACAACGGCTACTTCGTTACCCTGCTTCCTTCGTCCTTAATAGCCGGTCGCAATGAAGTGCTCATCGAGTATTCTCACCCTTTTGATCAAGACGGCACCGGCCTGCATCGCTTCGTCGACCCAGAAGATAATCGCACCTATCTGTATACCTATCTCTGGCCCTATTACTCSAAYCGCCTGTTYCCGAATTTCGATCAACCGAACCTAAAAGCAASCTATGAGCTAACTGTTCGCGCCGCTGCAGACTGGCAGGTAGTCTCGTCTACGACCGAGGATGCAGTCGTGACTGACGGCGATACTAGAGTCTGGCATTTCCCACAGTCGGAAAAGTTTTCCAGCTATATCTTTTCCTTGCACGCTGGCCCCTATCATATCTGGGAAGACATGGCCGGCGACGTGCCGATTAGRCTTATGGCACGACAGTCACTCAGCGAATACGTYGCGGYTGAAGAATGGATGGCATACACCAAATCAGGCTTRGCGCATTACCGTGACTACTTTGATATTCCCTAYCCCTTTGCRAAGTACGACCAGATCATCGTTCCCGATTTTTTAATCGGCGCRATGGARAATGTGGCAGCCGTGACCTTTTCGGAAAGCTATGTCGACCGCGGCGCATCCAATCGATTCAACAGCCAGCGACGCGCTGGAACGATCTTGCACGAGATGGCGCATATGTGGTTCGGCGATCTCGTCACCATGAACTGGTGGAACGGCTTATGGTTGAACGAGAGTTTCGCGACACTTATGTCTTCTATCGCCGTATCCGAGGCGACAGAGTTCGATGACCTATGGCATGACTTTTATCTGTCTGAGAATTTAACTGCGATCTCCGCCGACAACGCCGTGTCTACACATCCAATCGAGGTGCCGGTAGTAAGTACGAATGATTTCTTCAATGTGTTCGATGCTATTACTTATGACAAAGGCGCATCTGTTTTAAATCAATTGTCCCACTATATAGGGCGTGAGGATTTTCGCTTAGGGGTTTCGAACTATTTGAAGAAGCACTCCTGGGATAACACCGAGCTAGGCGACTTCATGAGCTCGCTCTCTGAGCAGGCCGGAATAGATCTAGAGAATTGGGCGCAGGATTGGATGTATCAGGCGGGAGTAAATACCATCGAGGCACGCTTTAGCTGCGACTCGAATGGCATAAGTAGCTTCGCCATTCTACAGACCGCTCCAGAGGATCATCCCACCCTACGGGATCAGCGCGTGCAGCTAGGCTTATTTAACACAGCTGCCAACGGCCCTATTGAACTCAGCGCTGCTATTGCGATAGAAATATTCGGTGCCGAAACGCAGGTGCCAGAAGCTATAGGCCTCGCCTGCCCAAACCTGGTGCTGCCGAATTATGAGGGCTGGGGCTATACTCAAGTGAACCTCGATGAAGTGAGCATGGATAGCATCATCAACGAGGGTGCTCTAAAGCGAATCAATGATCCGCTCATGCGCTCCATGATCTGGACCGCCCTGTTCGATGCACCTGGCAGCGGCCAGATGGAAAATTCCACCTTGCTAGAGACCTTGATTGCCTCGCTACGGCTTGAAGACAATGATCGAATCATTCGCCAAAGCTTGAACATGCTAGTAGGTAACTTGAATTTGTTGGAGCGATTAGGGGGCGAATACGCAAGCGAGCTCGCCGAGTACGGTCCACAGGCAGAACAGCAGCTCTGGCAACTAATCAGTGAAGGAGTTGCTGACACAAGCGACAGCCAGTCTGTCAGCACGCTTAACCTACGACTATCCCGCTATATCGACCTTGCACGTAGCGATGAAGCACTGAGCAATCTCCTGAATTTATTGAACGCTAACCTCGAGATTTCGGGACTGAACTTGGGCCAGAACCAGCGCTGGAAACTCATTCAGCGCTTTACAGCTAGAAGCCACGAAAACGCACGCGAGCTCTTGGCGGCAGAGCGCCAACGCGACCCTTCCGATGCAGGCAGACGTGCGGCAATCGCCGCCGAGGCTGCGCTGGCTGACCTCGCTATCAAGCAGCAATGGATAGCCCGAATCCTCGACACCGAGAATCCGCTGCCTCTGTCAAACCTACGCGCAGCGATAGGATTGATATTCCCTACCGGACAAGAAGGGTTACAGCTAGAACTGCTGCCAAGACTCACTTCAAACCTAAGCGAGCTCGCCGCGAACCGAGACAATTATTTCCAGCAAAGTTATGGGCGTGATTTGTTCTCGGGAATTTGCAGTGAACAGGGCCTGCAGATTCTATCCAACGCGATCAGTGATGAGGAGGCAATTGGCGCCACTCTGTACCGTTTCATGAGTGAGAACGAACAGAGCGCGACTGATTGCGTAGAGCTTAAGAACTAATCAGATCAACGCGATGGGCGGTTACTTTAGCGCAACACTCCGCCCATTACTCTGCCCATTACAGTGCAGTCCCTGATGCAACTCGAAATCCATCGGTGCATAGATTGGACTTGTGATATTTAAGCTTTTATCCTGCCCGAATGAATCTTGCCAACATGAGAAAAAAATGAAAAGAATACAGCTACTGACATTAGTCCCGCTTTGTCTAGCCGGCCCTGTCCTCGCCCAGGATCTAATTAGCGAATCGCTTAGCAGCGCCCAGTCAAGTAGTGGTCACTATATAAGTTGGCGAGAACATATTATTGATGATCCCGAAATAGCAGGTTTCGCACTCAGTGGCAGCGATGGCTTAGTTATGGGTGATATTGATAGAGATGGCTTTGAAGACATCGTATCTGTACACGAATCCGACGCCGAGTATGACTCTGCGAGTCACACCCCAGGGTTTGTGCCCCCTCCCGAGGGAACAGTACGAATTGCCTTCGGCTCGGCCGACCCAAATATCTGGCTAAACATCACGATCGCTGAAGGCACCGATGCGCCCGCGCCAGAAGATGCGGTCATTGTGGATCTAAACGGCGATGGCTATCTCGATGTAGTTGTCGCCGCAGAACAGTCTCATCTCATCTACCTAGAGAACCCGGGATTGAATGCGCGCTCGGCTACTTGGCAAAGACTTATTCTGCCGATGACACAGGGTCGCGGATCTTATATTCGCGTCTTCGCCGCAGATTTTGATGGAGACGGCATAGCCGAACTCACCGCGCCAAATAAAGGGGCGCAATCACCAGGGCCTGAAGACTACGCGCGCTCAACTCCTGTTGAGCTGTATAAACTCACTGGAGACCCATTATCCGGCAGCAGCTGGCAACGCAGCGAACTCGGCAGCTACAGCATTCCACAAAATGCGGAGCCAGTCGATCTGGATGGCGATGGTGACATGGACATTGTAGTCGGCGCGCGCGGCGATGCGCGTCTAGTTTATTTCGAGAATCTGGGTGCCGGGTCTCTGGATTTTACCGAACACGCGATTGGTATCTATGGTGCAGCGATGGGCGGATTCAATCTCGAATACACGGACCTGAACAACGATGGTCGTCTCGATATTATTGGCTTAAGTAACGACGGCCAATTCAAATGGATCGAACAGCCCGAAAATATTGACGATACTTGGAACGCCTACACCATTGGCAGCATCGTTCCCGACCGCTTAGTCGGCATGGAGATCGCCGACATCGATAACGATGGAGACATTGACGTAATGGTAGGCAGCTACAGCCGAGGCCCGCGGACCGGAGACGGGGATGTCGATGTAAACGATGCGCTAGGACGACTTGCCTGGTTCGAGAACCCCGGCGACGCTAAATTGGCATGGACACGCCACGATATCTCCAGACGCAAGCGCGGCATGTTCGACAAGTTCATAGCCCGAGACATTGACGGCGATGGAGACATGGACTTCGTCGGCACGCGAGGAAATAGCGCTCCCTACGACGGCGTATTCTGGCTTGAACAAGTTCGAAGCAGTGAGCCCCGCAGAAATTTCCAACCAGCACGGGCGCAGGAGAGTGACGAGATAGCGCTGCCCTGATTGCCTCTGACTCGACAAGCAAAAATACTGAAAAAAAACGCCGCTTGTCCTAAGACAAACGGCTTAAAAAATTCATTCTCTAGAATAGAGAAAATGGCCTATGCAGTCGAAGCAGCAGCAGATGCCTCACTTGCAGACGAATTTTGGCTTGCCTCGTCGGATTCACTTTTTTCTATAAATTCAACAGCGTCCTTGATCGCGTCGAAACGCGTTTCGAAATTGTCGCCGTGTGATAAGCAATATTCATTATTTAGCCCCTTTAGCATCGCACGAACCTCATCGTTCATACCCGATACGTAGACTTCTTTATTGGCGATATGCGCGTCGCTGCCAATAGTTTCCATGGCCCTGGCCGCAGAGACATCGACATGAGTCACTCGACTAAAATCTAGAACCATTGCCGATTTTCCTTTCGACTTTTCTCGAACCTGATGACCCACGTCAGCCGCAGCACCAAAACTCAGCGGACCGCCGAAGTCGAAAAGCGTGACTTTATCCCCTGCTCTGCTTAGTAACGCTTTTTCTTCGAGGGTGAGATCGACAGACAGACCCTCATTAGTCACATCGCCCAAAGCTTCGAGCTGCGCATCGGCGATCTGTTTCACGAAGGCTAGCGCCGCCATTACTACACCAGCGAGAACCGCTGTGATCAAGTCAACGAACACCGTAAGGAAAACTACCAGAACCATAAGGCCCAAATCCCAGCGTGGCCCCTTGTGTGCACGCTTCAGGTAAGAAAAATCGATGATGTCGTAGCCAGTCTTAACCAGCAATCCCGCCAACACAGCGTGGGGAATCTGCGAGGCAAGTGGACCCAAGGAAACTACTACTGCCAAGAGTAATAGACTATGAGTCATGCCCGATATCTTGGTTAGACCGCCGGTACGAATATTTACGGCAGTTCGCATCGTTGCGCCTGCGCCAGGAACGCCTCCGAATAATCCAGCGATCGTATTACCAATACCCTGCCCAATTAGCTCTCGGTTGGAATCATGTCTGGTCCGAGTCATATTGTCTGCGACCAACGAGGTGAGCAAACTGTCTATAGCGCCCAGTATGGCGAGAATGAACGCCGCTTCTACAACAATAGATAGTGAGTCTTGACTGAACGAAGGCATAATAAAACCAGGCAAGCCTGTTGGTATGTCACCCAAAATTGGTGCGCCACCGACTATGGCACTACCAACCGTTCCTATAACCAACGCGGCCAGTGGCGCTGGAACAAATCTTCCCCAAGTCTTAGGCCACTTGAATACAATAAACAAAGTCGTCAGGCCCAGAGCAAGTGCAACAAAATTCGGATCCATCACCGAGCCAGGTATTGCCGCCAAAGCAGGAATTGTTCCACCGCCTTCAGGCTCGTGTCCAAATAGACGACTAAACTGCAAGGCGATAATGATACAGCCGATGCCGCTCATAAATCCGGATATTACAGGGTAGGGAACGAGTCGAATGTATTGCCCAAAACGCAAAACACCAAAAAGAATTTGTATTACTCCTGCGAGCACGACAACTGCGAAAACCAATTCGGGCGAACCATTTAGTGTGGCATACACACCCGCGAACACAACGACCATAGGGCCTGTTGGGCCAGATATCTGAGATTCAGTGCCGCCGAAAAGCGCAGCGAAGAAGCCAACAATGATTGCTCCATAAAGACCCGCGATGGGTCCTGCTCCCGATGCTTCACCAAAGGCAAGTGCCAATGGCAACGCGATCACGCCAGCGGTAAGACCGCCGAATAAATCACCGCGTAGGTTTTTAGTATGAAGACCAAACATTTCGATTACCTTTGTAGTTTGTTATGAAAAAAAATGACGCCGGGGATAAGGCCACCGGCGTCATCTTAAAAAANTTARGCYGTTTCTRTTTCTTTCTCAGAAGAAAAATCCTGTATAAGATCCGCGTAACGCTCTTCTACCGAGACAAACGACTTATTGTCTTCGCAATAAGCACTTACCGTACCGTGCTCGATGTCATATACCCAACCGTGCAGATCCACCTCACCCGCAGCAAGGGGGCCGAGCACAGCTGGATGAGTTCGAAGATGCTGCATCTGCAGAAGAACATTCTCTTCTGTTACATGGCCTAGCTCGGCGCTAGTTGCCTGGCCGTGTTTAGCTCTAACAATATCTACAGCGCCTTTGCAGTGATTAAGCCATTCTTGAACGTGAGGTAAGCCATCTAGGCCCGCAAGATTCAATGCACCTTTTATCGCGCCACAGTCAGTGTGGCCACAGACTACTATGTGCCTAACGCCCAGCGCTGCAACGGCAAATTCAATCGAGGCCGTTACACCTCCGGCTTGCTTCGAGTGTGGCGGAACGATATTGCCGGCATTGCGTATGATGAAAAGATCGCCTGGCTCTGACTGCGTGATCATATTGGGGTCGATGCGAGAATCCGCACAAGTGATGAACAACACTTCTGGATTCTGCCCGTTCGCTAGGTCGGCGAAGAGTTGCTTGTGCTCTACATAATCAGATGACTTAAAGCGCAAGAGTCCTGAGATCACTTTTTCCATTACCAAACCCCTAAAAACCATTTATCAATTAATTTAAGTTGATGGATTGAATTTTAGAGAGTTCGAAGTGATAATTGTTAGTGCTATTTATTAATATTGTTATCAAATTTACTTATCACTATTAAGGCGGGAATACATGGAGATCACGAATCGCCTAAGCTTGAAGCAAATTCGCTACTTCATTGCGATTGCAGAAAGTGGCAGTTTTCGGCAAGCCGCCTTCCGCTTGGATGTTACCCAGCCTGCACTGAGCAATCAGATCGCGATTTTGGAGAAACTACTCGATCTGCAACTGTTCGAACGCAGTAATAATGGGACGAGCATGACAGTAGAGGGCCGGGAACTGCTGCCGAGTGCCAAGCGGATACTCGAAGAAGTACACGGTTTTGGCAGTAAGTCGCGAATGCTTTCTGGCGGAGGGATGGGCACCTATAGGCTAGGCGTAACCCCAACCTTGGGCCCTTACCTGTTGCCACACATCCTCGGCCCTATTCACGCACAGCACCAGGGCCTAAAATTGTATGTACGCGAAGAGGCTCCTAGCGATCTCGAAGCCGGGTTACTAGACCGACGGCATGACCTGATATTAAGCACCCAACCGATAATGTCGAAGGAATTAACGGTATTTCAGCTTTTTCGAGAGCCGCTGAAATTTGCAGTATCGATGGAACACAGGCTGGCTCGGAAGCCTCACATTGATTGCACGGACTTGCTAGGTGAGCAAGTACTTACTATCA
>JAESUT010000022.1 GCA_016762995.1 Gammaproteobacteria bacterium | reverse complement strand
GCACATAACCTGCTGTTGAACCGGCTACATTTATCGGGGCTATATAGTCTGCTTGAACCTTATTGAGCTGTATAGGCAGGGGAATGATTGTTGCGGGTGTTTCTAGTTCGCTTCTAGCGGCGGCAATGATTTCGTTATCGATGTTGACCACCGCTATTTCACCTATAGATGAGTTTCTAGCGAGGTTGCCGAGTATGACATTCATGCTGATCATGTCATTTGCCAGTACCAGTTCGGTGAGCTGTGTGGCGGTTTGCTGCGCGAGTACATTGCCGAGATTGTCAGCCTGCTGACGCAAGATATTCTGTGTATTGTAATTGCTGATCAACCAAAATACGCACATTGCGAGCACTAATAGCAGGCAAACCGCAGTGGCAAATTTTCGAGAAATCTGGGTATTCTTTTTCGTGGATGCCGGGGTTGTTTCGGCGGACGAATTATTTTGGGGAAGATCTTCTTGCAACGCGATCACTCTGTTGGCGATTCTTGACGATTTTGAGCCTTAAGAATAGCAGTACCGGCTTGCATCCCCAATCAAATTGTTCAATGAGGCTTACTTAGCGACATCCAAATAAATTGTCCGCGTCTCGATAAATTCGAAGTTCATAGCGGGTGATGGCGGGTGCAGACAATTCCCCTGCATGAAATCGACATTGGCCTTCCATAGCAGTGGCAGAATAGGGAGTCGTTCTAGCATTGGGGCGATTACGCTTATTCCTCGTTTATGCAGTTGTTCTATTAGAGAGCTCAAGAACTCCAAGTTGGCTAGATTTACATCGAGCTTTCTTAAGAGGCTAGTGTCTAATTTCACGAAGCTTGCAGGTACGAGGGATAGGTAGCGCAGCGGCTTCGGTGTGCAACCAAAATTCGACAGAGAGAGTTTGCAGCCCAACTTCTCAATGACCTCACAGAAGGTAATCAGGTGATGCTGAGCGATAAGCGCATCGGTCTCGCTAATCTGAAAGATGAGCTGCGAAGCGAATGCCCTTCTTTCACTCAGACTTTCTTCCAGCCAGCGCAGAAACGGGATGCTAACGAGTGAGTTGTGGCTCAAGTTTACCAGGAGGCGCCGGTTCGGGGCCGTGTCCGCGGAAAGTCGCCTCATGATTTGCTCGATTATACGGCGGTCGAGAAGTTCGCCTAATGCATTTCTTGCTGCGGTCTCGAATAGCAATAGCGTTGGCAGGCTCTGCTCGTGTCGTGCGAGCGAACAGCGCACCTCGTAGTGTTGCAGCGGGCTTGGGGCGAGCCCAACCAATGCTTGAAATTCAAGCTTGAGCTCGGTGCATTTCAGGGCAGCATGCAATTGTTTGAGAGCGATGTCTGGGCTGATCGAGACTAAATGTGCAGGCAGTTCCCTGTGGTGGTGAGCGAGGCTTAGGTTGTGTCGAGCTCTGGCGAAAACGACAGGCCAGGACGGGATATTTGTTTCGAGCTTGGCCAAGCCAACGCCACACTTGAGCTCGAGCTGCCGTGGCAGTGAGGGCGAAACGGCACTTAGCAAAGCTTGTTTGAGTTTGTCCGTTATCAGCCGTGCGTTGACGCTGCAATCGGCTATTAGAAGCACTGCAAATTCGAAGTTGTGGCAGCGACAAAGCAGGACGTGTTTGGGTAGCGTAGTCTTTAATAGCTGTGCGATATCGGTCAACAGTAGGTCGGCCTCGGATAAGCCAACCCAGCTGCGAATCTCATAGAAATTTTCGAGTTGCAGCAAGGCGAGTGTTGCCGTGAGATTGCGTTTGCGGCCCTGCTTCAGACACGCGTCGATCATGTGGCAGAGATATCTTTGACCATGCAGGCCCGTCAGAGCATCTTTCTTAAAGGTCTCTTTTTGCCGATTTCAAGCAGGTCTTTGTCTTGCTGGAGGCTAGGACTGCAAGTACTTCGGGGTAGTGACAGATTGCCGAGAGAGTTCGGCGAAAGCGGCTGAGGTTCTAGTAAGTGCTGACTTTCCATCTCTGGCTATGCCCTTAAGCTATTCTGGTTTTGCCTGGCTCCCCCGGGTTCTCTCTCACGAGTCGTGGAACCAAATATCCCGGCAATGAGGCGTGCAGGGTCTTTATCAGCTCCGTGGCGTGTTGGTCGGTCACGTAGAAGTGCTCGGTACCGGCAACCTGGTCGGGCATGTGTAAGTAATAGGGTAGTACGTTGTGCTGAAAAAGCGCCTTGTTCAGATCGATCAAAGCGTCGGCGTTGTCGTTAACATCCTTTAAAATGACTGATTGGTTGAGCATTGTGACGCCAACGTCGCTTAAATCTCTAAAACCACGAATTACTGCATTGTCTAGCTCCTGCGCATGGTTGCAGTGCACAACCATGACGAGCCGTAGCCGGCTCTCCGCTAGGCAACGTACTAGTTCGGTGGTTATTCGCTGCGGAATAACAATAGGCAACCGAGTATGAATCCTCACTGTGGTCAGTTGTTTAATGCTCGCCAATTGCTGGAGTAGCCAGTTAAATTGCCTGTCAGAGATCGCCAGTGGGTCTCCGCCGCTAAGGATGACCTCCTCGATGCTGCTGTCAGCTGCTATATAGGCAAATGCCTCCTCCCATTGTGTCCGACTAGGGGAGTTGGCTTGATAATCGAAATGGCGCCGGAAACAGTAACGGCAATGGATTGCGCAATGTGGAGCGGCAGTTAGCAGCACTCTGCCATGGTACTTGTGTAGAAGCCCAGGTAGCGGATTGAATGCTTCCTCGTTAAGAGGGTCTGCAACAAAGCCCTCAGTTTGGGTCTCTTCGAATACTGATGGCCAGATCTGTCTGAGCAGCGGGTCATGCCAGTTGCCCTTCTCGATTCGCTCCACGAAGGGCCTGGGCGCCTTCAAGGGAAATTTATCGAGGGCCTCCAAGCTGTAGGGGTTAGTGTCTGGATTAAGTTCTAATATGCGCAATAATTCCTGCGGATCTGTTATCAGATCGGATAGAATCTCCTGCCACGTTGCAGCGCGATCTGATCGAATAAGTGATACAACGTGGTTTGTCATCGCGTGATCCAAAACAGTGTTTGATTTTATAAAGGCAATTGCTAGTATCCGTTGCCACATGATAGCAACATAAGGCTGCAGCCTTCGATACATAGTTATTCGTGGCTGAGATCATCAACGTGAATCGAAATAACGGGCTTGTACACAAATAGCGTTAAGAGGAAATAATGGCGACTTACTCCACCAGCGAATTTAAATCAGGGCTTAAGGTCATTATCGACTCAGAACCCTGCTCTATGATTGAAGTTGAAAAGGTCAAACCCGGCAAGGGCCAAGCATTTGATCGCGTGAAGCTGCGTAATTTGGTCAATGGCAGAGTCTGGGAGCGCACCTACAAATCTGGTGAGTCAATCGAGGTGGCTGATGTCATGGAATTGGAAATGGAGTATCTGTACGAGGATGGAGAGTTTTGGCATTTCATGAAGACCGATGACAGCTTCGAGCAGGTTGCTGCTGACGTCAATGCCATCGCTGACGCCAAAATCTGGCTGAAGGAGCAGGATAAGTACACTATGGTCTTGTGGAACGAAGCCCCCATCTCGGTTACTGCACCAAATTTTGTTGAACTTGAAGTGACTGACACCGACCCTGGCTTGAAGGGTGATACGGCGCAGGGTGGTACTAAGCCGGCGACTCTAAGTTCGGGTGCTGTAGTGAAGGTGCCCTTATTTGTCAATATTGGCGACGTGCTTCGGGTTGATACGCGAAATTCCGAATACCAAAATCGCGTTACCAAATAGAATTTCTACTTCTTATCCCGGCTAAGAATTCTGTAGATTTTGAAGGGATGAATTCATGGTTGATTGGCGTCCAAGTGCTTCCTTACAAAATTTGCAGCAGCGTGCGCAGGTGCTCGCCAAAATTCGGCGCTTCTTTTCTGAGCGCGATGTTCTCGAGGTAGAGACGCCATTACTCGCTAGCTCAACAGTGGCAGATGTCTATATAGAATCCATCTCTGCCGAAGTGGTAGATGGCAATTCAAGTCGTCAGAATTTTCTACAAACCTCACCAGAATATTTTATGAAACGACTGTTGGCTAGCGGCAGCGGCTCTATCTATCAGATTGCTAAAGCTTTCAGACAAGAAGAGAAAACTGCAAGACACAACATCGAATTTACTCTACTCGAGTGGTATAGACTTTCCTATTCTCTAGATCAATTAATGACGGAGTTGGAACATCTAGTGCAGGACGTGCTCGACTGCGGACCAATCCCGCGCTTCAGCTATAGAGAGATATTTCAGCAGCATTTGCAAATAGATCCCCACGAAATCACGTTAGAAGAATTGCAACAACTGGTAAGCACTGAAATCGATTTACATGGCAGCGGCCTAAGCAAGACCGACTATCTGCAGCTATTGCTGAGCAATAGTATTGAGCCTAAGCTTCCACCCTTCTGTATTATTTATGACTATCCGTCAGAGCAGGCTGCGCTAGCTACTCTGGAGGCAGACGCGAAAGGTGTGGTTGTTGCAAAGCGCTTCGAATTGTTTGGCCGGGGGATGGAGCTGGCGAACGGATATTTTGAACTTAGTGATGCCGCTGAACAGCGCGCACGGTTCGAGGCTGACAATGTCGCAAGAAAGGGAAAAGGATTGCAGACACACGATGTAGACGAGAAGCTAATCGCTGCGCTAGAAAGCGGGTTGCCAAGTTGCTCGGGTGTAGCTATGGGCGTGGATCGACTATTGATGTTATTGGTTGAGGCCAAAACTATCAGCGAAGTAATTAGCTTCGACAGCGAACGGGTTTGACCATAGGCAGGCCAAAATAATTATTCGGCGTTTCTCGCTTCTTCTAACATTCTCTCGATATATAATTTTCTAAGTTTTCCGGTAATTTCCCCCGGCTTACCGTCTGCTATTTTTTCTCCGTCGATGCTTACAACTGCTAAGGCGATGGTTGTTGCGCTACTGATGAAGGCTTCATCAGCCGCGAGTGCTTCCTCGACGGTAAACAGTCTCTGCTCTAGCTCTATACCTTCTCGCTCGGCGATTTCGATTAGTGTGCGGCGGCGTATTCCAGGGAGAATCAAATTTGAAAGAGGCCGCGTGATTATCTTCTTCTCGATAATGATGTACGCGCTCGAAGACACGCCTTCGGTTACGAATCCATCTTCCACCATCCAGCCTTCATGCGCTCCTTTGTTGTGGGCATCTTGTTTCGCGAGACACTGGGCAAGCAGATTTATGGTTTTTATGTCGCGCCTTTTCCAGCGGATATCTTCACTGGTGGTAACAGCAATGCCAGTTTCTGCGAGGGGATTGTTTAGCAAATTCATCTCACTCGTGAAGGCGACTAGAGACGGGGCAGTATCGACTGGAAAGGCGAAGTCCCTGTCGGCGATACCTCTTGTGACCTGCGAGTATACAAAGCCTTCCTTCAAGTTGTTGCGAGAGATGAGCTCCTGCATGATGTCGAGATACTCTCGCTGTGAGCAAGGCCAGGTAATGCTTAGCGCCGACAGAGAACTATCGAGGCGTTCTAGAAAATAGTCGCGATCAACCAATTTTCCAGCAACAACCGGGACTACTTCATACACACCATCGCCGAAGATAAATCCACGATCGAAAATCGAAATCTTCGCCGTCTCTTCCGGAGCGTACTCGCCGTTCACATACACAATTCTATTCAAGGCATACCTCTTCTATTTAAATTGCCGCGCAAAATCCGTCAGTTGGTTGCCATCTAGCCGTTGTACTGTCCACCCATTCATGGGCGCCGCGCCAATCGATCTATAGAATTGAATTGAAGGCTCATTCCAGTCTAGAACTGACCACTCTACTCGCGTACAGTTGCGTTCCACAGCAAGCTTGGCGATATACGCTAGCATCAGCTTCCCACAACCCTTGCCGCGCATCGATGGTTGCACATAGATGTCTTCGAGATAGATGCCGGGCCTGCCAGTGAAGGTAGAAAAGTTGTGAAAGAACAGCGAATAACCTATGGCTTTTCCCTGATACTCCCCAATAGTAACCTCAGCATTGGCCTTCTCCCCGAATAGTGTTTCTTCGAGCACTGCAGCGGTGGCGACAACCTCATGGCCTAATTTCTCGTAGTCTGCCAGTTCCTGAATAAAGCTTAGAATCAGTGCGCAGTCATCGACCGTTGCGGAGCGAATAATAAAATCAGGGACGCTGGTGGCTTGTTTCATAAACTTCTCTCATCTCTATTTCTTTAGCTAGTAGCAATGCTCTTATTAATGCAAGGATCTGCCACGCGATGAGCAGTCTTGCATAGCCTAGGCGCCGATTATACAGCACATCTGCGCCGTAGAGCATCTGCTGCCCTCTGTAAGTGTTGGCCCCTGACTGCTACAATATGCGCCCATTTTGCCCCAACGCGAGTGGTACATAAGGCGTAAGCAGCGAACACAGCACTAGCCTGGCTAGAATGAGTCAATACAAGGAACTACGATGTCAGACAAGAAATCTACGATTATCTATACCGAGACAGATGAGGCGCCAGCCTTAGCCACTTACTCATTGTTACCGATCATCAAGGCATTTACTGACGTATCCGATGTGGCCGTCGAGACGCGCGACATATCTCTTTCCGGGCGGGTAATTGCCAGCTTTCCAGACTTCCTGAATGCTGATCAGCAACAGGACGACGCCTTGGCCGAGCTTGGACAGATGACTCAAGACCCAATGGCTAACATCATTAAACTACCCAATATCTCAGCTTCGTTTCCGCAGATGATCGCGGTGATTAAGGAGCTGCAGGCCAAGGGCTACGCACTTCCAGACTATATAGAAGATCCGAGCACTGACGCGGAGCGCGACATCAAGGCACGCTACGACAAGATAAAAGGTAGTGCGGTAAACCCGGTGCTCCGTGAAGGGAACTCTGATCGCCGTGCACCAGCTTCCGTGAAGTCCTATGCGCAAAAGAACCCACATTCTATGGGTGCCTGGTCTAAGGATTCCAAATCACATGTTGCGACTATGGAGTCGGGTGATTTCTTCGGCAGTGAACAATCGACAACGCTTGGGGCAGCTACAACGGTTAAGATTGAGCACCGTGATGGTGCAGGCAACGTCACTGTCCTTAAGGAGGGCATTGGCTTACTCGCTGCCGAGGTGATAGACGCATCGGTGATGAATAAAAATGCGCTACGTGCATTTCTTGCTAAGCAAATTGAAGATGCCAAGAACCAAGGCGTGCTTTTCTCTCTTCATTTAAAAGCTACGATGATGAAGGTATCAGACCCAATAATTTTCGGTCATGCGGTTACGGTTTTCTATGAAGAGGCATTTAACAAGCACGCGGCGGTTTTCGCAGAGCTAGGTGTCGATGCGAACAACGGCGTCGGAGACGTTTACAGCAAAATTAAGTCATTGCCAGACGCGCAGCGCGAAGAGATCGAAGCAGATTTAGCGGCCTGCTATGCGAGCCGACCAGAAATGGCGATGGTAGACTCTGACAAGGGAATAACCAACCTACATGTGCCTAGCGATGTGATTATCGACGCCTCCATGCCGGCCGCATTGCGAACCTCAGGGAAGATGTGGGGTCCTGATGGAAGTCTGCAAGATATGAAAGCGGTGATTCCAGATCGTTGCTACGCTGGCGTATACCAAGAAGTTTTCGATTTCTGTAGAGAGAATGGCGCATTCGACCCAACAACTATGGGCAGCGTTCCTAACGTTGGTCTTATGGCTCAGAAAGCAGAAGAGTATGGGTCTCATGACAAGACGTTTGAAATTTCTGCAAACGGCACGGTTACCGTTATCGATGGTGACGGCAATACTTTGCTAGAGCATGAAGTTGAAGAGGGCGATATCTGGCGCATGTGTCAGGCTAAAGACGCGCCAATTCAAGACTGGGTCAAGCTGGCGGTGAGTCGAGCAAGGCTATCAGCTCTTCCCGCGGTGTTCTGGTTAAATGAGAATCGCAGTCACGATGCTGAGATGATCAAGAAGGTGAATACCTATCTTGCTGATCATGACACCGATGGCTTGGAAATTAGCATCATGACACCAGAAGCCGCGACTCGTCTTTCACTACGCAGAGCGAAGGATGGATTGGACACGATCTCAGTAACGGGCAATGTGCTTCGAGATTACCTAACTGATTTGTTCCCAATATTGGAGCTTGGCACCAGTGCGAAGATGCTATCTGTTGTTCCATTGATGAAAGGCGGCGGCTTGTTCGAAACAGGAGCGGGTGGTTCTGCACCTAAGCATGTTCAGCAATTCGAAAAAGAGAATCATTTGCGCTGGGATTCGTTAGGGGAATTCCTAGCACTGGCTGCATCGCTCGAGCATCTGGCACAAGTCACTGGGAATGATCGCGCGAAGGTACTCGCCGATTCTCTCGACAAGGCCACGGGAGATTTCCTAGACCATAACAAGTCACCCTCACGTAAGGTGAAAGAGCTAGATAATCGAGGTAGTCACTTCTACCTTGCTATGTACTGGGCGCAGGCAGCTGCGGCACAGGATGATGATGCGGAGCTAAAGGCTCGATTTACGCCGGTTGCGCAGGCAATGATCGATAATGAAGCGAAGATTGTTGATGAGCTGAACGCTGTACAGGGGCCGGCAATGGATGTCGGTGGCTACTACAAACTGGATGTGGAAAAAGCAACCGCAGCGATGCGTCCGAGTGCTACTCTAAACGCGATTATTGCAGCAGTTTAAAAACTGTACTAACTTTTCTTAATCATTCTCGGCGAACAGGACGTAAATGCCGAGAGTGATTAGAATCGCCCCAAAAATCTTCTCTATCCCAACTCTAGAACTTTGCTTCCCTCGAATCATCGAGGCTGCCCGCTGTTAAACCTACAACTGCGGCGAGTCCAGCGGAAGCACCCTGAGCAATGGTGCGCGCCATCACATAGAAGCTCGAAGGCCCCGGGGAAAGGTTCATGATGAAGGCAGCAGCGGTGAACAGCAGAAGGTCGTTTAGCGGCGGCATACTTTCTCCAGAGCAAAAAAAAGCCCATCGATCACGATGGGCTTTTCGTTTTCTTCTATCTTACTCGTATTTTCAAGTAAGCTTTTAGCGGATGTTAATTACTTAATGGGACGAACATAACGCTTGATCCCACCAACCGGGCCAACTTCGGCACCGAAGATATTTCCGTGTGCATCGGCAACGACGCCTTCAGCAGTACAAGTGCCACGACAATCGGGCTGAGGGTCAGGAATCAGGAATTCCACTTCGCCGGTAATAGCACTTCCGATACGAATACCACGAATCCAGTCACCATGATCTGGGTTAACCGAGCCTGATTCTGAATCTGCGCCATACAGGACATCATTCTTGTCGATGTAGATACCACTCAAGCGGCTGAATTGATGCCATACATCGAGTAGGTTTCCTTCTTGATCGAAAATCTGGATTCGATCATTACCGCGGTCGGCAACGAATAGCCGTCCTTTTGAATCCATAGCTAGACCATGTGGCTGGCGGAAATTACCTGGCTCAGTTCCCCATTCGCCGAATGAGAAAAGGTGGTTTCCGTCTGCATCAAACTTGTGTACGCGGTTGGTAGAACCTTCAGCGCTGGAATGTCCCTCGCCAACGAAAATGGATCCATCAGGCGCAACGTGCACGTCGTTTGGCGTGTAGAAGTATTCGTCGTCCTGACCGCCGCCTTTCTTGCCTAGTGACATCAGGTGAACACCGGTGGGGCTGAATTTGTGGACCTGGTGTCCATAATGCTCGCCTTCATAGCCTTCTGTCTGCTCTGAGCCACGTGCATCAGCGATCCAAACATTGCCGTCGTGGTCAACGTGTATGCCGTGAGGCCAGGCAATATAACCGGCACCGAAGCTACGAACCATGTCGCCGTTCTTGCTGAACAACATAATTAGGTTTGTGTCAGGCTTTGCAACACAGACGTTCACGTTGCCGCCGCAGCGCTCTGCGACCCAGATGCTCTCGCCATCTAAATCTATATCGACTGTGCTGGTGGAGCCCCAATCGCGGCCTGCAGGCATCTTGAAATAGCCAGACTGGGTGATATAAGGATTTTCCAGATCGTTTGTAGGAGGCATGTCAGCTTGGGCAAAAGCCAAAGCTGGGACTATCGCCAGTGCCAAAAAAGCCGATTTTAACTTGTTATTCGTCATCTTCTAGAACTCTCATTGCTCTTGCATTTATGGAAAGGGAGGGTACAAGAATAAACTAGGGGTAATAGCAATACAATTGTAATGTGTGCCAGTGTTATACAGGCATGAAGGAGGCGCTTATGGAGTGTAAAACGGCAAATATCTTCGTAGAGGATCAGAGCAAGGTACTGATGTTCGACGACCACGGTGGTAATTGGGTTTAACTAGTCCAGAAATAGCATCGAATAGTGCTGCATGTGAAAGGCTAGGCTCGATTTGAAAGTGCTAGCAATCCTCCTGCGCCAACAAATAAGGTGGCACTTACAGCGTTGCTAATCCTATCGATATCTTTAGAGACTAATAACCATTTCAGTTTAGCTGACAAAAGCACATAGCAACTATCCATAATCACAGCGAGCAGCAAGAAACAGGCAGATAGAATAGCTATCTGCGGCAGATAAGCGCCGTCAGGGTTTGCGAATTGCGGAAGAAAAGCGCTGAAGAATAAGATCGTTTTGGGGTTGGTGAGTGCGACCCAGAATCCGCGCTGCATCGAGGCAGTGGCACTGGGTCGTGCGGATTTCTTGTGTGTGTAGAAAGCGTAGAATGAATTAGCGCCAAGAAAAAGTAGATAGATGACACCACACCATTTCAGCCAGAAAAGTCCCTGACTAAGTGTAGCGAGCAGTAGCGTGGTTCCCAGCGCCGCAATAGCAAGCTGGACAATCATGGCGGAAGTCGTGCCTACTATTGTTTGCAGCCCACGCCGCCTTCCTGACACCAGTGTGGTTGAAACTATCACGAGTATGTTCGGGCCGGGCACAGCGATGACTACCGCGGACACAATAAGAAAAGAAACAATTTGTCCCAATTCCAATTCAATACTCCTTTGTTAATTTCTTAACTAATCTCTACTGGATACTCGAATGCCGAAGGGGTCTATCTCAATGAGCACGTTAGCTGTGTCAGTAATATCGCGCGCAGTGGCTTTTGAATCGTCATGATAAGCATAGACCACCACCTTCAGTGCATCGGCGCGGCGTGCTGGTAGGCTGGCCATTTCCGAGTCAAATCCCTGAGGTATAAAAATGTTTACTAAATCCAGCTTATCGCCGGCATCACTGGTGAACTGTCGCTTATTCGCATACCAAGCTGATTTCGTAGCCGGTAGATTGCTGACTGTTTCAGCATCATAAATAAAAATCACGTCTACTTCAGTAATGATGATCGCATTCGGATCTAGTTTCGATGAGATAAAAACAGAATTCACTTCAGAGGCGACGTTGCCCGAGGCCAAGAAGAGCGAGCAAAAAATTGTAGAAGTAAGTAAAGATGGTTTTTTAAACATGAGTGATTCGATTCGGCCGGCTATCTTCTGCCAATTAATGTAAACGAGAACTCATTTATTAGTGTAGCGGTGAATAAAAAAACCAGAGTTGGATGAATCTAACTCTGGTTTTTTTAGAATCTACAACGCCTGCCCACGAGAACAGACAATTGAGTAATTGATTCGTTTCTATTCTTCTATGGCGACGGTTCCAGTGTCAGACTTCGGTGAACCGTCTCCATTCAAGCCCATGGATTCATAGCGTCTCCATCCGGCGAGAATGCCCTGTAATCCATGATTGCCTTCGTGGCAGGCATATTCATACACTGGGTCGGCGGCGCGGCGCATCGGTATCTTAGCGGACCAGCTTTCATCCCAAGACATGGGGTCTTCTACGGTAAAATCGTACTCAAGAGTATCCTCATCTATCCAGCGGAAGCGTTCGGAAATCACCGCTTGATCGGACATGCCGCGTAGGTTGTAGCTGTGATAGAAGTGTTGAGTATCAATAACCAGCTCGTCGCCATCCCAGTGTGCAATCGAATCGCCTTCCCATTTCAGCTGCTTGGTGCTGTGTTCACGGCCCAAGGGAATGATGCGCGCAGTGTGTACCATCTCATTCAGAATCATGATGCTGTCTTGCGTCTGCACGATCTGCATATTGTTGTTGTAGGAACCAGGGATCATCGGTGGCCCACCGACGAAACCGACGAGGCAACGGTCGATAGTGGTTCTGCCCTCCGGGCCCGCACTCTCGAATACCATCTGCCCATAGGCGGCGCGTCGCTCACGACCGATGGCATTTAATTCGGGCACGCGGCCATTCGGTGGATCATAGATTAGGGAGGTGCGACGGTCGGCGATGGTCTCGACTCCGCGCTCATACCAGAATTCGTTATAGGAGATTACGCCCGGCGGATAGCCGGCGCCGCCTACGGAGTCGATGATTAGGTCGCGATTCTGACGACGTCTCTCAAATGCTTCCCACTCGGCAGCTTCCGTGGGGGTTAGTGTGGCCTTGTCGGCAAGTTCTCTTGGGCGATTAAGCGGGGTAAGTGTCCTGAAGGTATAAGTACCTTGAAAATCTGGTTGACCGTATTCTGTGCGTGGCATTTCTGGAGACTGCGCGAGCAGTTGTGGAGCGACTAACAGGCCGATTATGGCTAAAGACAGTTTCGTGAGTGCTCTGTTGTGCATGTAAAACCTCGAACAATATTCTAATTCTAATGGGATGAGGGGTTAACTCACCGAAATTACGCGTGTTTAGGTCAATTTTCAAGGATATTCGGGACCAACTAGCCGCTAGGGCAGTCTACACGAATGCCTACGGCTTCTTACAATTCAGCTAAGATTCAGACTCATCGGTCTACTGTAGGGCTCCCTGATAAATAGGGGCGGTAGAAGAATAATCCGGAGAAAATAAATGAAATACCCCAAACTGATTGCCAGCCTGATACTGGCGCTATCGCTGACTGGCTGCATAGGGTCAGTGATTGGAGTGGCCGTAGATACAACAACCGCAGTGATCAAAGCGCCATTCCAGATCGCGGGGGCCGTAGTCGGTGTGGCTGTTGACACCACAGGTACGGTAATTGCCGCGCCTTTTAGAATGGCGAATGCGGCTGTAGGGGGAGGCCGCCATGATGGTCATGATAGCCACCACGGCCATCACTACTCGGCACACGACGATGAACATTCTGATCAACAGGATGCTCATTCCTGGCATGCTGATGAACAGCCCCATGATGGAAATGAGCACTAGCTAGATGTGTGAATTGGTCTCTATTTTTGTTGAGACCTAGGCTCTAGCGCGGTCAAATTGAATTGCTTCGGCAGGTGGTTTATTCTTGCCATCGACCCAATTCTCCCGCTAGAGCACTACCCGATGGCCACTTCCGCCAGTTCCAAGAATAGTAGCCGAAACAGCAACAACTCTGCTGATAAGCAGATGGACTCCTCAATGGCTGCGTTCAAGGTTCCGTTCGCATTATCAATCGTCCTTATTGCTCTAAGTTTTGTTCCTCGTGTTCAGGGCAACCCCACTCTAGCGTGGTCGTTCTGGGGTGCCGCTGCTGCACTGCTTATGTGGCAGGCTTACCTGCTATTCAACTCTAGAAACAAAAACGAAGAGCGCGCTTTCAGTATATCGCTGCGCCCGCAGCACTACATACAGGGCATGGTTCAAATTAGCCTGTATGCCTACTGGGGATATTACTGGCGGCCGGTTTACGATCATGCTTGGCTGATACTGGCGCAACTCGTGTTTGCCTACACCTTCGATATGTTGCTGACTTGGTCTAGGCGCCGTGAATACAGTTTAGGATTTGGCCCCGTTCCTATTATTCTTAGTATCAATCTGTTCCTCTGKYWTWKKKWTGATWRRTWYTATATGCAGTTTGTGATGATTGCTGTTGGTTTCATGGGCAAGGAATACGTACGTTGGAATCGAGACGGGCGTAGCTCACACATATTCAATCCTTCTGCTTTTGCACTAGGCCTGTTCTCTCTCGTGCTRATCGCTACCAACACGACCGACTTGACCTGGGGGCAGGAGATAGCATCGACTCTTACTCTYGCGCCRAATATCTATACCTTTCTYTTTCTGATCGGYCTGGTCGTTATGTACTTCTTCTCCATAACACTCGTTGCKGGTAYGTCAGCGATCACGTTGTTTGCACTCAGTGCCTTGTACTCTGCTGGTACGGGTGTTCCCTACTTTCTCGATTCGGAGATTCCAGCAGCCGTCTTTCTTGGGCTGCACCTATTGATTACCGATCCTTCTACCTCGCCGAGAACGCCGTTAGGCAAGACGCTTTTTGGAGTGCTCTACGGATTTGGCGTGTTTGGCCTCTATACTCTTTTAGGTGCCATGGGCGAGCCAACGTTCTATGACAAACTTCTCGTGGTGCCGCTACTTAATCTGAGTGTTATCGCTATCGATAGAACCGTGCGATCTATTCACTCCCAAGCGTTATTGAATGTTTGGAAAGAGAATTGGTTCGGTGGGCGATCGAACCTTGCACACATGAGTATCTGGATAGTGATCTTCGCTTCACTGTCTTTTCTGGGTAAAACCGACGGCAAACACCAAGGCGATAGTCTGCCATTCTGGGAGCAGGCCTGCGCGAGTGACTTACCCAATGCCTGCAGTCGCATGCTACAACTGGAGGCGACCTATTGTGGTGACAACGCGGCCTGGGCATGTAACGAAATTGGCGCGCACTATCGCGAGGGAATAATTGCCGAATCTAATCAAAAGTTATCCATGGCTTATTTCTCTCGCGGCTGCGAGTTGAAGTTTCGAGCCGCGTGTCTCAATCTTCTCGACACGGAGTTGGTGGCGCGGGAAGTGCCGCACGAATTGGATCTGCGATTGCTACTACGCGAGGGCGGACAGAATCTGATGATGCTCTCTGAGCAGGAGCTATTTGATCGGGCTTGCGAACACGACTGGGCATTTGCTTGTGCTAGTGCTGAAAGCCCTGAGAGCAATAGGGTGCAGATATGAGCAAGCATCAAAGCGAGACTGAATTGCCTCAGGCGCCTGGTCGAGTCGTGGGCCTCACCATCATGTGCGTGGTGATCATTTGCGTCGCTGTATGGATGAGTATTCAATCACAGCAGCAGATGAATTCAGAAATAACTGCGTTGTCCTCTCCCGCACAGGCAACGATGAGCGGTTTTCTTGACGAGGCTTGGTTCCTACCGGATGAGCCACTGTTAGGTTTTGTCCGAATTCCCTCCGGCTCCTTCATTATGGGAAGTAACCCGGCTTTGGATCGCCTAGCTTACGAGAACGAACGCTGGTCGAGTAGTCGGCGCCAAGGAACAGTGGAAATAGACGATTTCTATATAGGAATGTTTGAGGTCACCGCCGCTCAATTCCGCGCATTCACCGCAGAGTATCCAGACCTCGCCAGCGGGGTGGCAGTGGACGTTAAAGGTGATATGCCGGTTACGGGCATGACTTGGCCAGAGGCGCTAGCCTACGCACGCTGGTTGCAGCAGAAGCTGGAAAATTCTGCAGATACTCCGATAGAGCTAAGAAATTATTTGGCGACGGGTGGGCAAGTGAGCATTCCTTCAGAGGCCGAATGGGAGAAGGCAGCCCGCGGCGGGGACGGTCGAATTTTCCCTTGGGGAAACACGCCTTCAACGGAGTTAGCAAACTACGGGTCAAGCACGGTATTAGCAGTAGGCTCCCGACCTTGTACGGAGTGTGCCTTCGGCCTGCAAGATATGAGTGGCAATGTGTGGGAGTTAACACGCAGTCCATTGCAGGACTATCCTTATGATCCGAGCGATGATGCAGAGAACCTTTCCGAGGATGCGCTCTGGGTGATGCGTGGTGGGTCATTTTCAGATGGCGTGGGCAACGTGCGTGCCGCGGTACGTGGTGGCGTCGATCCTAGTGTACGTAACAACACCATCGGCTTTCGTGTAGTCATCAGCAAGCCGTAGTCGATTAGCAATGGGCCGACAGAGTTTTCTGCGGCCCTATTTCTTGTCAATCAATCCCTCGGAAGCACATCCAATCTAGAGCAAAGGCCGGCCGGCAATTAGTTAAGCTCCAAATCGATTGATGTCTTGTCTGCAATCCGGCTACGACTAATATTGCTTGCGTACGATGTTGAAGAAATCGATAAACTTCTGCATATTTACCGCGTCTTGAGAAATGAGCAGCGAATGATCGCCGCCAGGAATTTCGACATAGACGTGCTGCATGCCTAGCTCCTGCATCTTCGCCACCCAGGCGCGAGTGCGCTCTACAGGCACGGCTGTATCTTCATCTCCCTGCAAAACGAAAATGGGCAGGTGCTTGATCTTATTCAGAATACTATCCATCGGCGCATTCGCTTCGGGTGCGGGCGCCGCCACTCCCAATCCGGCGAATAGGTCAGGGTACTTGGCCGCAATGTGATAGGTGCCCACGCCCCCCATGGAATGGCCCCATAGGTAGATTCGGTTTGAATCAATACTGAATTCCTCGCGCACAATCTGCAAGACGTTCATAACATCTTGCTCGCTGCGCTCGGCATCCTGCATATCATCAAGCTCTCTTGAGCCGTACCAACCGCGGCGGATATAGCCAAGTGGTGTGACAACGATATAGCCATTCGCTTCAGCCTGATCCAATAAACCGTGATATCCCATTAACCAGTCGTGGCTCCTGCCCAAGCCATGCAGAGAAACGATTAGGGGCGCGTCTTGGCTGCTGTCATAGCTTGAGGGTACGAAGACGGCATAGGGAATCGTTTCGCCAGTACCGGGAAATTCGTAGTTTCGGTGTTGAACGCGAGGGTCATCGATATGTCGCTCATCATCGGTAGTTTGGCGATCCGCAAAGGAGAACGCGGCAGGGATGAGGGTGAGAGCTATCAGTGCAAGCTGTAGGAGTGCTTTCATTGTGGTTTTCTCCTACCCCTAGGGGCAGCGGTTTATTGAGATGGCCTCAGAGAATAAACCAATTCCGCCTCGTTTATCAAAGATGAACAACGTGCATCCTGTATTTGAGGGAGAACACGGGTCGTTATGGCGCTGAGGTAGATGGAGAACACGGGTCGTTATAGCACTGAAATAGATGGAGGAAGGGCGTAAAGTGTTAGTTAACTACTTAGCCGAATGCGCCGCTTTCGGCAAGCGAACGGATCAACGCGATGGCTTCACGGTCGGTCTGTACATAGGCAGATTTCAAGTACTCTTCAACATCAACAGAGCCGTCGTCCTCTATTTCGCGTCGGTAGCAGAAGCGCACGAACAGGTATCCCTCTTCAGGCTCTTCCAGGTGAGTGACACTCTCCGCCTCTATCTGGTCATATTCTTCCATGGTCTGCGTATGAATTCTCTCGCCGGGATAGAGAATTACCCGCTCGTGAAATGTGTTTTCCCCAGTCTCGATGATTCTCTCGAACTCATCCTCGCCATACTCTTTGTTAGTAACCTTCAAACTGCTGTTGAATGTGTCTGGACGCCTCGCACGCAGCAGTAGACCTTCCCACAGCTGGGTACGGGTGAGAATATGCAAATCATCTTCTGTTAGATCGTTGACTTGAATGATGTGTTCAAATTCTAGCAATACCTTCTCCGGCAATTATGGATTAGTCTATCTGTAGGTTCCACGATTCTACTTCATCTAACATTTCAAAATCGGTCCAATCGAATTTAAGAGGTGTCACCGCTATATAGCCTTGCTGATAGGCATAGGTATCTGTAGTTGGATCTTCAGAATTCACAATCAAGCGAATTCTCTCGTAGTCCGTACTCTTGCCATTTTGTGCAGCTGCTTCATAGCTGCCTGTTTGCAGGTAAGAATCGCCCATGGGTCTTACGGCCACTCCCTTCAGGGGTCCGGCTGGGACGTTGATAGAGATCATCGTGCCATCCGGCGCGCCTAGCCTGCGATATCTGTCGACTAGATCGGCAGTGAACTTTGCGGTGATGGCGGTATTCTCACTGTTCGGGTCTTCTGAGACGGCGATTGCTGGGAGTCCATGATACAAGCCCTCCATCGCCGCTCCTACTGTTCCGGATAGATGGGAAACATCTCCCACGTTTGCGCCGCGGTTTATGCCGGACACGACGATATCGAAGGGCTGATCTTTTCCAAGCTCCTTTATGCC
>JAESUT010000021.1 GCA_016762995.1 Gammaproteobacteria bacterium | reverse complement strand
TATTTAGTAAACAGTCATTATCATTTCGATCATGCGCATGGGGCTCAGGCATTTCCCGAGGGGATCGAAATCATTGGTCACGAGTTTACGCGGGAAAAACTCAACGGCGAGTTAGGTAATGTCTTAGAGGAGAATACTTTTAAGAGTTTCTCCGACCCAGTTCCCGGGAGGGTCGCGGATCTTGAGCGTCAGGCGGCCGCGGAAACTGATCCTGCGCGTAAGGCACGGTTGCTTGAGCGTCATCGGGTGCAACGTGATTACATGAATGCGATTGGCGAAGTGCAGCCTATGCCGCCGAATATTACTCTCGAGACCAAGATGACCTTGTTTCAAGTCGTTGCCGACGGTAGTCGCGAGATCCAGCTTCACCATTTCGGTCGTGCACATACTGGCGGTGATATTGTTATCTATCTGCCGCAAGATAAAATCGTGTTTACCGGCGATATGATGTTGCCCGGACTCGCCTATATGGGCGATGGGCATGTGGATGAGTGGCCAGCCACACTAGACGGTCTGCTCTCACTCGATTTTGATACATGGCTTCCAGGCCACGGTCCCGTGATGCGCAGCAAAGAGACAATAGCGCACTTTCAGGACTACTTGCGTGACTTGTGGAGTAAGACCTCGCAGATGCATAGCGATGGTGTAAGTGCAGAACAGGCTGCGCAGCAGATCGATATGACTAACCACAGTCAGAATTTTGTGCAGATTCGCGCAGCAGGTGTAGATCCTAGGGCGATTCGTCGAATCTACCAATTGCTCGATCAATAGCTCTCACGGGAGTAGTGGTGTATTTAAAAAGGGGTTCGTTGGAACCTCTTTTTTTGTATCCAGGTTCAAGCAAGTGCTTGGACTTATCAGTCTGAATGACGTCAGCCGGATTTGACCAGTAAACGTTTTTACTTCATTCTCGGCCACTTTTATTGAGTCGGGGTTGCCCTTGAATTGGCCCCTCAGATGGGACAGGTAATGACAAACGAAACAGAATTGGATCGTCCGGTATTTTTTAAAGCAGGCCACAATGCAGGCGATTTGGTGGAATCTAGCAAGTGGAAGATTCTGCGCGAGGAGCGAGGCTTGGTGGAGGTGGATGCTCACCTTCCAGATCATTTATTGAATCCGAGAGATCAGTTGTTTGGGGGGTTTACCGGCACTTATGTCGATATGATCTCGATATTCACGGTGCGTACACTGTTTAAATCTCAGGAAGACTTTAAGTGGTCGGCTACCGTCAATATGCGCATAGATTATTTCGCGCCGGTTTTAGGGCCGAGATTTTTATTAAAGGGTGAGCTGATCAAGGATGGTCGCAGCACTTGTTTAGTAGCCACGCACTTCACCGATATGGAAGGTAATAAACTGGTCTACGCCATAACGACGCTGCGAAAGAGTACCTAGCGACGAGCAGCAATGGCCAGAGAAGAGCGGCTCAATAAAAAGGCTGGCGGGATTTCTCCGGCCAGCCTTTTTTCGTTTTGTACTGCATTACTTGTACTTTATTACATCCGCTTAACTGCTCAATTCAATTATAAAGAATAGCCTCGCTCATCGTGATCGGTAATGTCGAGACCCATCTGTTCTTCTTCCTGAGTGACGCGAATGCCAGATGTTATGGCGCTAACTATCTTCAAAAGTATGAATGTGACTATGCCTGTATAGGCGGCAACTGCGAGGATGCCGATGATCTGTACCATGACTTGCGAGCCCATAGTCACGCCCTCTGCGAACCCGTTACCACTGAAAATTCCCAAGTCGGCTGATACCAATATGCCGGCCAGGAAAGTGCCAACGATACCGCCGACACCGTGCACGGGAAATACATCGAGTGAGTCGTCGATCTTGATTTTCTGTTTTAAGTAGGTAGTAGCGAAATAGCAGACAACACCGCCGCTAAGCCCAATAAGAAGTGCGCCAGCCGGTCCGACAGAGCCGGAGGCGGGAGTGATTGTCGCGAGACCTGCCACCATGCCGGTGATTGCCCCGAGCCCGCTGGGCTTGCCAAATTTTATCCATTCTATGGCCATCCATGTTAATGCGCCGGTCGCTGCAGATATGTGTGTAACGAACATAGCCATGCCGGCGCTGCCGTCCGCGGCCAGAGCACTGCCGGCGTTAAATCCGAACCAGCCTACCCAGAGCATGCCTGCACCGGTGAAGCTCATAGTTAGATTGTGCGGCATTATTGGTGCAGTTAGGAAGCCCTCGCGCTGGCCAATGACGAGTGCAAAAACCAATGCGCCAATACCCGCCGTTACATGCACTACCGTACCGCCAGCAAAGTCGATTAGACCCATCTGAGCTAGCCAACCACCACCCCAGACCCAGTTTGCTACAGGAAAGTAGACTAACAATGTCCATAGGGCCGAAAATAAAAGCATGGAAGAGAATTTTATTCTCTCCGCGAACGCACCCACGATAAGCGCCGGGGTAATGATTGCGAACGTCATCTGAAAAGAGGCAAATACGGTTTCTGGAATGTCGCCGGTAAGGGAATCGACCACGACGCCATTGAACATCACTTTACTTAATCCGCCCCAGTAAGCTGATTCAGAAGGGCCGAACGCAATGCTGTAACCTACGACTAACCACAGGATGGATACCACAAAGGCAATGGCAAAACACTGCATGAGCACCGATAGAACATTTCGAGTCCTGACAAGTCCGCCGTAGAAGAGCGCAAGCCCTGGCAGCGCCATAAAAAGAACGAGGGCTGTTGAGGTTAGTATCCAAGCAGTATTGGCGCCGTTCAATGCATCCGCTGCCGAGGCCATACTAGGTAAAAGGAGCAGAAGTGCTGCAGCGAAATATTTTGTGCTAAGAGTTCTGGCTAACATTTTTATTGGATCTCCTAAAGCGCGTCGTTGTCAGTTTCCCCGGTTCGTATCCGAATGGTTTGTTCCAAATTGCTGACAAAGATTTTTCCATCTCCGATTTGCCCGCTATTCGCTGCTTTGCAAATTGCCTCAACTACTTGATCCGATAGCTCATCGGATACGGCTATTTCGAGTTTTACTTTCGGAAGGAAGTCGATAACATACTCCGCTCCACGGTAAAGCTCTGTGTGCCCCTTCTGGCGCCCGAAGCCTTTGACCTCGGTCAGGGTCATGCCGCTTACGCCTAGTTCAGACAATGCTTCCCGTACATCATCGGCTTTAAACGGCTTAATAATTGCGGTAATAAGTTTCATTAATTCTCTCCGGCATAATTATGTTTCGCCTCCGAATCCAAAGGAGGAGAATTTGTACTATTCTGAGTCTTCTAATTGAAGCTGATTCTTGATGGCAAATTTATTTTATAGTAAAACTTCTGTTACGGCTGTTTGTTGCTGTTAGTCCTTCTGAAGAATCTGGCGCACGTTTTTCGGGTTAATAAGCACAACACAGCCACAAAACTTTAACATGTCATTTCCTAAAGCACCAATTAGGAGCATTGTTTTGCGTTCGATTCGGCGCAATAATTTTTCCTGGTGGATTGATAAAACACAGGACTGCGTTTTATCAAAAAACGACCCTTTATGGTGCGTTTTTCTTGGGTATCACTGAATAATTCTATCTAGTCTCTGCTTATCGAGCACTTCAGAATTCGACGAGGAATTATCGAATAGCTCAGCTAGGCTGGGACTAGGGGAAAATGGGGATAACCACTCACGGGGGGTTGTGAACAGTTACCCCCTAGCGGGGAGGTATTATTTACGCCGTAGTTCGCTGCGGCAGTGCTTTGACCGATTGGATTAGCGGAACCATCACCAAGGCAAACAATAAAATTGATGACAGGCCTAGCGCATTCAGCGTTATTTCAAGGCCTCTGGTTTCAGCCAAGTAGCCGACAACTGGCCCAGTCACTATAAACCCCAATCGAAATAGGAAGCTCGTGAACGAATTGGCCGTGGCTCTGAATTCGCTGGGTATTCGTCGGTTCATAGCGTTTACCAAGATGACTTGGTTTAGTCCGCGGCTGGCAAATAGCAACAAGCCAATCAGGATTCCGCCCCACCCTTGAAGCCAAGCCATACCGAAGTGTCCAGCGATCGGTAGTAAGCCCATTAATAGTAATGAGAAAACAGCGCCATAGCGGCGCTCAATAACGAAGCCAAATTTCGCTGCCGCTGCCACTACTATGCTTTGTGAAAACCAGAGCAAGCCAAACATCGAAAGTGATATTCCCTCGGCCGCCCAGTAGGGCTGCATAAGCCAAGCGACATGGAGTGTTGCCAAGTTGTAAAAAGGGATCGCTATGACAACGTTCCTTAGCACCGGGTCACTAGTAAATAAATGGCGCAATATTGTTAATATCTCAATTCTTTTCGAATCTCTTTTATTGTTTTTATACGGTGGTTCAATAATTAGTAGAGCAAAAGCCAAGCACATCCATGCCGCTGCAGATTGAACGATCACCATGGCCTCGAAAGACCAGAGAACCAATGCGCCACCCATGAGGGCGCCTAAGCCTTCGGAGCTACTCCTGAAGAAACCTAATTGTGCAATAGCATTACTGTGCTCCATATCCTCGCCATCCTGGAGCGCCTTCTGCGTGTCATACAACAATGCCAAGTCTGCTCCTGATAAGAGGCTGGCTGCAATTCCCGCCATAATCTCGAAAATAATAAGGCTTGCAAGATCATCAGCAAAGTTGAGGTAGAAATATGCCAGCCCATGAATGACGCTACCGATCACCAGCGCGGTCTTACGGCCAAATACATCGGCGAAATAACCAGAAGCTGCTTCAAATACTACAATTGCCGTCGCAAACACAGCTTGTAAGTAAAAGATGTCAGCAAGACTGAGTCCCTTCGCCATAAAGAAAGGTACAATTACCGGCACGATCACCATAAAGCTATAGAAGAAAGCGAGTCCGTAGATTAGCCTGCTATTTCTGTGCAGTTTCTTGTGCACATTATTTTTCACAACAGTTCCCCAGTACCCACACGAGTGTGAGTATTCAATAAAGTTTTAAGCAAAAAAAAAGACCTCTAAGTTTGAGAACTTAGAGGTCTTTTCTTTAAATCGATTGTTAGTCGTTTCGTTGTCAGAAAATTACTCCAAGCAGGTCTCCAAATTCTTCGCCACGCGCGAACAGAGCTGATGACCGATACTGGTCTCGCTTGTTGGCATTGTATTGAGAGTTGTTTGAGTGTTCATTTTCTACACAAAGAGTTAAATATTTGAATGCGCGGATTTTAGGCTTCTTTAAAAATATGTCAAGCGTATCGAGTTTTATATTCTGTAATTATTAGGGATGCAACGATGCGCGGTGATGTCGGCGCGCACTTGTTGCTGTAACTCACTTTGGAGGCAAAGCTGACTCTTCATCTTTTATTAGGTATTCAAGCGACGCTCTTTTGTTGCTCCACACTGAAGCTAGCAACGAACCACTGATATTGTGCCAAACACTGAATAGGGCGCCGGGTAAAGCAGCTGTTGCGGAGAAGAACTGCGTAGCTAGTGCTACACCTAAGCCGGAGTTCTGCATGCCCACTTCGATAGCAATGGTCTGACTCTGTTTTATATCTAATCCAATTAGGCGGCTTATATAGTAGCCGCCTGCTAGCCCGGAAAGATTGTGCAGGACTACGGCAATTAAAGTGATTAAGCCTACATCAAGAAGTCTGTCTGCATTCAGTGCCACGACTATGGCAATAATAAGCAGGATAACGAGTACAGAAAGTGTCGGAATGAGGGGCTCCACTCTGCTGGCGAAATCGTTCAGGAAAAACTTACAAGTAAACCCAAGCAGTACTGGAATGAACACAATCTGCATTATGCTAAAAAGTAACGCCAGAGTATCCACGTCAACTGTTGCAGAAAGATAGAAGGCGCAAAGTAGTGGTGTCGCTATTACCCCAACGAGTGTTGAGACCATGGTCATACTAATAGAGAGTGCCACATCGCCCTTTGCCAGATAGCAGACTACATTAGATGCAGTGCCTCCTGCACAGCTACCGACGAGCACCATGCCGATGGTGAGCTGGTTCGATAGCTGGAGCATCTTGGAAAACGTCAGCGCTAGAATTGGCATTAATAGGAATTGTAGGACCACACCCACTAAAATCGGCTTCGGGTTTTTCACAATGCGTTCAACGTCGGTCTTGGTCAGCGTCAGTCCCATCATAAACATGACGGCAGCTAATAACGGGACGATGGCGGTGTTGAGCGCGGCGAAGGGTGCATCTAGAAAGAATGCTGTAAGGGAAGCTAGCAATGCCCAGAGGGGGAAAAGGTTGTTGAATCTGGCGAGCATTCTAAGTCTCTTTGGGTAGGTAAAGTAGTTGGCTTGTTAGTTTTTAGTGTAATGGCTTAGATCGATCAATTGGTGACTTATCTTTAATTCAAGGTACGAAAATCTGCATTCAGCTTAGATTCAGTGACATTCCTTATTATAACAAGCTGCAGCGCTGTAACCTTTGCCGCGCTGCTGCGTCTAAGAGTGTAGGAGCCCAAGCTGTGCAATTCATCGACCCGCTCGACGGTTTTTTCGTAGTGACCGGTGATGAGATAGTGGGGTGATTGTTGGCTGCCGTGGGAAAGGTGTCGACCTGAATAACAAATTCAATTTGAACGGGGAATGTTACATGATTAAGAAAGCTCTATTGCTAGTTATGAGTATCGCACTGACAGCTTGTCTGGTTACCGTCGATTCGGACTCGCGTCCTTTGCATATTTCATGGAATGAGGCTGATGTTTCTAGGCTGCAGTTCGGTGAAAGCAATCAGGATTGGGTAAGTACGTCATTTGGCAATCCGGTCTCTAAGCTGACCTATGCCGATGGTACGGAAATCTGGAAATACAGAAACCGCTCTGAGAAAGATATCGAGGTCGGTTTGTTTCTTGTTTTCTCCGTAGACATTGAAGAAGAACGTACCGAAACGCTATCGATAGAATTTACTGATGGGCTAGTTACCAACTATTGGATCGAGGAAGACCGTTTCTAGAATAACTATCTAGAATAACTATGAAGTAGTCTGGCCCAGCTATTCTCGGTCAGGCTACTTTAGCTTATTCAGCCAAGCTTCGAGGCTCTCCCAGTCTAGCTGGAAGACGTGCCTTGCATCCTCGACTATTTCAGCATCTACCTTCGCCCCGGCTGAGAGCAGTCTCAGTGACATAGATTCGAGCATGCGATTCCAGCGAAAGTCATCCCTCTCTCCGATCCTGATATAGAACGGCAGGCTATCCAGTTTGTCGAGTGATACATCGGGCTTGATTCGTCCCGGTGTGGCTACAACGCCTCGAAAATTTGCAGGGTTGAGGAAGGCGATCGCCATGGCTTCGCTACCACCGCTAGACATCCCCACCAGTAAGGGCTTGGAATCCTGCAACGCATGGGTCGCGTGGAGTTGCTTAACAATCTGAGGAAGGGTGGAGCTATCCCCTTTTGAAAAGCGCTTACCATCAGGCGAAATTGGTACTGCAATAGCCCAGCCGCGATCAACAAACTCCTTCCCTAGCCAGAATTGTGCTTTCGCCATGAATTCATTATTCGAGCCACCTGCGATGAATATGGCCAGTGGTGGCGGGTCTTCCGCATTCGCGGGCTCATCATGGGGCTCGAAAAAAAACAACTTAATGGATGTCCCATCAAGCAACTGCACGGTCTGCTCTGCCGCGGCCAGCATGCTGGAGGACGAGAGAGCCAGAAGAGTCAAGAGAATGACTAAATGTAGTCGCCGCAGAGCCATGTTGAAGCCATATAACGTAAAATTTACAGGTATTGAGTATAGCAATCATTGCGTTTTCGGCGCAGGCAATTGAGATAGAATAACTGTTTAAGCCGTTGATTTTCCTTCAAAGAAGGCTTCCAAGACAACTCCGATTACACTACTGTAACTTTTTTTCTCAGATAGCGTCTTTAACAACAAATGAGAGCACTTTATCTAGAGGCCATAGACCAGCACCGGCACAGGATTTTATCCTTTGCCCACTATAGCCTGCGCGTTAGAGAAGATGCCGAAGACGTGACGCAAGAAGTGTTTATTAAGCTGTGGAAGCACTGGCAGAAGATAGATCATGAAAAGCTGGGAGCATGGTTGATGCGAGTAGCTCACAACAGCGTTATCGACCATGTGCGGAGGCAGCGTCCGCAGCAGGAAAACCTGGATCACTATGCGGAAGTCGAGGAGCAGGTAGGCGAGGAGAGTGATGGCACTCATTTGGACCGGCATCGCTTTAAAAGCCAGTTGCAGAGCGCAATTAGGTCCCTAGAAGACCCGTTTCGTAGCATCGTGATCATGCGTGATATTCAGGGCTTAAGTTATGAAGAGATTCAGGGAAGTCTCGAGTTAAGCGCTAGTCAGGTCAAAGTCTATTTGCATCGTGCTAGACGGAAATTGCGAGAGGATAGGAAGTTGCGTCAGTTGTTTGAAGAGCAAATAGCTGACAGATCAGGAGCTAAACAACCCATTGCCTTAGTGGCAAGCGCTGACAAAGGAAACGGTCATGCCCAGTAACAGTGAATCTACATGCTACTTCATTCAACTGCAGATAGACGGCTATCTCGATAGTGATTTAAGCGAAGCACAACAGGGTGTATTCATGTCCCATGTGCAGGATTGTTCTGCTTGCGCCAGTGAATTCCGCTACGCGCAAACTGTGCAAGATGCAGTAATGGAGATGCCACAGATCGAATGTGAAGATCTTGTGTTAGAACCTGTCCATAGTTCGATGAAATCCGGGCGGCAGGGGCAAGAAGATGTGAGTAAAGGTTCGCTGCTTACTCAGATCGCTGTGTTGTTAAATACTGTCCCGCTCTATTTTCGATACGGGCTTTCTACTGCATTGATTGCTGTTGTAGCCGTCGCTATTAGTTTCAGTGTAGTGACGCCGATTGAAGAGTCAGGTCAGTTGGTCGCTAGCGAGCCGGTTGAGCAATATAGCCCGGAAGACATTGCGCTGGCTTTGCAGGAACTGAATGTAGCCATCGATTATTTGAATCAAGTTAGCCTGCGTACCGAAGTGATGATTGGCAATCGCTTTCTGGTAACGCCTTTACAAGACTCCATCAATGCCTCGTTTCAGAGGGCAAGGAGCAGACAGAACGACCCGTTGCAGAATGGACCGATTTAGGTTTTTGCATAGGTGATTAACAGGTGATTAATTCGTGAATATTCAGTGCGCGAAGAATAGTTACTCAGATTTGGAAAGTAGTTTAATGCGAGGTACATATTATGAAAATTTTTAAGAATGTATTGGCACCGTTGTTTTGTTTGAGCCTTATTCCTGTAGCGCTGGCGGCAGACAATGACCTGGAGAATCATCCGGGCTATGTAGATTTCTCCACGCTTACTGCGATAGCGGCAACTGAGCCTACAGTAGAAATTAGCTTGAAGGCTCCGTTGCTCAAAATGATTACCAATCTCATACGCAATCAGGATGAGGAGGCCGCTGACTTTATCTCTAAGTTAATGCGGGTTACCGTGAACGTTTTTGAGAGCGATGACATTGATGTTGGTCAGGTTGCCTCTTCTATGTCAGTAATGGCCGAAGACTTGGATGCTGCAGGCTGGGATCGAGTTGTTAGGGTGCGAGAAGACGAGAGCCACGTGGACATCTATTTCAGGTTGGCAGCTGATGCAGATGTTATTTACGGCATCGCTATCATGGTAGCTGAGCCGGGAGAGACAGTTCTAGTAAACATCGTTGGTGATATCAGTACGGATGATATCAGTGCTCTTGGGCGTCGCTTTCAACTCGATGAACTCATCGATCTAGAAGTGGCTGATAACTAACTTAACTATGGCCGGCGCTGTTTTTCTTAATAGCGCACTGGTGAAAAGAGGTTGTAATCATGAAAAAAATCTTGCTAGTCATAGTTCTCACTCAATTAGCTGCGTGTATGTCATTCAGCGATAGCTCCTTCAGATCTACCCGAAGCTCGATAGAGGAGCAGATTCCCTACATCTCTCTTGAGAAAGAATTCGCCATATCGATTGGCAATAGTATGCTCAGTTTCTTGGATGTGGTAACTCTGAACGAGGCGGATATCTCAGAGCTCGATCACGTGCAGGTCGCAATATACAACGTAGAATCAGCGGGCCAGGAAATAGATTTCAACGACATAGATTTCTCGGAAACGCTGCGCTCTAGGGGTAAGAACTTGCACTGGGAAACGATTGTTAAGGTGCGTAAAAAAGGCGAGCAAGTCAGGGTATTGATAGGCATGGACCTGGAGCGGAATTCCCTAGAGGCAGTGTCAGTATTTGTCTTGGAAAACAGTGAGCTGGTAATGATTAACGTGGACGGTGATTTCGATCACATGATCGAGTTTGCGCTACAGCCTGCCTCCGATAGGCGTCGTGAACGTGACGCTGGTTAGCAAGTGCATTGATTATGAGGCGACGCAGTCCGCTACTTTCTTGATAGAAACAGAAATTGATTTAAAAGAGGGGGTTCGGCTTCTCTTGTCCACAGATTGCGGTACAAGGACGTTGGCTTCTGGGAAGTAACACATCACATTGCCTGGCTTTATATCGTAAAGGGCGAGTTCTAAGTTGCTGAGTGTACCTGTCGCATTGCTTACGTCGACCCTGTCCTGGGCCTTCAATTTGAGTTTTTCCATGTCATCCGCACTAATAAATAGCAGCTGTCGATGTGACTGCCGGCGATACACATCTTCCTCGCTGTAGATGATGGTATTGAATTGACCTTCGCTGCGCACCGAGGTGAGGATGAACTGATCGGTATTCTGTGTAGCTTTGGTATTCCAAGAAGTTTGCGAGGGGACACAGAACCGGGCCTTGTTAGACTTCGTCGCAAAGTGCGGCTGGCTTAAGTGCCTACCCTGGATATGGAACTCCGTTTTAGTTTTATCGATATTTGCGAGTGCTGCAAACCCAGGTATCAGCTTGGCGATTGCCTTGCGGATCGAATCATGGCGAAGGAATTCTCGGAAGTCTAAGGTGTCTTGGTCTATTACCGCTGCCGCGATGGAGCTTATTATATCGACCTCCGAGCGCAGTGACTCGATTCTATCGAAGCCGCCGTCACTCATGCGTAGATAGTTAAACATGGACTCTTGGGTCGTCGCCTGTGTCTCTTCGTCGCGCACTCGAATAGGCAGGATTAGATTCTCACCCTCGACTCCATTGAGGTGGGTCTGATTCAATGTGGAGTTAATCATAACCTTGAAAGGAATCCGGTTCAGCGCCTTCCCTGAGAAACTGGTGTCTGGGTTGGCTGCAAACAGATTGCCGCCTAGTAAGAAGGCGAAATCGATTTGCCCCTTAGCAGCCGCCTGAACACAAGCTAAGGTATCCATGCCTTCGTGCTTCGGCAATTCGACTGAAAATTCTTTCTCGATTGCAGAAAATACCTCTGCCTTTAGCGCAGGGGTGACGCCCATGGAGCCAACGCCCTGAACGTTACTGTGTCCTCGCAGTGGTAATAAACCCTTGCCCTCGCCACCAATCATGCCGCGCAGCAGGGCTAGACTAGCGATGGCTTCGATATTGTCAGTGCCATTGTGATGATGGGTGAGCCCCATACCCCAAGAGAAGACTGTTCTTTCACTTTGCGCATAGAGATTGGCAAGTGATTCAATCTGCGATCGCTCCAGTCCAGATTCACTCTCGATCACGCTCCAGCTAGTTTCGGCTATGAATTGTGAGTAGTTATCGAATTGCTCGCAATAAGAGTCGATGTAATTCTGGTCAATGAGGTCAGCCTCGATTAGGTATTTCGCCATGCCGCTAATCAGAGCAACATCGCCACCGATATGCGGTTGTATGTAGTGTGAGGCAACCTCTCCGCCACCAGTAATCATAGATTTGAAGTTGCTAGGCGATGCAAAGCGCACCAGCCCAGCCTCGCGCGCTGGGTTGATTACGACTACTTGGCCACCGCGTTGCCGGCATTCGAGCAGCACTTTAACGAAGCGAGGATGGTTAGAGGCAGGGTTTGCACCGAATACAAATATGAGGTCCGCCTTGTGTAGGTCGCCATATTGTATGGTTGAAGTTCCACTGCCGATGCTGTGGTTTAGGCCGACTCCTGAAGCCTGATGGCAATAATAGGAGCAGTTGTTGATGTGGTTGCAACCATAAAGGCGTGCAAATAGTTGCAAAACAAAGGCCGCTTCATTCGATGATCTGCCAGAGGCATAGAAAAAGCTGCGCAGAGGGTCGCTAGAACGCAGTCGTTCAGAGATGAGCTCAAAGGCGCGATCATAACTTATCGCTTCGTAAGAATCGGAATGCGCTGATTTGTGCAGTGGACTCGACAGTCTGCCAAGGTCTTCGAGTTGCTTGGGACTAAGTTCACCGAGTTCACTGATGCTGTTCTGTTCGAATATCTGCGGCGGTATCGGATCTCGAATATCGCTCAATTGTGCTTGGATGTTTTTATTGCAGATCTCTATGCGGCTACTGTATTCATTGTGCAGGCCGCCCCGTTGCCCTCCGGTGCCAAAGGCGCAGGCCTTGCAGGTGTTTTTTGACTGTACGGCACTGGCTAACTTGCGAGTACCCACCTTTTGGGCGCAGGATAGTACGTACTGTATGGCCTTGAAGCCACCACCGGTTATTGCCTTGTTGGACTTGTCCTTAATGCTGTTTTCCTTATTCGATTGCTATAGGCCTTCGACTTCCATGCGCTCGCTGCTCGCTACCGTGACGAGGATGCCTTCTAGGGTTGTGAAGGAGCGTTCTGCTAATTGAAATTTATACACATGGTACACAATGGCTTCAGCTTGGCCGTCGCTATGCAGACGCACCGTTAAAATAGAGTGGTCGTCCTGCCATTGAAAATAATACAGCGCAGCACCTAAGCCGATCACCAAAACGAGGAACATGTAGGCGCCCAGCCTCAGATCGGCAGACAGGTTGCTTTCTGCTGGTGAAGTAGTCTTATCCTGTGGTTGCTCAAGAGGTGAAGTGCTCCTAGTCGGCTTAGTTGTTCCCTTCATGTCGCGTTGGCGCACAAAGAAGAAGGCGATGATCATCACCGCAAGAGTTAACAGTATTTTTCCGAGCATGCTGTAGATTTTCCATGTGCGTTGCTAAATAGATAATAACAGCGGGCTTGAGGGCTACGCTACTGTAATAGCTATCGGCAGAAATACCGCCTAGTTCTGAAAAGCTTTGCTGTAACACAATTGCGAATATCAGCTTAGTCTGATTGAGGCTTTCTTGTACGAGTGCGATAATCGCGCCTCTTCCCAAACAGCTGCGTAACAGTATTGGCGATAGAAGCCGGAACAAAATCGGAGCGAACCGGTCTGCTACCCATTGACTGAAGGAAATTCCTACAGATTTTGCAAAAATCCACTACAGATTCTGCCAGCTATGTGCCCGCAGGTATGCCCGCGCTCGACAACTCGGGGCGTAGTACTTCATTCTTCGAATTTTGGCCGATGTGGTTGATTTATGTGCCGGTAGTTATTCAATGGTTACTCCTAGCAGTGCGTTATCGAAGTTTGAGTCTTCCGCTTATCGCGAACCCAGGGATTCCCCTATCAGGCATGGTCGGGGTGTCCAAATCGGCAGTGTTCGATCTGGCGGGAGACACGGCCCGTGAGTGGATTTTGCCTTGGATACTGTTCGAGGTTACTGGGCAGCCCCTCGAGAGCCAGTGCGCAAAGGCGAAGCAGGCGTTGAGCGTGGCAGGCTTGGAATTTCCCGTGGTCGGGAAGCCGAATATAGGTTGTCGGGGTGCGGGGGTTAGGTTGCTTAATGATGCAGCCGAGCTGCAGGACTACTTACAGGGATTTCCCGAGGGTGGTTGCATTCAATTTCAGAAGTTGAGCCAATGGGATGCAGAAGCTGGGGTGTTCTATGTTCGCGACCCTGAAAAGGAGCGAGGAGAGATTACCTCTCTTACCTTGAAGTACACGCCCTATGTAGTGGGTGATGGGCAGAGGCAGCTCTCAGAGCTGGTCGCAGCGGATTCGCGGGCAGGCGAATTATTGCATCTGTATCGAAGTCGGCACGCGTCCCGTTGGCATGATGTCATCGCGAAGGGCGAGCCCTACAGGCTTGTATTCTCGGCTAGTCATTGTCGAGGTGCGGTTTTTCGAGATGCTGCTGAGTTGATAGACCAGAAGCTGTTGCAATCCCTCGATAAAATATTTGAGGATATTCCAGGTTTCTACTATGGCCGCCTAGACGTAAAATTTAAAAACGTAGAAAGCTTGAGCGCCGGAGTGGATTTCAACATTATAGAGATAAATGGAGCAAGCTCTGAATCCATTAACATATGGGATAGAAACGCAGGCTTAAGCACGGCGATTAAAACCCTGTTGCAGCAATATCATACGCTGTTTAAATTGGGTAACATAAGCCGCAAACGTGGCGCCAGTCCTCCGGGATTGATGGCCCTATATCGCGCTTGGCGCTTTGAGAATAATTTAGTGAAGCAGTATCCGCAAAATGACTAATCCCTGCCGCTTACCCTTTAAGCCACGAATTGTATCCGCCGTTATCGAGAAGGTGCTCGGTCTCGATCGCCTCGCACAAATCTATGATGGGCGACCAGAGGGATGTACAAGCCATGAGTTTTTGCAGTACACCCTCGATGCCCTCGGTGTAAGCCTTGATCTGGTCAATGCCTCGAACCTAGAACAAATCCCGCGCACCGGCCCTGTCCTCATCGTGGCGAATCATCCGCTAGGCGGCCTTGAGGGGCTGGCGATAGCCAAGGTGATTTCGGATATCCGGCCTGACTTGAAGGTATTGACCAACGAGTTATTGCGAAGAATTCCAGAACTTGCCGATATTTTTATCGGAGTAGATGTCCTATCGAGTGATGCGGCTGCTGGTAATGTGTCCAGTATTAAGCAAGTTCACAAGCATCTTAAGAATGAAGGTGCCGTGCTGATCTTTCCAGCAGGAATGGTGTCCGCCTATGAGCACGGTCATCGCAGAATTCAGGACCGTTCCTGGAACCGCTTGGCAGGTCAATTATTGAAGCGCTATCAAGCAACTTGTCTGCCGGTTCATGTCGGTGGCACCAACAGCCGGCTATTCTATGCCGCTGGTATGATTCATCCCAGGCTGCGAACTGCATTGCTGCCTCGTCAGTTGGCAAACAAGCAAGGATTTAAACTAGAACTGCGATTCGGTCGACCGATTCCTGCGGCAGAGCTTAGGCTGCTGCGTAGCCCTAAGGCGATTACCGATTACCTGCGGGTGAGTACCGATGCCTTGGTAAGAGAACCGATAACGCTACCGGGCATGAAACACCAATCGGTGGCTGATTCCAGCTCGAGTAGCGGTAGCGCAGAATTGCTTTCCGCTATTACCAGCCTCGAAGAATTTCGACTGATAGAACATAAGGAGTTTGACGTCTATTGCGCACCTTACGACAGACTCGGGCCTATCATGGAGCAGATTGCGATCGCGCGGGAGATTACATTTCGATCCGTTGGGGAGGGCACAGGTCTGTCGAAAGACTCTGATGAGTTCGATCCGCACTATCTACACCTTTTCCTTTGGGATAAGGCTGCCTGTAGAATCGCCGGCGCCTATCGAGTGGGCCTCGTGGATGAGATCGTTGCAGAACATGGTGTGAAGGGACTCTATAGCCGCTCGCTGTATAAATACGATGAGGCCTTCATCAATAGACTGGGCTCGGCAATAGAGATGGGGCGGAGCTTTATTCATCCCGATTACCAGAAGAAGCCGGTGTCACTTAACCTACTTTGGCGAGGTATCGGTAGGATCTTGGTAGAGAGACCCAAATATCACACCTTGTTTGGTTCGGTGAGTATATCGAGAGAGTACAGCGACCTTGCTCGCGCTCTTATCGCAGATACGATGATGATGAATTTCAAGGCAAGCGAATTCGATCAGTTAGTAAAGCCTATAACGCCGCATAAGATCATGAATCGTGTGTGGACCAATGAGATGCTCGCTGAGCTGTCGAATATAAAGATGTTGAGCAAGTTGATAGGACGCTGTGATCCCGGCAAGGCTGTTCCAGTACTTTTGCGCCATTACCTCTCGGTAAATGGTAAGCTTGCCTGCTTTAACATACACCCTAATTTTAGTGACTCCCTAGAGGGGCTCATTATAGTAGATGCTCGCAAGACGGACGCGAAGACTCTTAGCCGATTTCTAGGTGCCGATGGCTATGAGCATTTCATGTCGTTTCATAAACTGCAGGATAGTGCCTAAACATGAACAAATTACTTGCTGTATGCCAGCTCATTGCTTCTGCACTGATGTCCGTAATGGCATTGGCCACGCTGATTAATCTGATTTTTATCTCTACTAGGCCCGAAACAATTTCCGTGGTCAATACACTGATCGGGCAGGGCGTGCTTATCGTTCTTCTGCTGGTACTGGCGACAGTTCTGTTCAAGAAGGGGCTGGCGGGTTTTAAGCCGAATAAATTGGCAGAAAATTCCGATACAGCGGCATAGCACCCTATTCATCCCAGCGAGCTACAAAGACTTGGACTTCATGCCTGTTTCTGGCTGATTTTGCTATAAAAGAGTATAATTCCGCGCTTTTCCGAGCCGTAGCCTCAGAGACTTCCTTGCAATGATCATCTTCGAAGAAACGAATCGCTTCTCTCAGCTTCAAGAAAGCTGCGTTGCCACTATCGGCAAATTCGATGGTGTGCATTTAGGGCATCAGCTAATACTGGATCAACTGAAGAAGAAGGCAGAACAGTTTGATTTGCCGTCCCTCGTTATACTAGTCGAGCCTCATCCTGAAGAATTCTTTGCTGGGGATGCCGATAGTTGTCCAGCGAGACTGACGATCTTGCAGGAAAAATTAGAGCTATTGGAAAGCTTCGGAATCGACTTTGTGTTTCAACTGAAGTTCGACCGACAACTCAGTGAATTGAGTGCTGAAGACTACATTGCAGATATATTGGTCGGGGGATTGGGGGTTAAGAGTTTTATCGTCGGTAACGATTTTCGCTTCGGTCATCAGCGCAAGGGCAACTTTTCTCTACTGCGCGACGCGGGTCAGCAGTTTGGCTTCGAGGTAGTAGAAACGGCGGCCTACGAGCGTAACGGGCATCGAATCAGTAGCACCTTTATAAGGGAGCAGTTAGCCAAGGCTGATTTTAGCCTCGTTGAACAATTGTTAGGCAGGCCTTATTCCATCAAGGGCGAAGTAGTAAAAGGCAAGCAGCTGGGTACCGACATGGGTTTTCCAACTTGTAACATCAACCCACAGCGCTTGCGCATTCCCTTGCACGGTGTGTACGCTTGTGAAGTTAGACTAGCCGACAAGTACCGGCCCGCAGCGGTTAATATTGGTTATCGCCCCACGGTAACGGAATCGGGCGAGGCTTTGTTAGAGGCACACATATTGGATTTCAACGAGGACCTGTACGGGAAGACGATAGAGGTCATTTTTCGCCAGAAAATACGGGAAGAGACGAAGTTTTCGGGTCTAGAAGAGTTGAAGCAACAGATCAGCGCCGACGTTGAACAAGTAAGAAAGCTTTTTGGAGTTACTAGTTAAGAAAATTCGACTATTAACAGATACATAACTGAAGATATCAAAGCAGCGTGTAGTTCAAGCTATGAGTGATTACAAAGATACATTAAACCTACCGTATACCGATTTCCCGATGAAGGCCAATCTGGCTCAGCGGGAGCCTGCTATGTTACAAAATTGGCAGAAGCTCGATCTCTAYAAGCGTATTGCGGAAAAAAAYAASGGTAAGCCTAAATTCGTATTACACGATGGCCCKCCCTATGCMAACGGTGAGTTGCACCTAGGCCACGCGATCAATAAGTCGCTTAAAGACTTTGTCGTGAAGGCTAAGTCYYTGAACGGCTTCGATGCACCGTATATACCTGGCTGGGACTGTCATGGATTGCCCATTGAGCACAACGTAGAAAAGAAAAAAGGCAAAGCCGGTCACAAGATCTCTCATGCCGAATTTCGTAAGGCTTGTAGAGAATATGCTTCGAAGCAGGTAGATATTCAGCGAAAGGGATTTATTCGTCTTGGTATATTTGGCGAYTGGGAAAATCCCTATCTGACGATGGACTTCGAGACCGAGGCTGACATCGTGCGCTCGCTGGGTAAAATCGTAGAGAAAGGCCATTTAGTTAAAGGCTACAAGCCCGTTTACTGGAGTGTTGTCGGAGCCTCTGCGCTAGCAGAAGCCGAGGTTGAATATCAGGACAAGAGGATTACATTTATTGATACCCCAGGGCATGTTGATT
>JAESUT010000074.1 GCA_016762995.1 Gammaproteobacteria bacterium | reverse complement strand
GTAGGGTAAATTATTCATCACCCCCGCGACATAATCGACGCGATCGGTGTAAGGAATGTAACTATGCCAAGACTGCCGTTCACCAATTTTTTCTGCACCACGGTGATGAAATCCAATCTCCGCCACGGAATTAATTATTTCCTCCCCTTCCAATTGCATCATTACTCGAAACGCACCGTGGGCACTGGGATGATTAGGCCCCAGATTTAAATACATGTAATCGGTGTCTTTGCCGGTGTCGGTTTCAATGCCCCACTTTTCCGGGTCAAACCGCAACGCCTCTTGCTCCTCCTCCACCCATTCATCGGTAAGATTAAAATCTTCCATTTCGGTGGCACGGCAGGGGTGTTCTTTTCTTAACGGATGGCCCTTCCAGGTGGACGGCATTAGAATTCGATGCAGGTTTGGATGGCCTTCAAACACAATGCCAAACATGTCCCACACTTCGCGTTCGTACCAATTGGCCGAACGCCACAAAGTTGAAACGGTAGACAAGACTAAATCAGCATCATCGAGGGCCACTTTAATCCGAATGTCGTCATTACGTGAAGGGGAAATCAGATGATAAAGAACAGTAAATTCACTGCTGGGTTGGCCCTCTCGATGATCACGATGACGCTCATCGATGGCGGTTAAATCATATAATAAGAGGTATGGTTGGTTAATATTATTTCTTAAGAAATTTAGCACGCCATAACTATGCGCTCTACTGACCCAAAGTGTAGGGATCTCATCGGCAGTGATTTGAATAGTAAAAAGTGATTCACCAAATTTGTTAAACAATTCAATCACGGCCCCCGAACGGGCCAAATCTTGTTGCATTGCTGTCACGTCTAACGCTTCTGTATTCATCAGTGTTTAATCCAATTAACTGCACACTCAACTTCAGGGCATCTCTAAAAATATATTCCTAAATTATTAATTATTTTAAATCTTATACCTCGTCAGGTGATCGCAATTCGACAATGTCGAGGCGCTTTTCTCGCATGGTTTCTCGCTGGGATTTACGGGCTATTTTCTGAACGCCTTCYGGACCCACAATCCAACTGGCTGAACGGCGCTCAGACGCGACGATTTCCTGAAGTAGGGTAAAGGCGTGATGAAATGAATTCGGAGAAGGCGGGCAGCCCTGCATATAGATATCAACTGGGAGAAACTTATCAACGCCCTGCACCACCGAATAGACGTCGTAAAGGCCACCGGAGTTTGCGCACGAACCCATGGAAATCACCCATTTGGGTTCTAACATTTGATCGTAGAGGCGCTGTACCACGGGGGCCATTTTACGAAACACGGTGCCCGCAATAACCATAAAATCCGCCTGACGCGGAGTGGCTCGAATGACTTCGGCGCCAGGTGTCATTAGTTCATCGTGCAGGGCTTTGCGCAAGTCCTCTTTATTCCAACCACCTTCACGGAATACACGGCGATGTTCAGGGCAGACTATGAGAATAGCATCTGCCATTCCAAATAATTTTGTATGAGCCACACTGCGCAGGCTCATTGCCATGCTTTTCATTAGCGACTGTGGCGTGCGCGATTGTTGGTCGAGTACCGGCTGTAGACCGTCGCCTGCGAACAGGCTGATAACAGAATCTTTGCGCTCGAAGCCGCGATCACTAGCGAGGCTTAGCCAGTTCTCATCGCTCTCATCTTCAGCGAAACAGTAGGTGTATTTGCCTGGATTGCCCATGTTCGCTCGATCGATGCCGCCGGGCACACCGCCACCGACGTTGCGGATTATTAGCTGCAACGCTCTGCCTATTGTGGCGTTGGCACGATTACCCTGGCCTAGTGCATTGACGCCCGAATTCATGCCGATCTGTTTTGTAATGGGCCCATTGACGATCATGACAGGCGAAGAAAAATAAGTCGTGCAGAGTAGACCGTGCATACAGAAGCGATCTTGCAAGGCAGCTTCGACGCTGGCGATAACAACGGGGAAGTATTCGGGCTTGCAGCCGGCCATGACTGCATTAATTGCGATCTTCTCTATGGTGCAAGGTACATTATCAGGGGGTACCTTGCCGACGATCTCGGCGGCATCACGCTCGCTTCCGCTTAACATGCGCATTACGCGAAGGGGAGTTGGCGGCACAACCGGCAGACCATCGCTCCAACCTCGATCGTAGCAGGCTTCCATGATGTCTTCGGCCTCAGCCAGCTCAACAGCGCGCGCCTGCAATATCTGCTTGCCGAAGCGCAGCGCTAAGACTTCGCTCATGCCAGGGTCTTGCGTTTTGGATCCGCAGCCGGGCTTGAAATCAATAAGCTCGGCGCCTAGATCTTCTATGCGCGTAAAGCTCTGCCATTGTTTCTTATCCCAGCCATAGATTCGAGACTCTTCAGATTGGACATCGCTTCCATCGCTAAGGCGGATTAGGGTTGGAACAACCTCAATGTCGCACTGATATGAATACTCTAGGCTAGAATCGTCGATTACGCCGTCTAGGTTCGCTGGAAATGAGGGGTCATCCTGAACATAGACTTTCAGGGAAAGTGATTTGTTTTTCGCAAGAGACAGAATGACTGGTTCGATCAAAGTGCAAGTAGGGCAGTCTTTTTTGACTACCAGTACATAATTTTCTAGCTGGGTTTCGCGTGCTTGGTTCAATAAAGGAATTCCTAAGTTTAGCCGGAGTTATCGACGCTTGGTTTCTGTCTCACTCAGGCTCTAGTAGATAAACCCTAGAGTCGAAATGCCTATGAGAATATTGATGATCATGAATACGGAAGATGTCCTAGACATTACTTTCCACAACTGCGGTCCCTTGTAGGCACCGCGTATACCGACGAGTAGGGTTACTGTATAGGCCATCATCGCCGTGATCATGACTAGGTAGGGTATCCAGCGCTCTTCGTCGACGGCTTGCGATCCGAATGCTGCAAATAGGCCAGCTCCTACAAAGTACAGGGCCCAGTAGGTGGCGGCGAGGCCATAGTCGCCTGCTAACAGCTTGGCGAGAAAGGATTTCTCGCCTAGGGGTTCGCTTTTCTCTGCTTGTTCTACGTCATTCATATAACCACTCTCAATAGGATACTAAGTGTAACGCAGCCTGCTTAAATTAAGAAATCCGCAGGGCAATAAGCATCGAGGGTCACGGCAGTGTAGAAGGGGCAGAATAGCCTACAATTTGTTACAAATAAGGCGTGAAGCTTCTTCTATAATCTGCAATTCAACAATTTGTGACGAGTTCGGGGCAAAAACCGGCCAGTGTCGATAGCTCTATTTCTGATCGTTCTAATCGTATTGGCTGACACCGCATTCCCCGACTGTAATGAGACCTATTTATGAGTATCAAGACTCTCTTGTTTCGCACTCTAGTACGCCGTTTAGCGATACTAGTTGTATTTCTGCTTGCTGCTGTGTCCGTGAGTGCCCAAGACAATGTAGGCGAGGAATCAACGGTCGTCTATCCTGCAAGCTATTTTGCCGAATTTAACCCGGTGACCGCACAGGATATGTTGGACAGGATACCGGGGGTTGGTACGGCGACCGGAGGCGGGAATCGGAATTTTAGCAGCTCTAGGCAGGGCGGTGGCGGTGGGGGAAGAGGCCTTGGTAGCGGTAGCGGCAGCCAGATACTAATAAATGGCAAGCGAACCGCCGGCAAGAATAATCAGACAAGTACTCAGATGGCTAGGATTGCCGCAGAGCAAGTTGACTACATCGAGATCATCCGCGGCACTTCGGGTGAGTTGGATGTGCGCGGAAGCAGCCAAGTTGTGAACGTGGTATTGGTCTCAGAGCTTTTCTCGAACAGCCTCAGTTATGAGGTCAACATGGACCGTTATCTGGATCACACCACGCAGCCGGGCGGGTCTCTTTCCTATAGTGGCCAGAGCGGTGGGCTCAACTATGTTCTCAGCGCGGTAGCAGAACCCCGCTACGATAACCGTCTCAGCAAGGAATCTAGTGTATTGGGAGACTTCTCTCTTAACGATGAGGTGCGTGAGGAGAGAACGCGGGAACAGACCAGTTATGATCTCAGCGTAAACCTCGACTACGCTATAGGGCTCAAGAGCAGTGCGAGGCTCAACGCCTTGTATTCTCAGAATGACAACCCTACTGATATTTTGCGCTACACCACGAACCTGCGCGTTACGCCGAATCTTACGGCTATCGAGCGCGAGGACAGGCCGGGGGATCGTGACAACTGGGAAATTGGTGGCGACTATGAATATCTGACTGATAGCGGCAGCCGTTTCAAGATTCTCTTTATCAGCAACCGGGCTAACAGTGCCTCGACACGTGAGCGCTTCGAGGTGTTTGCAGATGGCAGTGAATCCAAAAATCTTTTTCTGGACACGGCTAGTACCACCACCGAACGTATCGTGCGTGCTTCCTTTACGATGGGCTTTTTAGAAGGTCAGGACATTGAGTTTGGTGCCGAGCGCGCTCAGACCACACTCGACTCCAGCCTAGCCTTAGGCTTGCCTGATGCGCTGGGTATGCCTTCGGCAGACTTCGGCGGATTGGTGCCGCAGAATATATCCAACGCCAACTCCACGGTTGAGGAGATTCGCCTAGAACCATTCATCATTCACAACTGGGTTATCAATTCTCGCATGTCCTTGGAGAGCACGCTGCTTTATGAGCTATCCGAGATCAGCCAAACAGGCGACGTGAACAGGAAGCGGGATTTTGATTTCGTAAAGCCCAAAGTTGACCTTCGCTACAACCTGACTCCTCAATTGCAGCTACGAGGCTCAATCGAAAAAGTGGTTCGGCAACTCAGGTTTAGCGATTTCGTTGCAGCAAATGATGATCAGGATAACGACTCGAACACGTTAGCGGGAAATGAAAATCTGCGTCAGGAATGGTTATGGAAGTATGATTTAAACGCGGAGTATCGATTGCCGAATGATGTCGGTGTGGTGGATGCTAATCTTTTCTACCACCGTCACTATGACAGGATTGAGCGTATTGATGTCTCGCCCTCTGCAGACAGTCTACAGTCGGCCAACGGCAATATTGGCGAAGGTGATATGTACGGGATCACGCTTAGTGGCAGTATCCGAATGCGCATGATCAACATGCCAAATCTGTTGGTGACATCGCGACTAAGTGTAAGGGACTCCACTCTTATGGATCCATTTCAGGGGTTTGAGCGTCGTTTCGCGCGTTTCGGACGAGGCCGCCTCAACTTGGGTTTTCGGCACGATGTGCCTAAGTGGAATATGAATTACGGCCTTGAGTGGAGTAATCGCTTCGACAGTAACGAGAAAATCTACGACATCGATGACGTCGAGGACTATATAGGCGAGCCGAATACGAATGCCTTCGTTCAGTTCGTAGATACCCGTGGCATCACCTATCGCTTCGATGCGAGAAATGCGACTAGTAACTTGCAGTGTCGTGAGAGGCAGCGTTATATAGGCCGTGTCTCGGCGGGCATTTTGGAAGAGATAGAAGATCAATGTGCCACATCTGGCCGCGTTGTATCGCTGAAGATTAATGGGTCGTTTTGAGTGAGTCTACCCTGAAGCCTGAGTAATTTTGAGTCGTAAAAACCCGCCTAGCAGCGGGTTTTTACGTAGGGGGGCTAACTAGGTGGAGGTTTGGCTAGTGTGCCTCTGAATAATTCTATGGCTGCTCTGGCCTTTGGAGTGTTCCGAGATCAAGGCGTTTCCTTGCTGGGCATGTCGAAAGCAACGAATAGATTGGGACAGTCCGGCTGCCCAGAATGGCTCACTCAGAGGCCGTTGAGTTGTTCGTCCCTAAATATCCAATCAAATGCTTCGACAGCTATATAGTAAAGTTTTATGATTGCGACTAAGAAGAAAATCAGGTCGCACCTTGTGGACATTAGCAAAGACATCGACAGCCAGCCTCTCGAACGTGCTTTTAGCTTTAGCAACGAGAAGGATAAGGCGCTGTATGGCCTAAAAGGCATTCTTGCAGGTGTCGTGGCAGATGAGCGTCTCAATGAAATGGAGCTGCTTTTTCTCGATTCTTGGCTGCAATCTCAAGAATATCTGTCCGAAGACGCGGACGTGTTGGCCATCCTTAGCCTTGTTGGTGTAATCCTCGAAGACGGTGTAATTAGCCCAGATGAACTGCGCCAGATGCAGACACGTATCGAACAAATTATCAGTGACAAAGATTCCGAGACTCCAGAAAGTGTGGGCCACATCGAAGAGCTGGTGGGCTTTCTCACCGGTACCGCTTCTGACGGTGTGCTTAACGATCAAGAAATCACGGCGATGTCTTCCTGGCTCGAGCACAATGAATCGGTGAGAGAGGTGTGGCCGGCGAGCGTCATCGTGCAGCGTCTAGCGGTCATACTCGAAGACGGAGTCATCACCGATGAAGAGCGTGAAGACTTATTGGCCACAGTGCGACAAGTCACCGGCACGGATACTGATGAATCGGGTTTGAGTTATGAGGCGTCCACGGAGGTCTGGGAAGACTCAGTTGATGGCCTGAAGCTGGCAGGCTCAGTGTTCTGTCTAACCGGTGACTTCGTAAGTGGCGATAGAGGGTCGGTGGATACTCTGCTGCGCTGTCTAGGTGGCGAGACCAATTCCAGTATCAACAAGAGCGTCAACTATCTAGTTATAGGGACTCTGGCGAGCCGTGATTGGTTGTACACCAGTCATGGTCGAAAGATAGAGAAGGCCCTGCTATTGAAGCGTGCAGGCAGCGATATTAAAATCATCACCGAGCGCACGCTGCTAAAGTACACGCGCTAAGCCATCCTTTAACCTATCTTCTATCGCCTCCTCAGAGAAATGATAGGTTCTCACCCTTGGCTGAATACGGCCGATTAGCGCCCCATTAAACCCTTGATCGCGGCAGGAATATCCGCCGGAAAGATCACAAATTTCGTATTGTCGGAACTCGACAGATTCTGCAACGAACTAATGTACTTCTCGCCCAGTAGATAGACCACGGGCATTTCCTTCTCGCCTATAGCCTCAGTTACTAGAGTGATAGAGCGTTTGCTGGCTTCAGCTAGAATTACCTGTCCCTCAGCTTCACGCTTGGAGGCCTCTAGCACACCTTCAGCCTTTAAGATTGCCGCTTGTTTGTCGCCATCAGCTTTTGTCACCGTGGCTCTTCGCGCGCGTTCCGCTGCAGCCTGCTCTTCCATCGCGCTTTGCATGGTGTCCGAGGGGTTGATGTCCTGAATCTCTACGGTCTTTAGGATAATGCCCCAATCAGCAATGTCATCAGAAATCGCGGCCTTGAGCTTCGCCTTGATGTGATCTCTGGAGGAGAGTGCGTCGTCTAGAGTCATCTCGCCTAGGATAGATCGCAAGGACGTCTGCACTAGAGTCTGTATTGCAATGATATAGTCTTCTACGCCGTAGACAGCCTTCTCGGGTGACACGATATTGATATAGGCGACTGCGTTGGTGAGTAGCACGGCATTGTCTTTGCTGATTACCTCCTGCGAGGGAATGTCGAGCACGATATCTTTGGTCGTTACCTTGAAGGCGACGGTGTCGACATAGGGAATAATAAAATTGAGTCCGGGCTTTAGCGAGCAGTGATACTTGCCAAGTCGCTGCACGACCCACTTATACCCCTGTGGAACTTGGCGAATGCCTTGGGCGAGAGTGATGAACAGGAAGGCAGCGACAGCGATGGCCAGTATAGTTCCAATTTCCATTGTAATTCTCCTTGGCTATAAGTTTGAACTCTCAGGATAGAGTTAATTATGCCTTTGCCACTTGGGCTTTTTCAACTATGAGCGAATTGCCTGATAGATCGATCACACTGACTCGATCGCCTACGGTCAATTCATCTTGCGATATGATTAGCCATTCGTCTGATCCGAGAAGAGGGGCTGGAAAGCGAAGCATTCCAAATTTATCGCCATTCGGTGTTTCCAATACCTGCCCGATTTGTCCTAACAGTGCTTCTTTGGAAAGGCCTGCCTTGGTATTGTCGCGGGAGAGTGGTTTGACAAACTTGAACCAACCTAAGGCGAACATCATGGAGCCAAAGGCCCAGATTATTATTTGCGCCGCCTCGGACATATTGGGGATAGTGAGCATAGCTAGCCCTACACTCAGTGCCGAAGCACCGAACCAAAATATGAAAAAGGAACCGAGAAAAATTTCGCTGAGCATTAGAACGAAGCCCAGTACGATCCAGTGCCAATATAGGAGTTCAAAATCCATAGTGGTTTTCCTGATTATTAGTTAGTGCATCGAGACTGTTTCAGTATCGGGGTTTGTGTGGATTTGCAAAACAGACTCCTTAACCATACTGGGCTGTTTTGATCGTCTAGTATATAGATATGGTGTTAAATCGCTCGATTTCTACTACCAAAATAGAGGAATATTCCCAGCCTCGCGATATCAACAGTTTTAGTCGCTCTCGCGAATAATTTACACTGAATTAGCAGTCTGATTCTGTCAGAATAGCCGCCCTATCGAGCCAACCCCAGTCGATGTTGTTATGTCCACGATTTCTCAATTGTCTGCGCCTCACTACCACATGGGTGGTCAAGGCCCAGCTCTGCATTTTGCTGCTGCTAATGGTTATCCCCCGGGCACCTATCGCGCGTTCTTGGAACCGTTTACCGAAAACCATGAGGTCGTTGCCAGTTTGCATCGTCCGTTATGGGAGCCTCCGCCCGAACTAGCATCATTTCGATCGTGGGACGTGTTTGGCGACGATATTTGTGAGTTAGTAGGCCAGCTACCACACCCAGTCGTCAGCGTCGGTCATTCGATGGGCACGGCCGCAATACTTCTGGCAGCTGTGCAGCGTCCGGAATTGTTTAAGTCATTGGTTCTCATCGAACCTGTTTTAGTGCCGCGCCGTTACCTTCTTGGGCTGAGTTTTATCCGGCGCTTTCGGCCAGAAGTGATTCCAATGGTGAAGAGGGCGCTTTCGCGTGTCGATCGATTCTCTAGCAGGCAGGAGGCCTTCGATCACTATCGCCCGAAACGGGTCTTCCAGCAGATTAGCGATGCGGTACTGTGGGACTATGTCCAGCATGGAACGAAGGAGATCGCGCCGGGGGAGTTTGCGCTGACCTATAGCAGAGACTGGGAAGCACGCTGCTACACTCTTGTTCATAACTTGTGGCGCCTGCTGCCCCATTTAAAAGTGCCTACCTTGGCTATCCGCGCACAGGGTTCTCATACGCTTGGTGAGTCTTGTTGGAATAAGTGGCAATCGATTTCATCGAATGTTGATTTCATCGAGATCGAGGGTGCTGGTCATCTTGTGCCCTTTGAGAAGCCAGAGCAGCTTGCCAGCATCATTCTCGACTGGATAGAGTCGTAGCAAGTACTACCCTCTCTACCCTCGATTGGGTTGTCCATCAAGATTCGGTAGCACTTAGCAGAGCTTCATGCGCCCCTCTTATGTCAGTTTTGACCCCYAGGCCCTTGTTCTCATGGCAGCAGCTACGCAAATCCTGCCTCACTGCCTAGATTTAAGCATTTTTCTGCAATCCTCTTGTTAACCCTTTCCTGCGAAGTACACTCTAAGTWACAGAACAAGCAGAACAAGCAGAACAAGCAGGAAGCGCCGAGAGAGCGCCGAGAAAGGCCGAAGAGTATGATTTTTGGGGGATTCCTTGCTGAAGGAAACTGAAGAAGAGCTAGTTAGGTCAGCACAGTCGGGCAATACTGCCGCGTTTGAGAGACTTGTTCGCYTACTAGAAAGTCAGATGCTTGCTGTGGCCGCGGGTTTTGCCTACACCCCCGACGATGCTAACGATATTTATCAGGATGCGATGTTGGCTGCATTCAGAGCACTGCCGAAGTTTAAACTGGAGAGTAAGTTCAGCACTTGGTTACACAAGATCGTCGTCAACACCGCCCTGTCGAATCGGCGCAAATTGAAGAGAACCTGGGAGAAGCTGGCGGTAATTCAGAGTGAGTATGAGCATGAAGAAACCTATATAGAGAGCAGATCGCCTGAATCCGCCGCTTTGGATAGCGAACTGAATTCGCAGATAATCAAGGCTCTGGCTAAGCTTAGTGACAATGAACGAATAGCATTCGTGCTCTGTCATCAACAAGGATTTAAGATTCGAGAAGCAGCAGAGGTAATGGGCTGCACAGATAGTTCGGTGAAGGTTGTGCTGTTTAGGGCGCGAAACAAGCTGAAGAAAATATTGCGGGAATATCACTAGTTAGGATAAAGGTTATGACTATTCCAGAARCCACAGAACAGCAGCAACTACGAGTTATCTCCTATTTATACGGAGACCTAGATGCTGAAGAATTGCGCCAGTTTGAGAAAGATCTGCAGACCGACTCCCAATTGCAGCAGTTGTTGGAAGACGAGCAGCGTTTAGATAGTGCGATTCCGATTGGTACGCAGCCCTTGGTGAGTGCTGAGCGCTTGCAAGGGAATCGCTGGTTGTTGCATCAGAACTTACAAAAGGAAAGGCGCAGCTTGTTCTCAATCAAGCAATGGCTGAGTGGCCTTGCCGAAAGGCCCTTTACAGTTGCCTTCCAGGGCGCAGCCATGGCGATGACATTCGTACTCGGCATCTATGTTGCCTCGCCGGCAGTATCGCCCATTTCGCCTGCAGCTGAGGGTTTAGTTGCCTCTGTTTCCGAAGTTGGTTTTACGCCTTTACAGTTGATTAACAATGGAGACTATGAAATTTATCAACTCAAGGTAAATGGCTATGATGCGACCACCGGTGATATTGATCTGTCCTTCTCTCTTGCATCAGAGACTCGCATCAGCGGCAACGTGGCCGACGAAAGCATACACGGCCTGATGGCTGTAGCACTCCAGAATGACATAAGCAGTGCATCACGACTCGATGCTATAGATGCTCTGCAGCCGGTATCTGCAGGTAATGATGTTTATCAGGCGCTTATTTATGTTCTCACAAACGATCGCAACCCAGGCGTGCGCTATCAGGCAGTTCGCTCCTTGGTTGCCCTAGCTCATGAGGACGAGGTTCGGGATGCGCTTCGTAGCGCGCTTAACGATGATGTGAATCCGGGAGTTAGGCTGGAAGCCTTTCAGGCTTTGGTTGCCTATCCTGAAGAAGAAACCTTACAAATATTTCGTCAGAAGATGGACGCGGATAGCAATGAGTTCATCCGTGCGCAGTCCAGAATGATCGTAGAAGAATCAGAGAGCACGGTGATTTAATCGCCAAGCTTACGCCAAGAAAATTGTAAACCCGTACACAGTTGTACGCTTACGAAGATGTACTAAAGAGGAATAGCCATGTCTCATAATCTAACAGTAACATTAAGATCGTCAGTTCTAACGTTGCTACTTGCGTTCACGTCTAGCGTGCAAGCGGCCAGCGATGATATCGAACGCGAGTTCGATGTGGCTGCGAACGGTACGCTCAGCATTGAGAGTGGCGCGGGCTCAATCGAAGTGCGTACCTGGGAGCAGAATCGCGTAAGGGTACTTGTGCGCAATCCTCGCGGATTCGAGGTAGAGATAATTCAGCGCGGGAATGATGTAAGTATCGTTGCGGATTCTCGAGGCCGATTTTTCGGCATTGGTCGCTCTTCTATCGGATTCACCGTAGATGTTCCGATTCAATACAACGTGAGCCTAGACACAGGTGGCGGTAAGATCACGGTAGAAGATATATCTGGAGAGGTCGAGGTCGATACGAGTGGTGGTGGAATCGATATTGGCATCGTTACCGGTGGTGATGTGAAGGCCGATACTTCGGGTGGCAGTATTGTGATTCGCGGTGCGACAGGCGATGTTGATGCGGATACCTCTGGTGGCAATATTACGATAGGCGATGTTGTGGGGCAGGTCATAGCCGATACCTCTGGCGGTCGCATCAAAATCGGCGACGTGCAGGGAGACATCGAAGCAGACACCTCTGGAGGCAGCATAGAAGTAGGCGAGAGCACTGGTCGGGTGCATCTCGACACCTCGGGGGGTAGCATTCGAGCGGGATGGGCAATGGGTTCTATCGAAGCTGACACCTCGGGGGGAAACATCCATCTGGCGGGCAGCGACACACGAGTCAAAGCCGACACCTCTGGTGGCAACATCGAGATTGATGCAGCGAATGGGCCGGTCATCGCTGATACCTCTGGTGGTAATATCACGGTACGCAATGCGACAGCATCTGTCCACGCCGATACCTCGGGTGGCAGAATCGAGGTAGATATTACGACTACCACAGGCAGTGTTAACGGAAATATAGATCTAGATACAGCGGGCGGGGATATTATCCTGCGTGTCCCATCCAACTTTCAGGCGAGTATCCATGCCACGCTGGACGTCTCTAGAAGATCACGCGGCGACTACCGAATCTATACCGATTTCCCACTGACTATTCAGGAAGACAATGGCGACATCATAGGCAGGGGTGATATCAATGGCGGTGGTGATTCGGTGTCACTCGAAACAAACAACAGTGACATCTATATTGAGAGCGTTAGTTACTAGTTAGCTACTAGTTAGTTAGGTTTCGAGCTTCAGCACGCACAAAAAAGGGGATCAAACTGATCCCCTTTTTTGTGCCGTTTCTTATTCAAAGCCCCGATTCTTAATCCAAGTTCTAAATCCAAGTTCTTTGAATTAGTTCTTCCGGGATCTTGTCTTTAATTTTCTCGTGCAGTTGTGGCAGCTTCGACCAGTGCAGACCCTGCTTATAGTGATGAGCAGTATGGTAGCCGAGATTACCGGTAAATAAGTTATACCAGCGATTGGTATTGTTAAATGATGCTTCAAACTCTTTGTCTGTGTTCAGGCCGGCGTGATGACCGTAGGTTGCCCAGGCTGTCATAAATAGGCCTGTGATCATAGGCAAGCCGAATAGGAATAGCCCAGCAGTTGGCTTGTAAACTAACAAGCCTGCGACAATCGCAAATGTAATAATTGAATAGATGATGAAGGTTCGCTGTTCCTTCAGGTGTTCCTTTCCTACTTGATAGCCTCGATAGTAGGCAGTTACAGTGATCAACAAGCTGTATTCCATTTCTCCCATCATTGTGCCGTCATCTCGCGTCCAGCGGCTTTCATCTTTTGTCTGGTCGAGAAAGTTATTGTGATGTCCGTAATTATGATGCAACACCCAGAGATTAGTCGTTACACCGGTGTGCAGAGCATAGAAAAACTCCATTACACGATTGGGAATTAGGGTCTTGAAAGTAGGAGCATGCTGATGATGGTGATTCCAGGCGCAGATCTGCGACTTGGGGATGATCATCAGGAAGAAATAGACTCCCAGAACATAGACATTACTGACTAGAAAATAGAAAGCAAAGTCCAATGCACTAAGGCAAAGAATAAAAAATACTGGCCAACGGTCTGCGGGGTTTTTAAACACTTGTAGGATTACTTAAATTCTTGTTCGATTTGTTGGATGACCAAGCTAGATGGCCAAGAAGAAACGGAGGTTAGCACATTATTTGGCTGGATTGCAGTAGCTTAATTGCTTAGATGTTGATCAGGGTCAGTTTAACAAGCCTGAGCTAAGATACAGCGGGGGGTAGCCGCATCAGGCGCTTGTTAACAGCAGAAGCAGGCTGCTCGCGGCTAGGTGTGAGGCAAGAACCCGTGGCCTGAAAAAGTAGAGATCGGCAGGCCGGGTGCAGACAGCAACTACGCTGCGTTTAAATTCCAGTCAGTGCTTAAATAAAATGTAAGTCATTGATTTTAATTAATAAATAAAACTTAAACCTCGACTAGAAGTACAGCTTCTAGCGCGAAAGGTGCTATGGCGAGAATGATCATGATGTAAAGGATATTCTTCAGTAGCGAGCGGCCTAGCTTCACCGGGGCTTCCTATTCGTATCTCAGCGCATCGATGGGGTCCAGATTTGCCGCCTTGGCGGCAGGTAATATGCCGAAGAGTACGCCAACAAACCCAGAAAAGCCCAATGCCAGGACTACGGACCAAAGGGGAATGCTGGCTGGTGGAAACGAGGGGATGCTGCTGGAGATTAGCGTGCCGAGTCCATAACCAATTGCCAAACCGACCAATCCGCCGAGTAGAGAAAGTAGCAGTGCTTCGATTAGGAACTGCATCAAAATATGATGACGCTTCGCGCCTATCGCCTTGCAGATACCAATCTCACGGGTGCGCTCGGTGACTGAAACCAGCATGATATTCATGATGCCAATGCCTCCTACCAATAGCGAGATACTAACGATGCCTCCGACGACATAGGTGATCATGTTGATCACCGTATCGAATGTTTCCATTAGTTGCTCGGCAGTCTGTATCTGAAAATCGTCATCTTCGTCGCTGCCTAGGTCATGGGCATTTCGCAGTAAGGTGGTGAGTTGCTGAGCTACAGTCTCTACGACAGCAGACTCACTCAGGCTCAACTGAATTTGAATATCGGTACGCGCCTGATTGCCCTGCAAACTGCGCATCGTGTTGTAGGGCATCAGTACAATATCATCCTGACTTTGGCCCATGATCTCTCCCTTGGCTTCCATCAGGCCAACGATCTTGAACCATTCGCCTCCGATATCGACATATTCGTTGACAGGGTTGTCCGGTAGATTGAGGTTCTCTCGAACCTTGTCGCCAATAACCACAATTCTCCTGCGTGTTAAATTGTCGCTCTGTGCAATAAATCGGCCGATAGACATGTAGTTTTGCGAGACTTCCTGAAAGGCATAGGTGGTACCCATGATTCGACTGAAGGCGGTCTGGGATCCGAACTTAATCTGCGAGGCGCGATTGGCATAGAGAATAGGGGTAATAGATGCAACGCCTTCAGCGCGTCTTTCGATCATCTCCATATCTTCTGGCGTAAGCCTGGCGCGTATTCCCTTCATCTGGTCTTCGAAGGGGGTATAGGACTGAATGGTGAGGCTATTGGAGCCCAGCGAGGCGAAGGTATCACCGATAAACGCGCTCATTCCCTGCGTGACTGAAACCACGGCTATAACACTGGCGACACCTATTACTATGCCTAGCGTTGTTAGGAAACTGCGTAGTCCGTGGGCAATTATCGATGCTACGGCAGAGCGCGAACTTTCTATGAGTGCGAAAAACATTAGCTGGTCACCGCTGCGGATTTAGTTGTACTGTCGTTAAATATCTTGCCATCTTTCATCTCGACGACACGGTGGCAATGCTGTGCGATCTCATCTTCATGGGTAACCACGATTAGTGTGTGTCCTTCGGCATGGAGTTCATCGAACAGTTGCATGATCTCGATGGTGGTCTGTGAGTCTAGGTTTCCTGTCGGCTCATCGGCGAGCAGGATGGAGGGGCGAGTAACGAGCGCGCGAGCGATGGCAACGCGTTGCCGCTGTCCGCCGGAGAGTTGATTGGGCAGATGATCAACGCGGTCGCCCAAACCAACACGCTGCAGTACTTTCATCGCCATTTCCTTGCGCTTGCGATAACCGATGCTGCGATACACCAGCGGTTGCATTACATTGCCAAGAGCTGTTGCACGTGGCAGTAGATTAAAGCTCTGGAAGATAAACCCGATTTCGAGGTTTCGAATCTCCGACAGCTCATTCGGATTGAGATTTTCCACGTTCTTGCCGTTCAGGTGGTATTGACCACTGCTGGGCTTATCCAGACAACCCAAGATATTTAGCATGGTCGACTTGCCGGAACCAGAGGAGCCTATGAAGGCGAGGTAATCATTTTTTAGGATGTCAATATCGATACCGTCTAGGGCCTTTACGACCTGGTCACCCATCTCGTAATACTTGGTAATGCCGTTAAGTTCGATGAGTGCCATAGTAGTTGTATTCAATTATTACGTAGAGTGGGCAATGTTGGCGCAGGCTTACTGAAGTTCGATACGGGTGACATCGATCCTGTCGCCCTCCAACAGATGTCGAAGCTCTCGGTCAGGGCCGACAATGATCTCAATATTGTCATCGATGTTGCTAATCAATTCCTGATACTCATCATCGGAAATGCCCACTTCTATCTTGGTTTTTCTAGCGATGCCGTTGTCGTTTACGAACACGAAATACTCGCTACGCAGAGCGGAACGATCTTCTTCGAAGATCACGGCCTGAATAGGAACGGCGATTACTTCCTGGTCCTGTCGTGTGAATATCTCGGCGCGACAAGACATGCCTGGACGAAGTACCACGTCGCCCGAGTCTATGATTTCGATCTTAACCGTGAAACTAAGTCCCTGTCGGCCCGGTGCAATTTTTGCTGTATTCGCTATGTAGCGCACGATGCCTTGCATGGGTTGGTCGGGATAGGCGATAGCAACAATCTCCGACCTTTGTCCAATTTCGATGTTGGCAACATCGGCCTCGTCTACTAAGACCTCTGTATAGATACTCGCCGGGTTCGCGATCGTCATAAGCGAGGAGCCGGGGATATTTGTTGAGCTGGCAATGGCCGTTTCACCGACTTTGATATCCAGGCTAGTGATGACGCCGTTGATAGGGGAAACTATTCTAGTTTTGCTCAAGTTATCATTTACTTGATCTAGTTGCGCACGAGATTGCGCAAGCCTTTCTGTGGAAGATTTCAAATCGATTCGGGCTAGGTCTAACTGATTCTTGATGGTGTCGAACTCATCATCACCGATCATTTTGCGCTCGTGCAGGCTCTTGCTACGCTCGAATTGTCTAGATAAGTTCTCGATGCGAACTTCCTGCCTCTCTATATCGATTGCATTGATGCGCTCCGCAGCTTCGGACTGTTCTAATCCGGCGATGAAGTTTTTGTCATCAACCTGTAGAAGCAATTGTCCCTCAATGACTGTGTCGCCTTCCTCCACAAATAACGCAGATACTTTTCCTATTACTTCGGAGCTGAGCATGACCTCTTCTTCATGAGCAAGAAAACCCGAGGCGAGAATTGAGGGACTTATGACGCGCTGCGACAGCATGGAGACGTTAACTTCCTTCGCATCGGCACCAAACATTGTCCGACTAATAATAGGGAGGACAATCACAGACCCTGCGAGGAGCAAGACCAATACCAATTTCTTTGCATTCATAGTGCGAATCCATTTATCCGAAAGTTATCGATTAAGCCACAAATATAATAGTTCACAAGTTATAACGGTTCTCTACTCATAGAGTTACAGGAAACACGTTCGAAGCCCTCATTTTTGAGATTAAGTGAGTGCGACAAAGGCCCAAATCGAAGCAATGAGTAAATACGGTGTCGTTATTACAGCAAGCGCTTTGATTAGGCTCGACCCTTGCCACTGTTTATAGCCCATTGTAAGCAGGCCAATACTCCAGATCATGGCCAAATTGAAGAAGTCGAAAAGCGCATTCAATGAGTTATTATCAAATTCCATGCCTAAATTTCGCAAGGTTAACGGATTGAGCTCAGTAGCGCTTAATTGGCCATTTGGGCTCATCAGAATCGTTATCATCATTCCTGCTATACCTAAGAGCACGGGTAGAGAGGTCCAACAGACTAAAGAGAACCATCTGCTAAATTTCTGCCCATCTCCTGTGAATGCGGAAATTAATGCAAGGTAAGCTGATTGAAGTGTGTAAAGGACAAGAGTAAAGACCGTGCCGCCGACAACGCCGATTAACATGAACATATTCTGCGATAAAGAGAGCATTGTCTCGCGAGACTCTTCGAGACGGTCCTCAGGAATATTTTGCATTGCTAGAACATCGTCAACGTACCAAGCGAAATCGACGATGCTGAAATACCAAATTAACGAAAGGGCAGTGCCAATCAATGCTAGACCTAAGGGAAATAATTTTGTGGGCCGCTGTTGAATTTCGGCAATAGCTTCGCTGGGGGCGACGAGAATATTAATTGCCGTATTGAACAGACCGCTGGGCACGGTATCTTCAATTTCGATTAAATCAGTCATGGCCTTGTCCTGTAGCGAAAGCAGAGTGACGCCAATGCCAATATTCTTAAGTGTGCCGACTGGCAGTTTTACATGCAGTCGTTAAGTATATTGAGCAGAGTAGTTAGTAAGTATAGGGGTCATGCCGAAAGGGTTTCAAGCACATAGCAATATTGATTGGTAAAACATTGACTTTCAGTTAAGGTAAAAGCGAGTTCAATGAGGGAAGGGACATGATCAGAGTCTTCTCACTATCACCGCTGTTGGCAATAATTGCTCTAACTCTAAGCGCCTGTTCGTCATTTCCTGCGCAGCCTCAATACCGCATAACAGACCCTTCCGATTTGCTGGTCGATGCGTATTTTGTTGATGGCCTAGAAGAATTACCGTCGATTGATCAACCCAATCTGTTTGAGCTTCCCGCACGCTATCAA
>JAESUT010000148.1 GCA_016762995.1 Gammaproteobacteria bacterium | reverse complement strand
GAGGGCGTTACCAGCGTATTGTTCGAGCCGCGGTCACTTAGAGTGGGCAAACCATCTGTAATCAAGAAAATATTGTCCGGCCTCGGTGACATGTTTGCCACAGCCCTAAAGACTTGTTCCATGTTTGTACCATTCGCAGGCACGATTTCTTTCACGTTCTCGATTGCAGCGTTTAATCCGTCTCGGTCTGCGACTTCCTGCCAGCTATCGAGAGAGCCGCCCAATACAGATTCAAGATTTTCGTTAAATTCCCAAATTTGATAACGACTCGTAATTGGCAATTGTGTGCTAATCCAGTCTACAGTTTTAACAACTCGTTGCCACTTCGGGGCTTGCTTCTTGCGCGCGTTTGACATATTGCGAGTGCGAATAATATTCACCAGCGTGCTGTCGAGCATACTTGCAGAACTGTCTACTAATATTAGAATCCGCTGCCCCCCCAAAAATAGACCAGATAGATACTGCCGGTTTCCGTCTCCTAGAAATTGTCGCACGCTGTTGCCTTCCTGCTCGAAGGCGCTCGCCTGTAAGCGCAATAGCTCCTCTTCTAGGGCTTCCACGTCTGCGCGTAATTTCTCAATGCTTTCTTCGGTAGCAACCGAAGAATTTTCCAAAGCCGCCAGCTCTTGGAGAAACGTTTGTAGTTGCTCTTGTATCTGCCGTGCTAAACCCTCGGCAGTGACCATTTCGAAACTCACATCCGAGAATATATTGCGCAGTTCAACCAAACCTAACTCACCGTCCTTAACCTCTTCTCTAAGCAAATTTATCTCGGCGGCCAGATCAGGATTTTGCTCCGAGATAGTCACAGTACTATTATGATCGAGAATTAGGAAAATCAAGATCACCGCACCAAACCCGCAGAACATGACATCTAGGAATGCCAGGCTGACGGGGTTTAAGTCCCTGCGTCTTTCTTTACTGCTAGACATTGCTTACCTGTATTAATCGAATCGTCTCGCTATCTTCACTAGACTGAATTAGGTCGCCCAGACCAAGCTCGTGTTTTCCAGAAACCGTATGTTGATTCAACAAGAACTCTATCTTTCCACTATCTAAGTAGAACCTGTCTTCGTGTTTTTCTATTCGTCCAAGCTCCGGAAGATTTATAGAGCCCAACGGAATCGCGGTACTACCGACTAGCACATGCGTCGCTTTTCCCTCTTCAGGTTCCGCTGCGATAGGATTGGATGATGGACTGCCCGCCTTCACCGGATCTGCAACTTTAGGTAGCGAAGTAATCAATTGGATCTGATCATCACCGCTTACGATACTGTTCCGATTCAAAATAACGGCCCTGCTAATTGCATCGACAGGAAGCACCTCCAATTCAATACTCTCGTCCAGAAACGAACGAAAGCCAGGTAGGTCTGCGAAATCGGGGCTTAAGAGTAGTTTGCTATCTCCGTCCACCACGAGTTCAGTAACTTGCTGACAGATGCTCTTGTAATATCTGGAAAGATTGTTGATCAGGCTTTCACGCGGCATCTTCGCTGTGTGCACCGCCGTGTTAACTTTTAACTCGAGTAATAGACTGTTTTGATCCCTGTCATCGTTTTCTAACCAAAACGGTAACGCGTTATAGAGTTGTTGCTCTGATTCCGCATCATGTTGCGGATTGAATCGACACTGTTCAATAAACAAGCCTGTAGCCAGTTGCATCATAAGGTCCATGAAGTTTTGACTACCCACACCCGGGATTTGGATCACCGAATCACGCTGTAGACTGTCCTGACCCGCGACAATTTTAGTGAGAACTACTTGGTGCAACTGCATCTCAGCATAGATGAGGGATCCAGTATGGGTGGCCGCGTGGGCCGCAGCCAGCGCCGAGTCCACCATACCAACTGCCTGAAAGGGGCTCTGCTTTGCGAGCCCTAAAAGAATAGCCAGTTGCGCTCTGGTGAAATTTCCAGGCACCGCAAAGATCACATCCGCATCAATGCCACCTTCTTCTGCTAAATGCAGTAGATGTGCGTAAGCGATATCGGCGAAGTGGCGAATACCAATCGCTTGACTTATCGGATCCAAACTCAATTCATGCAGGTATTTGTTATAACTACTGGTTGGATGTATCCGCGCCTGTTGTTTCGCGACGTCTCCCAGCTGTATCTGCTTATCAACAGCCAACGCAAAGCCCGGACTCTCAACAAGAATTCCGGACTCATCGCCAACACGTAAGGCGTTATCGTTTAATTCGATAACTTTCAAACTCATTATTTAACATCTCTCTCTGCTGGTACTTGTAAATGTCTCAACATTTTTTCGTCACAGTAAGTCTGACAATCAAATACCAACCTATCTTGAATCAGTTGTAATTGATGAAGTACGAACATCAACAGGATGCTAACCACAAGTGCAACGAAGGTTGAATTAAAAGCCACACCCAAGCTAGTAGTAACACCCACAATATCCCCGCTCACAGCTTGATACGCCTGGCCCAGTGCCGTGCCAATTCCACGAACTGTGCCAAGGAATCCAATCGAAGGAATCGCCCACGCGATATAGCGAACAATCGACATCTCCGTTTCCATTCGATCTGCTTCGGTATCGCAAGTGACTTTGATGGTGGTGGCAACATCTTGAATATTCTTAGTGGACTGAAATCTATGCAGACCCGCGAGTAAAGCCCTAGGCAAGAGAAATTGACGCTCCCTTTCTGGCAACGCCTGCAGTGAGCGCGCATATTTACGTGCATCCTCGGGCAATATACTCATGCCATCAGATATATTTATCAGGGTTCTATCTAGCAGCGCCCTCTCTCGCAGTGTCTGCTGGACCTTCATACCCAGCATCGCGAGAGCCCAAAGCAATAAAATTATGCATGTTTCTTGTTCGAAATCACGCAAGATAATATAGATTGAACGTTCCGGAACGAAGTTAGGGTCTGTTTCCTGTAACACATTCTGCTGTTGTTGGATCAAGTCGGCGTTAGGCCGTATCACTGCAACGTATGCTGCATGAACAACGATCACCGCAATAATTAGTGCGGCAATTTGATAGAGTGCTTCCGATAACAACCTTTGCTTCATACTAATTCCTTAGCTTTCTTGCTTTTCTTTTCTAAATATCGACGGGAAACGAAACGCCGAAGTCCTGTGAAATTTCCTCGGTCGGGATAAAGCGCACCAACGATTCTTCTTTATCTTCGTTTGTATCTGAAATTTCGGCGGCGGTTAAATCGCTGCCGCCTTCTTGAGGCTCGATGCTAGAATCTGGCTCGACTTGTGCCACCTCTTGCAGATCTGAATCTTGAGCTGACGGGTCATTCTCTGCCGCGTTTACAAATTGACAGAAACTTAACAATGTAAACAAAAGTAGATTACGCATAGTCCTATTCTTCTAAATAACGCGCTATTCGAAAACCGACATCGTCGCGTACATCGATGCCGAAATCGCGAAATGACAGGCGCAGTTCAGTTACCGAGCCGTGCGCCCAGCTGGAGCCTCTAATTGTATGAAACTGACCTGTCCTAGGCCCAAGCGGATCAATTTCGACTCCACCGATAGCGCCCACTGCGCCGTAAAAATCATGCACCCACTCTGAGACGTTACCCGACATATCATAGAGTTCGTAGTGATTCGCATCGAATGTTGCGACCGGCGCAGTAGCGAGATAGCCATCGTTGTAATCGAACATTATTTGTCCGAGATAGGACTGGGCGCTTATGTCCGCGAAATTTCCCGAATTCTCTGCCGGAGGAAGCGTACTCCCCCAAGAATACTTAAGCTGATTTCCGCTGCCATCGGTTCTTGCGGCCCAGGCCCACTCTGCCTCGGTAGGCAAGCGATAGCCGGTAGACTCTGCATTGAATCCAACAACATCCTCAGCCGAGACCTCATAGAAATGCGGCAATGATTCCTGGTCACTCAACCAATTGCAAAACAATGCTGCCTGGGTCCAAGTAATTCTGACAACAGGTTGCGCCTCGTTGTCGAGAGTTAGCCCCTCTAGAGTTCCAGAGCTATGTTGGTCATTGAATAGTCTGAATTCAGCATTAGTAACCTCACGATTACCCAGGTAGAAGGGCCGTTCTAACTTGATGTCGCGAAGATTTTCATTCGGCCTTCTGCCCGCTTCACGTCGCGAGGCGCCCATGGTAAAAGCACCCGGATAAAACAATTTAAGCGCCTGCCCCGCCGCCGACACAATAACCGGCTTAATTTGTTCCAAACGTGCCTGCTCCAAAGACTTAAGAGAAACACTGATTATTTGTTCCAATCCTGGGCGTGAAGTGAATTCGGTTGAATAGGGAATAAAGCCAGCCTTGCGAATTTCGATCTGCTGGCTTGCTGCCATCAATTCGATGGTTTGATTTGCTAACCCCCTAAACTCACCATCTACATAGAGTTCGGCGTCGTCAGGTTGAGCCCTGACACTGACTGTCATCAATATCGGCTCTAGATCTATAGTTAATTCTCGCTCTTCGTTCGCCTGCGTTCGGATCGAGAGCGAATTCGAGTTATAGCCGTTCTTAAAGAAGGTGAGTTCATGACTCTGGCCCGGAGACAGTGCTACTTCTAGCGGAGTAAGGCCCTTAAATTCGCCCCCAATTGTTACGCTTGCCGCCGTAGGATTCGATTGGATAAACAACAGCCCGTCGGCGGGCGTAAGCTCAACCAACGGTACAGAAAAGTCTTCGCCAGCAAGCACATCGAATTCTTCCTGCCAGGCCTTATGTCCTGCAAGCTTTAGGACAAGCTCGCGCTGTCCTTGGATAATTTCGACATTTATCGGCGTGCTACCGACAAGTTCTCCGTCCACCAAGACATCCGCTCCGCTAGGCGTAGTAGTCAAGCTCACAGTCGCCCACGCTGGCTCTAAACTAGCCGAAAAGCTCTGCTTAACAGTTCTTCCTTCAATATGAATTGTCTCGCCAAAATCAAGGTATCGGTCTTTGGAAATTGATAGCTGATGTTCACCCGGCTCCACCTCTACATTCACTAAGGGTGTTAGTCCAATATCGACACCGTCGATTCTGATCCTTGCCTGGGAAATAGTTGTGCTATCGAAGCTAATAATTCCTGGGAGTTTGCGCATCACGAATGGATGCGTCTGCGATTGTTCCTGGCTCACCAATAGGCGAGTGACTGTCTCGTGATAACCCTCATTTTGCAGCGTAAGCTGATAAGAGCCCGTACGCATGAGATAGCGCTGACCCAGCTTGAAGCTAGTGCCAGTATCGATACTTATTTGTGCGGTAATAGGATCCACCTCCACGAACACAGATCGAGCAGTTAGCACAAACCATCCTGTCGATAACGATACGAGAAGAAAACTGGCCACCACCACGTGCAACCATTTAAATTTGTAAGAAAAAGCTTGAGACTCTTCACTGTGCGGGGTGAAGTCTATAGGTGTGATAGGGTCAGTTGCCCCATTAACATCTTCTATTTCATCACTGTTACTCATTAATTATCGCCTGCTTGAAGAAACGATACGCTCGTCGCATTGAACGATGACAGTCTCGGGGGTGAGGCCAAAGCCCACAGTAAACTCCTCGCGAACTTCTCTGTAGCCGCTACGTTTTCCTATAACAACATAGCGGCCCGGCTTCAGCGAGAGGAACGTTTGCTCAAACATTCCCAACTCCTCAATTCTTAGCAATGTAACTTCGGTCTGGTTGTCAGATCTAAAGGAGATGTCTATTGGTACAAGCGAATATTCCAAGAACGCTTCCAGCTCATCTAACTGCTCTGCGAGCCTAGGCCCGGGACTCTCAATATCCCGACCAATGAAATACGATAGGCGCGTCTCTTCAAAAACTTCATCCTCAGAAAATCGTTCCGGATTGTCTATTGCCTCCACCAGCAATTGATCTAATCTCGCTCGCTTGTCTGCGTAGTCGCGGCCTTCAATTGCGAACAATAAATTGCTATCGATAGCGAGGACATTGTCGTATTGATCAACCGCCTCCTGCCATTGCTCGTTCTGCTGCGCCGTTGTAATCAGCCCACTTAAGCGATTGATTTCAGTATTCGCAATCTCGTTCTCGGTTTGGTTAATTGCAGCCTGGGCTTCATTCTGCTTAATGCCAAGTCGCAAGGCTCTCTGAAATACAGCTACTGCCTGTTCGGGCTCACCTTGTTGCAGCAACGAATAACCACTCGACATGATTTGGGCAAATTCGTTCTCAGTAATAAGCTGGGAGACTACCGCAATTTTATCCGCGGCGTCCTCGTTGTAGCTATCCAAATCTAACACGGCGCGGTAATCCGCTAGAGCCTGCTGTAACTCTCCATCCTCGACTAAATCGTTAGCCTCTCTCAGCAGGTCACTAACATTGTCCAAGGTTAGCGCGCGCTGCTCGCCTATCTGTGCCAATTCGTTTTCCGGATCCAACAGCAACGCTAGGGTATACTTTGTAAGTGCATCTGCTGAGTCTAGGTTGATCAGCGCCCGCTCTGCTTCTATAAGAGTCTGCTCGAGAACAGAGGAAATTGAATCGATTAGACTGCTCAAACCATCGCGGCCAGTCTCGTAGGACTCGCGGGCCAATAGAAAGTCCTGCGCCCGATAATACTCATCGCCAATACTGGCCTGCTCCAAGGAAGCCTCATAGGCTTGCTGCCCCCAAACGGCTACATCCAGTGCATCTAATTCAGTCTGATAGGCCAATAACTCGGCAAGCACATCCTGCGCTTCCTTTCGCTGCAATGCGCGTTGTGCCTCCTCGAAGGGAGAGATCGCATTTGCATTACTCGCTACAATTTCACCAACGGGGGTATCAAGCAAATCGACTCGCCGCTCTAAGGGCAATTCGTATTCGGAAACAATGGAGGGAAGAACAAAGATGACCAGTAGGGCAAGCAACAACAGGCCACCAAGGCCAAACCAAATCCAAGGCGAAGGCTTCTCGACTTGTTGATTAGCAGCCTGATCTCGAAATACTGAGTTATCATTGTGATCAAAATTAACAGAGTCAATCTTGTCGACATCTTTATCTAGCATAGTGCATTCTGTTCGTGGGGAGATCCGCTATGGCGGATGAACCGATTAAATATCACCTACTTCTGACGCGTAAATATCTGCCAGAACTTCTTTCCATTGGGCATACTGCTCTTCGACTGACCCCGTGAGTGTGATAGTACGATCGTCCAGACTAAATACACGCGGGGCAACTTCGTTCTCTAGTGACTCGCCCAGTTCTTGTAACGCATCCGAGTGTAGTTTCGCTTCGGCTCGTTTGTCGAATCCACTCTTAATCAGGTACGCCCCCGCACCCACACCAATTGCACCCCCGGTTTGTGTCGCATAATTTCCACCGCCAGTCGCTGCTGCCAAGCCACCTAAAACCGCCGCCGCTCCCGCAACAAATCGGCGGTTAGCAGATGCCCTTAGCTCTCTAAGCTCAATAGTTTCGTCGTAGCTCAATGCCCGCCATGTGTCATAAGGTAAGCGCATCTGCCTAACATAGGTCGCGTAGTAATCCTGAACGGTGTCAATAAACATGAAGTCCCGTTCTCTAATGTCACGCACTCTTTGCAACACTGGATCAGTTTCGGCCGGGAGAGCGGTTATCACCAGATTACCCTGACGATTTGTCGATAAATACGCATCGAATACCTCCGGCGAAAATCGGCGGGCGAACAACAATTCGGATATAGTGCGAACCTCTACTATCTGCTGGTTTGTTAAATTACGCTTCCTATATTCCAATAAATCATTAGCGATCTTGTTGTAAATAACCTGAAATGGATCGGCTTTCTGCCGCTGCGACGGCTCGTAGCTGAACTGGCTAACCAAYTCAGAATACACTTTGGTGTACCACTCACGGCCGCTCGAATCAGTCACCTCGATACGAATCTGCATGGCCTCACCATCTGACTGCAAGATAGTGCCATTTATYACAACATCCATTGGGCTTTCGTTATTGGGCATCAAACGCACGATGCCCCAGTTAGCCGAACGCTGCAGTGTTTCCGCCAAGAGAAAGGGTGCATAACGCGACTCGGCTACGCGGATTTCATGATTAGTGGTTTCTTCGTCACGTTTATCAATTTCATCTATGCCCGGGTCGAACACCGCGACACCAACATCGAGGAGTAAATCTTCAGGCACATCCTGACTATCTTGAATGATGGGCGTGTAACTGGTGGTCTTAACAGTGTATGAATTACACGCCGTCAACAGAAGCGCTAACAGCCCTGCACCCACTAATTTCTTTGCCTGCTGCACTGTTAAAACTGTCATCGCTCTCATTGATCTTCACCTAAACCCGTGTAATTTCTATATTCCTGCCAGAGGGCTTCACGCAATTGTGGGTCAGGCTCGCTCATAGCCGCCTCACGAAGCTGTCTCGCTACAACATCGTCATCGCGTCCATTCGGAATATCTTCAGGCGCGGGAAATAACTCAGGAGGGGGCGAGCTAGATGCTCCAGGCGGTAGTGTGGACGCCAATACTGCAGAGGGAATAGCACCTGATTCGGGCATTGTCTGTGGTTGTGAGGAACTGCTTCCACCGCCGCCGCCAGCTGCACCGCCGATAGCCGCTGACCCAGCCGCATTACTCTCTGCCTGCGCCCGCTCTCTCTCACTGAGAATAAACCCATCGAATGTTTCGTAACCGCGGCGAAGTCGTTCATCCAACACTTGCCCTCGCTCCTGTGCCGTCATCGCGCCATTACCACTCGGTTGCACTGTGCCATCTCCGCTTCCCGAACTGGCCTGGCCATTAGAGCCTTGGCCGCCTGAATCTCCACTTAATATCCCATCCGGGAGAGTATCTAGACTATAATCACCACTTGGGCGGCCTAATCCGCCGCCAGATGCTTGGTTTGCGCCACCATCGAGATCACCAGTAGATCCGTCTCTACCGTTGCTACCAGACTGATCTCCAGCGCTTGGCAATCGAGCCTGAGAGCCCGCTGCCTGACCGGGGCTATTACCTAGTGTACCTGCTGGAGTAGATCCGGCTGCACTGCCTGTCGATTGACTACCCTGCTGGGCGCCCTGAGCCGCGGGGCTCGAACCATCCCTGCTTTCTTGCCCAGCCTGTTGGCCCGCGTTACTTGAATTCGCTGAGGACTGACTGCCTGGGGAACTGCTCTGCTGTCCACTTTGGCTGGAGGGGGGAGAGGGAAGGCTGGGCGTACCCTGGCTGGAAGAGGGGCTACTTTGGCTAGGAATTGAAGGCGGCGAACTACTAGAGCTTGAAGAAGGAGGAGAAGGCATGGACGGTGAGCTACTCGAGCTCGAGCTGCTAGATTCGCATGCCACTAAACTAAAACTCAGCGCCGCTAAAACTATAAGCCGTGAAAGAGGCTGTAAGGGCCAATGCTGTTTGCCCTTGAATATCCTCAATTGCATGGATTCCATACTTTGTGTTCCTGTTCTCGAATTCCGGCATTAGGCCAGTACTCGAAAGTTAATGGCTTTAATCTATATTTTAAGGGATTTTAACTGCATGTTTAATCAGTTATAAAATTCACAATGCCGACAAAATAGCCACTATTAATAGTCTTAAGCGCCTTAACCAAAGCTTAACGACTACGCCGTAAGCCCCCTATTTCTGCCAATTATTGGCTCGATGCTACCTGTTCGCTTAATCAATTAGTACCAATACCGGTACCTAAAATGGTTCTTAGAAGAATGTTGCGGCTCGCCGTTAATAACTCGCGGCCGAAATCGCATAGAGCGAACCGATATGCGCAATTTGCTCAGTTGCGCCTGATTATCCTCCGTTTCCTCCGAGATACTTTCTACATTCCTCGCCAAGCCGTTTGCCGTCACATCAAAGGTCAAATCCGCATAATCAAAATTCAATGCCTCTGTCCCGTCCTTGTTTCTATAGAACGCATCAGGCGTTTCTATTGATGACACGAATGAGGGAAGTGAAGCTACACTGCCAAATAATCGCTCTGTTAACTGTTCACTGTTCTCCAGCTCCTGAAGCATGTCCCACGCTCGCTTATAGTTCTCCAAGGTGCCTCGGCGCCGCTCGAACACAAGATACCAATCGGCTAAGTGAGTAATCGCTTCGGCTAAAGCATAGCTATCATCGCCTTTTTCTTGATAGAACATCACTATTTCCAGCAGAGCCTGCTCGCCAGTACGGAAGCCTGGGGGCCGCACCCTGCGCTGCTCATTAAGTTTCTGTGCAAGCATCTGCTGCATGTTTCTATATTCAGGCCTGTTGATCTCCATCATCAAATCAGGGTTTCTGGAAACCAAATAGGCCGAATTTGCGATATTCCTTTGATAATTTAGATAACGCTCGTCGGTCTTACCAAAGTGCATGTCCACCATGCGTGCCGCCGCGTTAAACATTATCTGAGACTGACGCAGCCTAATTCCCCGCAAGTTTCCATAACCAATTTTGAAGGCCTGAATATTCCAGGTTGCAAGACGATCTAGCACGGGTATTAGGCGCGGATCATCAATACCATAAGCTTTCTGCTGCACATGGAAGAGATAATTGTTGTACAGATCAACCTGTTCCCAATCACCCAGCGCCATGTGGCTCTGTATTAGCTGTTCCACTACGGGGATTTGCTCAAGAGTATAGAGGCCAGAATTAATTCGATTTACATGAATGGCTCTATCCAACGTCTCAATTGCGCCGACATGATTGCCCTGCTGTTGCTGCAAGCGTCCCAAGGACGCGAGTTCCTCTATGAGACCGCGATCCCAGGCACCTCCATCCAGCTCAATATCTGTCACGGTGTTGTTGTATTGCCGAATACTATCCACGCGCTGACCGAAGGCCGGGTCTGCCTCTGGGTCGATGGGCGGCACGCTCTGGCGTATAAAGGGCATCAAGGGATCTAGGCCTTCCTCTACTAGGACCGGCGTATCGATATACAGGAGTGGCGATCGCGAGCGAACGCTTTCTTCAGGCTCCACGGCTTCCTGCGCATGCACCAGTGATCCAGCTAAAACAGCCATTAAGCTAGAGGCCAAGCCTGATAGTAAATAAGCGTACTGGAGAAAGCGTAGTCTCATGGTAATGCCGGCCTTGCCTTGTTCTTATTCATTACCGATGCGTTCACCGGCCCCCTGGGAATAATACTTAAAATCTATCATGCTAGCTGTTCCGTTATAGCACTTGAGAATTTGACCTGTAAATAACTGCCATCCAATAATGACTCACATCTGCATGTATACGACTTCTGACAGTAAACCAGTTCATCTCCCAACTACTAAGATTGCTATGTTCCAGGTATGCAGCACGGCTTAAGTTATAACCGAAGCGACTGCCATACCATCAACTTAGTCTCTGCAATACTAGATTACCAAAACTATCAACAGCTACTGACCAATTGCTGGCTACATACGTGGTCGCTGCGTATTCCGTAATAATTGCGGGGCCCTCAATGGGTTCACCCGGATACAAATCTTCACGCGCCAATAGCTTTGCCTGCTCAGCCTCTCCATAGACCTTGCAGTATCGAATATTATTGCAGCGGGGGCCTGTAATAAACTGCGGCAATGCAAATGGAGTTTTTTCTGTCGATAAATTAATGCGAATCGTCAACAGCTCGATCGGGGCATCGTGGATATAACCGTAGCGCTGCTTGTGAAGTTGCTCAAAGGCATCAAGCACTTCGTCTAGGGCATCCCAGTCAATATTCAACGTATAAGACTGCCCCTTATACCTAAGATCTGCGCTGCGTTTCGAAACCAGAACTGAAGAGTCTAGACCTTCCAGCGCCAATTGCTCCAAACCGCCTCGCTCCAACTGAGCAAACTGCTCTTGCAATGATTTCTCATCAATCTGCTGCGCATCGAGGCTCAGCGTCTTGGAAAACTGTCTTCCCTGATCCGCTACCACCATACCGAGCGCCGAAAGAACGCCTCCATGTATTGGCACTAGCGCATTTTTCATAGCCATCGCATCGGCGAGTGCACATACGTGCAAACCACCGGCGCCACCAAAACTCGCAAGTATGAAGCCCGATGGGTCGTGGCCTTTGTTCACGGAGATAAGCCTGATCGCCTTCGCCATGTGTTCATTGGCTATATCAATAATGCCCAGCGCCGTTTCCTCTATCGATAGACCAATTCTCTGCGCGAGCGGCTCTATGCTTGCTTCCGCTCTCTCGAGACTGAGGCGCAGATCACCGGCGAGTACAGAGTCACTTTGCAATCGGCCAAGCACCACGTTCGCATCGCTGACGGTGGCGTCGATGCCGCCGCGGTCATAACAAGCGGGCCCAGGGTCAGCACCCGCCGAGCGCGGGCCAACCTGAAGCATTCCCCCGGTATCGACATAGGCAATCGAGCCGCCTCCCGCTCCGATTGTCTCCATATCAACCATAGGCACAGCAATCGGATAGTTCGAAATTGACGACTCATTGCTCGTTCGTATTTTCCCATCCAACAGAGCGACGTCCGTAGAAGTCCCTCCCATATCGAAGCTAAGAAACTTTGACTTGCCCACTTGCGCCGCGAGATAGGCGATTGCAGTAAGTCCACCTGCGGGGCCGGACAGCAAGAGATTTACCGCCGATTGTGCAGCCATGCTTGCGGACATCGTCTCGCCGCTCGACTGCATGACCTGCAGCGAAGTGCCGCCTAGCTCATGCTGCAACGCGCCTAGGTATCCACTAATAACCGGACCCAATGCCGCATTAAGCCAGGTCGCTATGCCCCGCTCATACTCTTTGTATTCGGGCAATACAGTGGAGGAGCGACTTACGAAACGCTCACCAGATTGCGCCTTAATTGCAGATTCAATTCTGCGCTCAAAGCTGTCGTCTAGAAACGAGAAGAGCAAATTAATCGCAACGGCATCCGGTGCAAGAGATTCAATTTTCTCAAGCAGCACATCGAGCTCAGATTCCGTAAGAGGCAAAACCACAGTGCCGTCTGCCGCGACTCTGCCACCGGTTTCAAGACACAGTTCAGCTGGGACTGGTGGCTGCACTGCCGGAGTCTCCAGTGCGTAGAGCTCAGGACGCGTCTGTCGCGCGAGCTGCAACATATCCGCGAAGCCAGTATTCGTAATAAAGACAGTCCGAGCCAGCTTGCCTTCGAGAACCGCGTTGGTCGCAACAGTGCTTCCATGAACAATCTGCAGGCTACCATCACCAAGATGAGACTCTAGACCCATTGCCTTTATACCATTTAGAATTGCCCGCTCGGGTGCCTTGGGGGTAGATAGGGTTTTGTGAACAGTGATGCTAACGGTCGGCTCAAGCCGCACCAACACGAAATCGGTAAACGTTCCACCCGCATCGACCCCTAATAACATTTTCTGCTGCGTACTCATGACTGCTTCCTTTCAGCTGAGGGAAGGATTATAAAGCAGTCTGCGCAAGCTGCTAGCAATCAGTCAACCGAGGTGCGAATTGCCGGAATTACCTGAAGTAGAGACAACTCGTCGCGGCATCGAGCCACATATCGAGAATAAGAAGGTTAGCAAAGTCATACTGCGCCGCAAAACTTTACGTTGGCCAATTACCCCGGCGCTCAGCAAAGACCTGCCGGGGGAAACCTTCAAATCAGTTTCTAGGCGCGGAAAGTATTTGCTACTCGCAACCAAAAAAGGAACCCTGCTCATTCACTTGGGAATGTCAGGTAGCCTCAGAATCGTCGACTCAAATCGACCAGCGGCGAAACACGATCATGTCGATATCGTGCTTACCAACAACAAGGTGCTACGTTACACGGATCCACGACGTTTCGGTTGCATGTTGTGGGATACTGAGTCGATAGAATCACACCCCCTCTTGGCCTCTCTCGGACCTGAACCGTTGAGTGATGAATTCCACAGCGATTATTTATTTCAGAAGAGCCGCGCCCGAAACGTCGCTGTTAAGACTTTTATCATGGACAGCAAAGTAGTCGTTGGGGTGGGGAATATCTATGCAAACGAATCGCTCTTTCTTGCCGGTATCAACCCGAAGCGCAGCGCAGGAAAAATTTCGAAGCCGCGCTACGAGAGACTGCTACAGTGTATTCAGCAAGTTCTACAGCGAGCGATCGATGTTGGTGGTACAACCCTCAGAGACTTCACAGGTAGCGACGGCGAGCCAGGATACTTTGCACAGTCGCTTCAGGTCTATGGCCGCAAAGGCGAACCCTGCCATGTATGCAAAACTACTTTGAAAGAAATTCGCCAGGGACAACGAAGCACGGTGTATTGCTCCCAATGCCAAAAATAGATCTTGGGCTAGATCGAAGACTGTTTCTGGTTTGCCATGGCTTCGGCTACAGCCGGATGGACAAACTTGGAGATGTCACCGCCATAGGCTGCGATCTCACGCACCAGCGTAGATGAAATATAGGAAAGATGTTCTGCCGGTGCAAGAAACACAGTTTCAATACTCGGCTCCAGAATACGGTTCATGCCAACTAGCTGAAACTCGTACTCAAAGTCAGCAACGGTGCGCAGTCCACGCAGGATGATTTTGGCGTCACACTCCTTGACGAATTGCGTGATTAGACTATCGAATGGCCTAACTTCCACATTTTCTAGATGACCCAACACTTTTTTAGTGAGCTGTACCCGTTGCTCCAACGGCAAGGCATTGGGCTTCTGCTGATTCTTACCGACTACTGCCACGATGATTTTATCGAATAAACCGGCAGCTCGTTCTGCTAGATCCATATGACCATTGGTGATTGGATTAAACGTTCCCGGATAGACAGCAATTTTCATAACATTCTCATTTTTATTGTGGGCAGGCACTGTGGCCTTGGTTTACAACTACGATTTGAACTTAATATCTGAAACTTATGTCTCGAGCTAAGAGCTTGCACCCATGATCACTCACGCTTGCATGAAATTCAATATCCTCTGCTCTAACCAATTATCAGGATTTGAAGACACGAAGCCCACATGCCCTCCCTTCTCAGTTAGTTGCATTTGCACAGACGGCGAAAGCATTCCGCTATCAGGTATAGATTTGGGCGGAATCATCGGATCATTCTTACTCTGAATCAACAGTGTGTCGACTGCTATCGAGGCCAAGAAAGTAGAGCTACTGCACTTTCGGTAATAGTCTTCTGCTCCTGCAAATCCATGAAGGGGCGCAGTTATCTGATCATCGAACTCCCAGATGGATGAGATGCTGCGCGTATCGCCTAGCTCGGCGATGCGTGCCGCCTGTTCTGGATTAAACGACTGCAAATGTTGCTGCTTATTCTGAAAGTCTTTTACCAAACGGCGCACAAAATATTGGCCGTATATTCGACTGACGCCTTGCAACATTGCCTGCGAGCAAATCTCCAATGCGAAGGGAGTCGACACAGCTACGGCTTTACGAATGCTGGGGTGTGATTCAATCTCACCTAGCCATTTTAACAGTACATTAGCCCCCAGCGAGTAGCCCACGAACACGAAATTGTGCTGAGGATACTCGAGCGCCAATTTACTAAACACTTCGTTGACGTCTTCTGACACGCCTGAATGATACGCTCTCGCCAGTCTATTCATTTCTCCACTGCAGCCGCGAAAGTTCATTGCAACGGAGGAGATGCCCTGCGTATTCAACAACGACTGCATGGCCAAAATGTAAGAAGACTTAGAGCATCCACACAAACCATGGAGAAAAAACACAATCGTATTGTCTTTGGATTGATTCGGATCGAGGGTCGTCCAGTCAAGGTCGATATAATCGCTGTCGTCAAGCTCGATTCGTTGTCGTCTATGGGCAACCTTTTTCGCAGCAGTAAATTTCCTCCACAAAGTTTGACTATGACCTTCCGGCAACCACCAGCTGGGAGTGAATTCGTTCTCTATAGTGCCAGTTGTCATTTTTATTCGCTGCTTTTTAAAATATTGTATAAGCCGAATTGAACTGACCCGGCTTCCTTGCTTTTTACTTCTACCCAATTGCTAGGCAAGCCGTTCTCTTTCAATTGCTTTTCTTTTTCAATATATACAAGCCCACCGTCTTTTAACAAGTTTGTACTCTCGAGTTTTTTGATCGCCCTAGCGAGGGTCTCACCTTTGAATGGTGGATCTAGAAATACCAAACCATATTTCTTTGAGTTTTGTGTATATCTGTCTAGCCACTCGAACGCATCGGCACAATACAAGTTGCCATGTTTGGCATCTAATCGCTCGATATTAGCTCGTATCGAGTTTGCTGCCGATGTGTTCTGCTCGATAAAATCAACCTGGCTTGCTCCTCTTGAGAGTGCTTCGAAGCCCAGCGCTCCACTCCCAGCGAACAGGTCTAGACAAGTTTCTCCTTGAATACTGTCCTGAAGCCAGTTGAAAAGCGTCTCACGAATCCTATCTGCAGTGGGCCGCAATCCCTCCAAACTAGGAAATTCTAACTTTCTACTCCTGTACTCACCCGCGATGAGTCGAACGCTGTTGTTTTTATGATGGGTAGATTGCGCCATAGTCTTGCGTTTTTATCTGTTGCGAGCCCGAAGCGTAAGCCTATCATCTCAGCGCTCACGGTAGTATTCGATGAAACTCGCAGCTGTGATAGCATAGCAGCCCAGTAGCCGTATCTATTTGAGTATTTTTATCATGTTTGGTCTAGGCAAGAAAAAGAAACCTGAAGACCCCGAATCCAACGATGCCTTAAAAAGCGAATCCAATGAGCTGGCTCCCGCCGACAGCGTGGCCAATCAAGACAACGGAATATTTGCACGCTTAAAGAATGGCTTAAGCCGCACCCGCAGCAGGCTTAGCGATGGACTCGCCGATATAATTCTCGGCGAGAAGACTATCGATCTCAATCTACTGGAAGAAATAGAGACACAGCTACTCTCTGCAGATATTGGCATCGAAGCTACTGACCAAATTATCGACAACCTTAAAAAGCAGCTCGGGCGAAAACAGTTAGCTGACCCAAAACAATTCATGGCAGCCCTCCGACAAGAACTCACCGATATTCTAAAGCCTGTTGATGTGCCCCTTATCGTACAATCTGAGTCCAAGCCTTTTGTTATCTTGATGGTAGGGGTAAATGGTGTTGGCAAGACAACCTCTATTGGAAAGCTCGCGAAACTTTATCAGTCGCAGGGATTGAATGTCATGCTAGCGGCAGGCGATACTTTTAGGGCTGCCGCTGTGGAGCAATTGCAGGTATGGGGCGAAAGAAACTCCGTTCCAGTCGTGGCGCAAGCCACCGGTGCTGATAGTGCCTCGGTTATTTTCGACGCCTATCAATCTGCGAAGGCGAAGAATATCGATGTGCTACTTGCCGATACCGCTGGGCGATTGCACACAAAAGACAATCTCATGAATGAGCTCGAGAAAATCGTTCGCGTATTGAAAAAGCAGGACGAGCGGCTGCCAGACGAGGTCTTATTAGTTCTCGATGCGACTACCGGCCAGAACGCACTCAACCAAGCCGAGAGCTTTAATAGAACGACAACCCTAAGTGGCATCGCCCTCACGAAGCTAGACGGAACCGCGAAAGGCGGTGTGGTGTTCGCGCTTGCTAAAAAACTATCTCTACCCATTCGCTTCATTGGTGTAGGTGAAAAGATAGATGACCTAAGGCCGTTCAATGCGAAAGACTATGTCGACGCGCTTTTCTCTGAATGAACCCCCTTTTTAATTTAGCTTTCTCTCTATCAGGCCAGTGGAATGATCAAATTTGATAACGTCAGCAAACGTTATGCCGATGGTCAGGAAGCGCTATCTAATATTAGCTTTGAAGTTAGTCGCGGCGAATTCGCTTTCATTACTGGACACTCCGGCGCAGGCAAGAGCACACTTTTAAAACTCATCTTGGCAATGGAAGCACCTAGCTCAGGACAATTAATCGCAAACGGCGTGAACCTGAATCGCATCTCTGCAGCGCAAATTGCCCGCCATCGCCGCCAGATCGGCACTGTCTTTCAAGACCACCAGCTGCTCCATGATCGCAGTGTGTACGACAACGTGGCGCTTCCTCTCGAGATATGTGGCTATCAACCGAATGAGGCTGCCCGGCGCGTCAGAGCCGCTCTCGACAAAGTAGGCTTACTGAAGAAAGAAAAGAGCTTTCCCGACGCTCTCTCAGGAGGAGAACAACAGCGTGTAGGAATCGCTCGCGCAGTCGTTAACAGACCCAGCATTATCTTAGCTGACGAACCCACTGGAAATTTGGACCCGGAATTGTCGGCAGAGGTAATGAAAGTCTTCCAACAGTTTCAGAGCGTCGGTGTATGTCTACTAGTCGCGAGCCATGATGCTGCACTCATAGAACGCTTGAACTGCAGAACATTGGTACTCGACGGCGGGAAGCTCTTAGCGGACCAAAAACCGAGA